>JAKDPD010000007.1 GCA_030455605.1 Lactobacillus sp.
CGCCTAAGATATAGCATATATGGAAAGAAGAGGAAATTTAATATGAATATTCCAAAAAGAAGTGAAGTCCCAGTGGCTTTAACCTGGGATTTAAGTCGGATTTTTAAGACGGATACTGCTTGGGAGGAAGAATTCGAAGCAGTTAAAACTGCCATGGCCGCGTTGCCTGCCTTAAAAGGACAATTGACTGCTAGTGCCACTGAGCTCCTAAGCGGGATAAGCCAAATTTTGGATGTCCGGCGCCGCGTTGAAAAGCTCTACGTCTATGCCAGTCACGCCAGTGATGTTGATACTGGCAACACCCACTACTTAGCTTATACGAGTCGGGCCCAAAGTCTTGCCAATAAATTTGACGCTGCGACAGCATTTGTAGATTCCGAAATTCTAAACCTGCCACAGGAACAACTCGCTAATTTTATGACCACTGAGCCTAAATTACACGCTTACGATCACTGGTTCGATGAGATTATGGCAAGAAAGCCCCATACTTTATCGGCTGAACAAGAAAAATTGATTGCGGCCGCACAAGACGCTATGGGTAGTTCTGAGAACACTTTTAACGTACTCACCAATTCAGATATGAAATATGGCTATGTCCAAGATGAACAAGGCGAAATGGTTCAACTCTCTGATGGTCTCTACTCGCTGCTCATTCAATCACAGGATCGGAAAGTTCGTAAAAATGCCTTCGATGTCATGTATGCCAGCTACGATCAATTTGAAAATTCACTTGCCAGCACCTTGGCCGGGGTCGTTAAAAAACACAATTACCTCGCAGAAGCGCATCACTTCAAGAATGCCCGTGATGCTGCCTTGTTTGCAAGCGGTGTGCCAACTAAAGTTTATGACACCCTGTTTACCGAAGTGAATCACCACCTTGATTTACTCCACCGCTATGTTGGCCTGCGTAAACGAATTCTAGGCCTTAAAGACTTACAAATGTGGGATCTCTATGTTCCCTTAACCGGTAAACCGTCGCTATCTTACACTTTTGAAGAAGCTACTAAGACTGCTAAAAAGGCGCTAGCGCCACTTGGCAAGGATTACCTCAAACATGTGGATGAAATTTTTAACCATCGGATGATTGATGTGGTTGAATCGCAAAACAAGGTCACTGGTGCCTATTCTGGAGGTACCTACGATACGGATCCTTACGAACTCCTCAATTGGGAAGATAATGTCGATTCACTCTACACTCTCGTCCATGAAACGGGCCATTCCGTTCATAGCTTTTACACCCGTCATACCCAACCTTACGTTTATGGTGAATATCCGATTTTTGTTGCCGAAATTGCATCGACCACAAATGAAAATATTTTAACCGAATATTTCTTGGATCATATCACTGACCCGAAGACACGAGCCTTTATTTTAAATTACTATCTAGACTCTTTCAAGGGCACGTTATATCGCCAAACGCAATTTGCCGAATTTGAACAATTTATTCATGAAACTGACGCGAAGGGCGAAGCCCTCACCGCTGACCGCTTGAATGACTTCTATGGCAAGCTGAATGCGCGCTACTATGGTGATAGTGTTGAGCCTGGCGGCGAAATTGCCAAAGAATGGTCACGGATTCCGCATTTCTATTACGATTTCTACGTCTACCAATATGCCACTGGCTTTGCAGCGGCGACGGCACTTGCTAATAAGGTCGTCCATGGCACTGATGCCGACCGCGAAGCTTACCTTGGCTTTTTAAAAGCAGGTTCAAGTGCTTACCCAGCTGACATCATGAATCGCGCTGGCGTTGATATGACGCAAGCTGATTATTTAGAAGATGCCTTCAAGACTTTTGAACGGCGACTTGATGAATTTGATAGTTTAATCGGCCAATTCTAGTGCTTTTATTCACAAGTTCAGCTCTAGCCCTTGCAAAATTCCCGAAATAATCATATAATTGATATAGAAATTAAAGTTTCTCACATCACAAAAAGCTACTTCAACTGAAGTAGCTTTTTTGTCGCTTGAATTAATCAAGCTACTTTCGAATCGCATGAATGAGGTAGGCAACGAGATAAATGGCTACTTCGATTACCGCAATGAAGAAAGTTACTGGCCAATTTGTAATAAAGCCTAAATATAAACCCGCCCAAACGCCAATCAGTGCAAACAGCACTGACCAGCATGCCATCGCGCAGATACTACGTCCAATATAGCGCGCGGTTGACGCTGGGAGCGTTAATAGAATAAAGACTAACAGTGAACCCACAATCTGCGAGCCAATCGAGACTGACATTGCTAAGGCAACTAAGAATACAATGCCGACAAAGCCAGTCTTAAGTCCAGTTGCGACAGCACCGATGTGATCAAAAGAATCAAAATTGAGTGGCCGAGCAACTGCCAATAGCATAAGTAATACGACGAGCGACAGTGTAATCAGTTGAATCACATCTTGCTGGTCAACGCCGACAATACTACCAAATAAAATGTTCGTGGCATACCGACTGTTTGAACCAGAAATAGCTAAAAACAAGACCCCCATCCCAATAAATAAAGCTGAAATGGCACTAATAGACGATTCCTTCTGATCTGTATGCAAGGACAACTCACCGACACTAATTGAGCCTAATAAAGTAAAGAGTAGCATCCCCCATAGCGGTGAGATTCCGATAAAAACAGCAAAGGCTGCACCGGCAAAGCCAATTTCTGATAACGTATGCGCTAAGAAACTAAATGAACGCGCAACCACATAAACGCCGACAATCCCGCACGTTACCGCAATGAATGTACTGGCTAAAAAGGCATACCGCATAAATTCAAATTGAAACATTACTCATACACCTCCGTGAACGTGGCCATTTTGCCTTGCGTTAACTGCCCGCGATTCAAATATAGATATTCCTTCATATATTTCTTGGCTAAAGGAACATCATGCGTCACAAACAGCACGGTCATTTGATGTTTTTCGTTGAGGTGCTTGATGAGACCCATGAGCTCTTCTTTAGCTGCCGGATCTAGACTGGCAGTTGCTTCATCTAAAATAATCATATTGGGCTTATCTAATAAGGCCTGCGCCAAATAAGCGCGTTGCTTTTGCCCACCGGAAGCTTCCCCCATGCGAATATGCTGGATTGAATCTAAATGTGTCTCGATTAATTCATGATTTACTTCCGCTTTAAATTCTGCACTTTTAAAGAGTGGCCCATTCAATTCCATGAAGGATCGAATGGATAACGGATATTCAGCATCAAGGTTGCGAAATTGTGGCACATAGCCCAATTTTATGCCCGGTGCAAAGGTATAACTACCCGCTGTAGCCGGTAGCATCCCCATCAAAATACTAATAAGAGTCGTTTTTCCAGTGCCATTAGGCCCGAGTAAGGCGGTCATGGATCCCTGTTTAAGTTCAAAGTTTAAGTCATGAAAAACGGTTTTTGCATCGAATTTCATCGTAAGGGCAGTCACTGTGACTGCATTTTGCGTTATTGTCTGATTCACGTTATATTGCCCCTTTCATAAATCTTACAAGTATATCATATCAAGGCAATCTAAAACAAGCGGAAGTAAAAACCGCCACTTTATGCTTTAGTCATAGCTGCTTTAAAAGCCGCACCAGTCCGTGACTGTGGACAATTAAGGGCATCCTTAGGCAGACCAGCAAAGCAAATTTTGCCACCATACTTGCCCGCATCTGGCCCTAAATCGATTAAGTAATCAGCTTGTGCTAGTACGCGTAAGTTGTGTTCAATTAAAACAAGGGTATTGCCTTGATCAGCTAACCGATTGAATAACACTAAGAGACTATCAATATCATGCAAATGGAGTCCGGTCGTTGGCTCATCTAAGAAATAGTATTGGCCTTGGTGATTAAGTTCCAATGCTAAGCGTACCCGTTGCCGCTCGCCACCAGATAACGTGGTCATTGATTGACTTAACGTCAAATATCCCAGCCCTACTTCCACCAAGTAACGCAATTTAGTTGCAATCTTGGGTTGATCCGCAAAGAACGTTAAGGCAGCAGTAATCGGCAACGTTAACACCTCATGGATATTTTTATGATGATATTGATAGGAAAGTGCTTGAGCACAATAACGCTGACCATGACACAGTTCACAAACCTGTACCACCGGATCCATAAAGGCCATATTGGTAATCGTCACGCCCTTGCCCTTACAACGCGGGCAAGCTCCCTTGCCGTTATAACTAAAGAGCTGAGTTGAGACGCCATTGGCATGACCAAATAACTGCCGAATCGGATCTAAGATTTTAAGATAAGTGGCTGGCGTTGAGCGAATCGTCACATTACCAGCTTGTTGGCTCAAATCAATATAAGGAACTGTCAAATGCGCTTTAATCGCATCAACTAGCGTGCTTTTCCCGGACCCGGCTGGTCCTGAAACAGCCGTCAAAACCCCACTCGGAAGCTTAACACTAACATCATGTAAATTATGTTGCTGCACATGTTGCAAGCTTAGCCAACCAGTTGGTTGTCGCACCGGTTTAAACTGTAGCGGCGTTCGTAACGCTTGGCCGGTTAAAGTATCAGATGCTAGTAATTGCGCATATGTCCCCGTAAACGTCACTTGGCCGCCAGCTTGGCCAGCTGCTGGGCCCATTTCGACCACCCAATCAGCCATGGCAATCATAGCCGGATTATGATCGACCACAATAATCGTATTGCCATGTTGCTGCAAACGGATGAGCGCCCGACGAATTAACTGTAAATCATGTGGATGCAAACCCACACTGGGTTCATCCAGAATATATACTAGGTCTGACAACGAACTCGTCAGATACTTAGCTAACTTAATGCGCTGAGTCTCACCGCCAGAAAGGGTATCGGTGGCCCGGTCTAGTGATAAATAACCTAATCTAATATCAATGAGTGACTGAACTTTTAATTGTAATTCACGAATAACTGAAGCAGCTAGTGGCGCCTTAATTGCCCCTAAGAAAGCCTGCAATTTAATCAAATCTAACGCACTAACTTGTGCGATATTTTGCTGGTTAATTTGACTCGTTAGGATCTTTGCTTGTAATCTGGCCCCATGACACAGCGGACACACTTCCCGCTTAACAACTTCACGAATCGCTGCTTGATGGTGCTTACCTTCCGCACTGTAAACCATTGAACGCATAATTCGTGGCACTAAGCCTTCATACAATTGTGTTTTACCCCACCACGCAGGTGGATTTTTCAATTTCTGCTGCGGGGCATGCATTAACAGCTCATATTCAGCTGGGGTATAATCCGTAATTTTTTTGTCAGGATCAAATAACCCGGCTCTAGCATAACGTTTCCAGCGCCAAGTCCCCGGCGCAAAACTCACAAAGTGAATGGCCCCCTCATTCAATGATTGCTGTTTGTTAATGATGTCCGTTTCATTAATAACATCCACATACCCAAGCCCTTGGCATTTAGGACACATGCCTTGCGGCAAATTAAACGAAAAGCTATCCGAATAACCAACCCAAGGCTGACCAATCCGTGAAAACAATAACCGGAGCAAAGAGTAAATCCCCGTATAAGTCGCTAACGTTGAACGCGCATTTTGCCCCACTGGTTTTTGTTCTACCACAATTGCGACCGGCAAATGATCAATGCGGTCGACTTCTGGTTGACCAAATTTAGGTAAATATTGTTGCGTAAAACTAGGAAAGGTTTCATTTAATTCCCGTCTCGAAGTCGCAGCTAAGGTATCAAAAATAAGCGACGACTTGCCCGAACCTGATAAGCCCGTCACAACGGTAATTTGGTACTTCGGGAGCTTTAAATTGACATGTTGTAAATTGTTCTGCTGGGCATTCTTAATTTCAATATAGTCGGCTGACTTCATCATTAATGGTCCTCCTCGCGCTACTGTGCTAGTTTTAATAATTGGGCTTCTAAGGCTGGATCGACGGCATATAGTCCCAAGCCTAAACGCCCGCGTTTGAGTAAAATATTCAGCACATGTTTCACCAAAGCCAATTGCGCCTGTGGTAAGCTAGCTAAATCGTGCTGTTTTCGCTGTCTAAAAGCCGTCTGATCCTCAAATTTTTCTGGTAATAATTCAATTTGGTGCGTTTTGAGTGAATAAGTAACACTAGGACCCAAAATAACTCCGGCATAATTAAGATCAAACCCCTGAATCGTATAAATCGAACCCACTTCATTAATGGTTTGAGGTTGACTCGCCCACGGTCGGTCCGCACGATTATAGCGATCCCACGGTAAACGTAAGGTCCCAGCCGTCACATACCAAGGCTGAGCAGTATAAACTCGAAAGGGAAAATCGGTCGTGGCTAACACCCGTGATAACCCACTTTGACGATCATGGCGCTTAACCCAATAAAAGAGTGGCTGCCCATCATCAAAGACGCGCAATTCATAGCCCCGCGTCTGCGGGAATGGTTGCAAATGACCAGCCACAAATTGATCCACCCACGTCGTCACCTGTTCAACTGCCATGCGCAATTGCTGATGCAGCTGCGCCACTTTCACCGTTTTGCCGGCCAATAACTGGGCTACCCGCTCACGTGACCAACAACTTTTTAATTTCACTACCTGATTAAAATCAAGCACTAACACCAATACCTGAGCCAATTTCAAAAGTTCAGCTAGCTGATTATCGCCATTAAAGTGATTAAATGGATCCGATTGACTCAAGAGCAGTTGCGCCTCATCGACAAATACCACATCGGCATGTTGCCCCTTTTTCTGGTAACGATTAATAAACGGGGTGGGCTTTTCAAATCGATTCTTATGTAAAAATGGATTTTGTCCTGCAAGTTCCCGATAAATTTTGAGCATCTCATTATGATTGACTAATAAATGATTATCGGTCTGACTAAACGGACTTGTCTGATTTCCAGCTTGTTGCTCGAGCTCGGTAAAAATTGTATTAAGCACCGCACTTTTACCGGAACCAGCATCCCCACTAATCATAAAAACTGCTGGTTGAGCATCATGAAGATGATCGTGGATAAAAGTAAAAACAGCTTGCTTAAGCTGCACTTGTTCAGGCGTTAGTTCCTGCGTTGTTGGTAAAGCAAAAGTTGAAGCGGATAATAACACCACAAACCTCCTAAAAAGTTTTTTTACCTTTATCATACCATGCTCAAACAAGCTAAGCTGATTACTGCATTGCAAACAAAAAAGCTATCACAATCAAGTGATAGCTTTTTTCATAAAATTACTTAGTCGTTGTGACTGGCTTCTTCCAGAAACCAAGCACGACAGCAGCAATGATGGAACCAATCAACGTAGCCAAGAAGAAGAGGGCAATGTGATTAGATAATGGTGAAACCCATAAGCCGCCATGAGGAGCTGGTACTTGAATGCCCCAAAGGCCAACCAAAGCACCACCAATCCCAGCGCCTAAAATACATGAAGGTAACACGTGAGCTGGATCAGCTGCAGCAAAAGGAATGGCACCTTCAGTAATGAAGGAGAAGCCTAATACCCAGTTAGAAATACCAGCGTGTTGTTCAGCATCTGTAAACTTGTTCTTAAAGAAGGCGGTTGCCATGGCAGTAGCAAATGGTGGCACCATCCCACCAACCATGACAGCAGCCATTAAAACAGCTGCAGTACCGGAATGTGGGTTATTAGCAAAGGCACCAGAAGCGAAGACATAAGCCGCCTTATTGAAAGGGCCACCCATATCAATTGACATCATGGCAGCTAAAATCGTGGTTAAGACTGCTAAGTTAGCACCAGACATACCATTTAAGAAGCTCGTAATCGCCGCATTAATCCCACTAAAGATTGGATTAACCGCAAAGTACATAATCGCTGCAATGAAGAGTAAACCCAAGATTGGGTAAAGCAGCATTGGCTTCATCCCTTCAACTGACTTCGGCAATTTGGCAAAGACACGCTTCAAGCCAACCATCAAGTAACCAGCAATGAACCCGGAAACCAGACCACCTAAGAAACCAGCTGGTGATTTAGCATTGGCAAACATATTGGCAGTGTAAGCACCACCGTAAGCACCCGCATAAACAGTGGCCATAAAGCCGCCCACAAACCCAGGCATGAGGGCTGGCAAATCACCAATTGATTCGGCAATATAAGCGGATAAGACTGGCACCATGAAGGCAAAGGACATATTCCCAGCATTATTGAGGAAAACAAACGCTGGTGATTGTGGACCACCTGCATAGCGTTCGATAATGAAGGAAATAGCCATCAAAATCCCACCACCAATGACGAATGGTAACATATGGGAAATCCCGTTCATCAAGTGTTTATAAATTGCTGACCAACCACTTAAACTAGTCTCAGAACTGCTAGTATTAGCTTCGGTCGTATGATAAACGCCTGCCTTGCCATCCACAACTTCCTTGATCAACTTTTCAGGTTCATTAATACCAGCCACAACAGGATGGTTCGTTAAAGCTTTGCCATCAAAACGTGGCATGTCAACTTTCTTATCGGAAGCGATGACCACCCCGATTGAACGCTTAATCTCATCAGCCGTTAAACGATGCTTAACACCTTCAGATCCATTGGTTTCAATCCGGACATCAACGCCTAATTTATCACCAGCCTTAATTAAAGCTTCCTCGGCCATATAGGTATGGGCAATCCCATTGATACAAGCAGTAACCCCAACAATTAATGGGCGCTTATGATCAGTTGCTTGTGGTTTCGGCTTTTGATCAGCCGCATCTTTAGCTTGCTCGGCAGCTTCAAATAATGCTAAGACTTCGCTTGGCTTCGTTGCCTGCTTCAACTGTTCAACTAAATCAGGATTAATCAATAAGCTAGCTAATTTCGATAAAGCTTCCAAGTGGGTATTATCAGCACCAGCAGGTGCAGTAATCATGAAGAAGAGATGAACTGGTTGACCATCTAACGCATCAAAGTCAACACCAGCAGTACTCTTGGCAAATAATACCCGAGCCTTAGTAATGCTCTTATTACGCGCATGTGGCATTGCAATCCCGCCACCAATACCAGTGGTACTCTCATGTTCACGGTCCCAAATTGACTTCACAAAAGCTATCTGATCGTTAACAACACCGGTTTTAACTTCAAGTGCTGCCATTTCATCAATCGCAGCCTTTTTATTGGTAGCCTTTAGGTCCATAATCATGGACTCTTCAGCTAAAATATCTTTAATCTTCATTGTTTGCTCCCTTCCAATTTAGGAAATTTGTGTCACCACAATTTGTGGTAGGACAGCTTCAATTTGACTCTTCACTGCAATATCCTTGGTAAAGGCAGTGGCGGCACCACAAGCCATCCCCATCCGGAAACTAGCGACTGGATCTTGGGTTCTGACGTAGGTCCCCACAAAGCCAGCAATCATGGAATCGCCAGCACCAACTGAGTTAATGGCAGTTCCCACCGCACCTTTAGCATGGTAGACATGCTCTGGTGTCAGTAAGTAACCGCCATCGCCAGCAAGTGAAATCATGACATTCTTAGCACCCTTTTGTAGCAACTTTTTCGCATAATCTAGCATCACTTCATCTGAAGCAAAAGTCGTATCAAAGAGGGCAGCTAATTCATGCTGATTTGGTTTAATCACGAGTGGTTGATAATCGAGCGTTGACAGCAATGCCTCGCCAGTCGTATCAACGACAAAATCAGCGCCAGCCTCGCGAATCGTAGGCAATAATTGTTGGTAAAAGTCCTGTGGCAAACTTGGGGTAAGTGATCCACTCATGACCACCACATCGCCAGCCTTCAAATCAGCTAAACGCGCCTTAAAAGCCGTAATTTCTTGAGCCGTAATCGTCGGACCGGCAGCATTAATTTCGGTTTCTTTCTGTGCATGCACCTTGACATTGACACGCGTATCATCAGAAATGGTCACAAAGTCACTGACAATCCGCTTTTGGTTAAGTTGCCGGATTAATTCTTTCCCAGTAAAGCCACCCACAAAACCCCAAGCCGTATTATCAATTCCCAATTGGTTAAGGATTTGTGACACATTAATCCCTTTACCACCAGCTAAGAAAGTATCATTAGCCGTGCGGTTAACTGCACCTGAGACCACTTTTGTGAGTGACATCACATAGTCAAGTGCTGGATTAACGGTAACTGTATAAATCATGAATAAATTGCCTCCTCTAGGCGAATGTCAGCTGGAATCGCTGCCTTCGCCGCCTGTGATAGTTGACTGGTAATAATAGTAGCCTGATTAGCTTGACCAAAAGTGACGAAATGACGTTCCCCAATTTTACTAGCATCCATTAAGACGTAGGTCGTCTGCGCTTGGGCCATTTCAGCTGCTTTAATAGCAGCTTCTTCTGGCTCTGGCGTCATCAAATGCCCCTGAGCGTCAAGACCATTGGCCCCAATAAAGCTAGCCGTAAAGTTCATGGTAGCTAATTGCTTTAGTGCAAAGGTACCAACACCGGCGTGCGTATCCGCTTTAATCCGTCCCCCAATTAAAATGGTTTCAATTTGGTGGCCGAGCGCACAAAGTGCAGTCTCAAGGCCATTTGTCACAATGGTCAAATCACGAATTTGCGCTAAAAAAGGAACCATCTCATAAGTCGTCGTTCCGGCATCAATAAAAATATAGCTGCCCGGCTGGACTTTTTGAGCTGCGTAACGCGCAATTGCAATTTTAGCCTGGTGATTACGCCCAAAACGCACATGTTGTGACACATCACGTGAAAAGTCGCGAATTGAACGTGCACCACCATGCACTCGAGTTAGCACACCAGCTTTCTCTAGCTGGATGAGGTCACGTCGAATCGTTGATTCAGAAGTCTGGGTAAGGTGACAGAGTTCTGTAACCTGACAGAAATCATGTTCATCTAGGTAACCTTCAATGACTCTTTGCCTTTTTTCGGTTAGCATATCATTACCCCTGTTGCATATTGTATGCGCGTTCATTACTAAAATCAATCATTTTTCGTCATATTAATTCAAAAAAATTCAAGTCAAATCAAATTAAGTCTTATTTCAAATGGTCACATGGAAAAAACTACTACGTGAAAAAATTATATTATTACCAGAAAGAGGTGGAGACTAAATACCGCTATCTATATATTGTATATTGTTGTACATTTCAACTATATGTTGTAGTAGAATGAAAAAGTAAGATTATTAGTTGAAAGGATCTAGCCAAAAATGAGTGATAAAAAAGGTGTTTTATTAGTTAATTTAGGTAGCCCAGCGGCACCCACAGCTAAGGCCGTTAAAGTTTACCTCAGTCAACTGCTGAGTGACCATCGTATGGTGTCACTACCATCATACCTATGGCAGCCCCTGTTACACTTATTTTTTTTACCACTGCATACGGCGAAATTTGCTCGGCGTTATCGACAAGTCTGGGACGACCAGTTAGGTTCGCCATTACACTATTATACTAAGCGGCAAGCAATGCTCTTACAGGCCGTGCTACCTGATTATACCGTCCGCTATGCGACGAGTTATAGTTCGCCCAGCATTAACAGCGTGCTCAGCGAGTTCGAGCATGAGAGGATTAGTAGCTTGACGGTCATCCCGCTCTATCCTGAATATTCAACGATGACTGTTGGTGCAATTCACACGGCCATCGAGCACTTTTATGCCCAACGGCAAACTATGCCGGACTTGCATTTAGTCAGCGACTATTCTGATTTTGAACCTTATATTACGGCACTGGCAACCAAAATCCGAAATGCCGTTAAGCGGATTAAGCCAGATTGCGTACTTTTTTCTTATCATGATATTCCCAAGCATTATGCTGACACCGGTGATCCTTACAAGGCACGCTGCAATCGAACTACTAGCGCATTGCTGCGCCGGCTCAACTTAATAATGCCATGTTTTCAGAGTTATCAGTCACAGTTTTGACCGATTGCTTGGCTACAACCACGAACTGCTGCTACCGTTAAGGGTCTAGCCGAAGAAGGTTATACCAATATACTCGTCATTGCGCCTAGCTTTGTGTCTGATTGCCTAGAAACCATCGATGAACTAGCAAACCAAACCCGCGCTTCCTTCTTGCAAGCGGGTGGTCAGCATTTCCACTTACTCTCTGCCTTAAACGATGATGCTACTTGGATTGATGCTTTGGCACAGCTCGCCCACAAATATGATCCCATTCAACGCGCATAACAAAAAAAGCTAAGCATTAATGCTTAGCTTTTTTGATACAAATATGGCGCAATGACTTGCTGCGGATCAGCGCCATGACGAATTGCCAAAGCTAACTTAATTGTCACCTCAGCCAAAATCGCTTGTGGATCAATCACCTGATAAGGATGATCGGGTGCCTTTTCTTGTGCTAGTGAAAGTTCAGTACAACCTAGTAGCACCACATTGCAACCATAGTCATCATGCATCTTTTGTAAAATACGATGATACAAGGGACCATCAACCACACCTTGTTCCTTAATGTGCGTATAAATCAGACTCGTCACCATTCGCTGAATCTCAGGGCCACCAAAGACCACTTGGCAACCAGCAGCAGTGATTTCTTGCTCATAAAGGCGATCGTAAATCGAACCTTCGGTCGCAATTAAGCCAATCTTATGTTCATTAGGATACAAATCTTTAAAACGGTGCACCGCAATCCGCATCATGTGCAGGAGTGGAATTGAACTGAGTGCAGACAAATCATCATAAAAGTAATGCGCCGTATTACAAGGGAGTACCATGAAATCAGGCTTAAGCAATGCTTGACCAAGAATATCAGCCTTCAGTGCTGGAAAAAAGCTCGGTGCCCGGTGGTCCTTAATGTAAGCTGTACGATCCGGAACCTCAGCGTCATTGACTAGAATGTAGTTCAAATAGTCTTGATCTCTCGTAATTTTAACCTGGTGATTGAGTAAGCGGACATAACTTTCAGTCGCGATTGTCCCCATCCCACCAATAATGCTAAAAAAGTGTTTCATGAGGCTGACCCTACTTTTCTAAATCACGAATCACGTTCTGGGCCACGACAATATCTGACGGATATGGTGTGTCCACGCCGCGAATCTTCTGGAAGCCATCAGCGCCCTTACCACAAATCAGGACCACATCATCTTTACCAGCCATCGCAATGGCTGCGTGAATGGCTTGTTTCCGATCAAGTTCAATCGTCACCTGACACTTAGAATGGTCAATCCCAGCATCAATTTCTTCAGCGATACTTTGTGGATCTTCAAAACCAGGATCATCCGTTGTCAAAAAGGCTTGTTGCGCATAAGCGGTTAAACTCTCACTGAAACCTGGACGCCGTGAAACGCCCTTATCACCTGGGGCACCAACCACGACAATAATCTTGGGATTATTAAATTCCTTTTGCATAAAACCCATCAGTGCCATCATCGAGGCTTTATTGTGGGCATAATCAACCACAACTACCCCATGATGCTTGGTCATTTCGGTTTGCATCCGGCCCGGAATCGTCACATGCCGAATACCACGAGCAGCTACTGCTTGAGTCACGCCAGCGAGTCCAGCACCGATAATCGCTGCTGTCCCATTGCTTTCGTTAAAGTCGCCAATCATTTGCAGTGTGTACTGCCCAGCGATATCGAGCGTTTTGGCCTTAGCTGTTGCACAGTGCAAGCTAAAGCTCGTCTCTTTCATATCAGTTTCAATTGCCGCATAACGGAAATCAATTGGTGGCTGGCCAGCAACACGTTCAAACTTCTGATTAGCAAACAAATAGATGCTATCAGGATTAGTCGTCGTAGTTGCGGCAGCGTAAATCTCGCTGAAATGATCAGTTTCCGCATTAATAATACACTTACGAGAATTGACTAATAATTGCAATTTGCAGTGTAAGTAATCGGCAAAATTCGGATGTTCATTGGGGCCAATATGGTCAGGCGTGATGTTCAAAAAGAAGCCTAAGTCATAGGTTAATCCAAATACTCGATTTTTCTTATAGGCTTGGGAGGAAACCTCCATGACCAAGTGCGTCATACCGTTATCAACTGCTCGGCGCATATCACGAAATAAATCGAGTGATTCAGGCGTGGTTAGACTCGACTTAAACGAGTCTTCCGGCTTCATACCGACAATATCATTGACAGAAGAAATCAATGCTGTGCGACCACCATTAATTTGATCAAGCATCCCCTTTAAAAAGTAAGCCGAGGTCGTTTTTCCTTTGGTGCCAGTAAATGCAACCACAAACAAATCATCTTGTGGGAAGCGGAAAAAGGCAGCTGATAACAGCGCCATGGCTTTAGAAACATCACGCACAATTAAAGCGTGCATCCCCTTGCCTTCTGGATAGGGTTGCTCAGCCACATAACAAACAGCGCCATTGCTCTTAGCCAGTGATAAATAAGTTGGACGAAAGCCGGCTCCTTTACAAAAGAATAGCGTATCCGTTTGTATATCACGGGAATCATAAGAAACATAGGCCATTTTAGTGGCAACTGTGTCTTGAACCGCACTTGATTTTAACAAGTGATGCTCTTTCAAAATTAAAATACAGGTATTTAAAGAAATACTCATGTGAACTCCTCATTGAAAAAATATCTCGGTTAAAATTATAACACAGCTAAGCCAGCTTTTTTATGCTGGTGCACTAAGCGGCAACCGAATAATGAATTGCGTCCAATCCGCATCAGATTCACATTTAATGGTACCGTGGTGTAAATCAACCACGCTTTTGGTAATCGCTAATCCCAGCCCAGTACCACCGGTACTGGTATTACGTGACGTTTCCACGCGATAAAAACGCTCAAAGATTTTCTTCAGTGCCTGCTTAGGAATGGCGGCACCATTGTTGCCAATCGTTAACTCAACTTGCTGCTGATTTACTAAATTAGCCTCTAAGCGAATCGTGGTGGCACCTTTGCCATACTTTAACGCATTACCAATCAGATTGTTGTAAACGCGCACGAGCTTTTCTGCATCAGCTTCAATGGCTAAATTATGGGGACGTGTGGCCACGTCAAACTTGATTCCCTGCTTTTCGGCTTCTAGTTCAAACCCTGCCGCGACCTGTTCGAGCATTGAATACAGGTGTAGTGGTCCATAATTAAGCTTAGTTGAGGTGGAATTCAAGGTTGTATAATCAAACAAATCATTGGCTAATGAGCGCATTTGCTCAGCCTTATTATAGGCAATATCGACATATTTGGCGCAATCAGTGGCCGCAATGTTGTCATTCTTGAATAACCCTAAATAACCCAGAATCGACGTCAGCGGCGTCCGAATATCATGTGAGACGTTCGTAATCAAATCATCCTTTGATTGCTCGATTGCCCGTTCTTCATCAATCGCGTGGACCGTCGCATCAACTAGCAAATTAATTGAATCAATCACTTTTTGTAAATCCGTCTTCACAGCAAATGAAATGCGGTGATCAAAATGGCCGTTAGCAATATGATGCAACTCAAAAATGACATGACGTAGTTGCATCTGGTGATAACGCCGAATCAGGCGCCAGTAAAGAACCAACAAATCGGCTAACATCATCGCAATAATCGCTAATCGTTGCCAGCTCCAAAAATAGCCACCGACAAAAGTTAGATTCTGACGAATAAAGTAAATACCATTAATTAGATTTTTATCTTGTAAGACTGCCAAATGAAAGAGAATAATGACCGACAAGTTAAGCAGTAACAACAGCACAATGGTCACGACTGCTTCTGCGAATAGCTCACTTTTTTCAGTAGCCGTGAGTTTAACGCGCTCTTTTTTCATAGGCTAGGCACCCACCTTGTAGCCAACACCCCAAACGGTCTGAATCACTTCTTCGCCACCGGTAGCTGACTGAATCTTATCACGCAAGTGAGACACATGAACCATCACCGTCTTGGCAGAAACAATCGATTCCTGCTGCCACACACGTTCAAAAATTTCATCCGCAGAAAAAACCCGATTTGGATGACTCGCTAATAGTGATAAAATACCAAATTCTAAAGCTGTTAATTGAATTTCAGCACCATCAATTGTCTTCACCTCATGGGAATCACGATTAATAATGAGTGGGCCCACCTCAAGCACATCAGGAGCTTCATCCTTAACCTGCTTTTGACTACGCCGCAAGAGTGAGCGTACCCGAGCCATCACTTCTAGTGGGTTAAAGGGTTTGGAGACATAATCATCAGCCCCCGTAATTAAGCCCTGAATTTTATCCATGTCGCCAGTTTTAGCAGACACAATAATAATCGGAATATCCGAATCCTTACGAACTTCCCGAATAACATCAATACCTGTCATATTCGGCATCATCACATCAAGAATCATTAATGCAATATCAGGAGTGGTGCTAAGCTTGGTAATCGCTTCTTGTCCGCTATAAGCGACCACTGGATCATAGCCCTCACTCTTCAGATAGATACTCAATAATTCGACAATTTCTTTATCATCATCAACCACTAAAATTTTCATCGTACCATCCTCCTTGCACCACATTCGAGTTGTCGCAAGCCTTTACCTTATTTTACTGATATTTTAAACTAATTTGCAAACCAACTCACTTTTTTAGAGAATCATAAGAATCCCACCGGGAAAATAAATAGCTTCCATCGAAGATGAGAGCTATTGTCAATTATGATTATTGTAATTCACGTTTACCAGTATAGAGTTCGTAGTAATAGCCATGTTTTGCTAAAAGCTGGGCATGATTACCCGATTCAATAATGCGGCCATGATCAAGTACCAAAATCAAATCGGCATTAACAATAGTAGATAAGCGGTGGGCAATGACGAAACTAGTCCGCCCTGATAACAAATTGTCCATCCCTTGTTGAATTAAGCGCTCTGTGCGGGTATCAATGCTAGAGGTGGCCTCATCCAAAATCATCACAGGTTCATCCGCAATCATCGCACGTGCTAACGATAACAGCTGCATCTGTCCTTGGGACAAATCACCGCCATCACCGTCAATGATGGTTTCGTAACCTTTAGGCAGGTCATGAATGAATTCATCCGCACGTGATAATTTGGCTGCTTGATAGACCTCATCATCGCTAGCACCTTGGCGGCCGAAGCGAATGTTTTCCATCACGGTTCCCGTAAACAAATGCGTCTCTTGCAAGACAATCGTTAAGGATTGACGCAAGGATGATTTTTTAATCCGCTTAATTGGGATGCCATCGTAAGTAATTTGACCGGCATTAATTTCATAAAAACGGTTGAGCAAGTTAGAAATCGTTGTTTTGCCGGCGCCGGTTTCACCAACCAATGCCACCTTCATCCCTGGCTTAGCATCGATATTAATCTGATGCAAAATCGGCTGATTAGGGACATAGCTGAAATCGACATGATTAAAAATAATGTGACCATGCACGGAAACCTTTTTCGTACTGCCGTCTATTTGCGGCACATTCCAGTGCCAAGCTGACTTCACATTGGCATTACTTTCAATCGTGACTTGTCCTTCATCCACTTCGGCTGGGGTATCCATAACTTCAAAAATCCGGTTGGCCCCAGCAAGTGCCATGACAATAGAATTCATTTGTTGTGAAATCTGGGCAATTGGCATACTAAATTGCTTGGATAACTGTAAAAAGGCCGCAATCGCACCCAGGGTGAGTGGCGCCCAAGCGTGAATTGCTAGCGCCCCACCTAGAATGGCGATCAGGACATAGAGTAAGTTACCCATGTTACCCATAATCGGGAACAGAATGGTCGCAAAGGTATTGGCATTCCCTGAAGCTAGGCGTAAATTTTCATTATAGTCATCGAATGCTGCCTTGGCTGCTGATTCATAGGAGAAGACCTTAACGACTTTCAAACCATTCAGCATTTCTTCATTGTAACCATTAATTTCACCGACTTGACGCTGTTGAATGGTAAAAAAGTGGCTCGATTTCTTGGTTAAGAAACGAACGACCCAATAGCTCAAGCCAAAAATCAAGAAGGAAAACAAGGTCAATTCCCAACTTACACTGAACATGGCGGATATCACAAACGCTAATGACAAGGTTGAGAAACAAAACTGCGGAATTGATTGCGAAATCATTTGCATCAAAGTATCAATATCGTTTGTATAGCGACTCATAATGTCGCCATACTCATTTTGATCGAAATAGGCAATCGGGAGACGACCCATATGTACAAACATCTCGTGCCGAACCTGTAATTGCACCTTCTGAGCCAAGATACTCATTAAAACGTTAAAGAGATAATTCGCACCCGCACCCACCAAATAGACGATTAACATCAAAATAATTGCTTGAAATAACGGTTGGAAGTTGGGCTGCTTGGCTTTGAGCAAAGGCGTAATGTAGTCGTTAATGAGTCGCTCGATAAAGAGTGATCCCACTACACCAGTAGCAGCACTGACAATCACACCGATGGCTGAAATCTCTAACATCAATGGACTTGTATTTAGCACCAATTTTAGCAGTCGTAATAACGTCGCCTTACGCTTACCGGCAGCTAATCGTTGTCTTTGAACCATCCTGATCACCTACTCTCTGCTTGGAATTGATTAATGGTCCGATATAAGTCATTACGTTCAATCAATTCTTGATGGGTTCCAACATCTTCAATGCGACCATGATTCATGACAATAATCCGATCTGCATCCTTAACCGACGCAATCCGCTGCGAGATAATCAGCTTCGTGGTCGTTGGTAAGTCGCGGCGTAAGGCGACACGAATGGCTTGCTCAGTGCTAGTATCCACGGCACTCGTGGCATCATCTAAAATAATGATTTTTGGCTTTTTCAAAAGTGCGCGGGCAATGGTTAAACGCTGCTTTTGACCACCAGAAACGTTATTGCCACCCTGCTCGATTGGCGTATCATAACCAGCTGGCAGTTCTCGAATAAAGTCGTCCGCATGCGCCGTTTTGGCAGCGGCAACAAGTTCTTCATCAGTAGCTGTTTGATTGCCCCAACGTAAGTTGGACTTAACCGTACCCGAAAATAACACATTATTCTGCAACACTACCGCAACATTGTCACGTAACGTTTTAAGATCATAAGAACGCACATTATGGCCAGCAACCCGCACGGCACCAGTCGTGACATCATAAAGACGTGGAATCAGTGACACTAGTGTAGATTTTGAAGCACCAGTCTCACCAACAATCCCAATTGTTTCGCCAGATTTAATATGTAAATTAATATCGCTCAAAGCCTGGCAATCACCATTACTGCGGTACTTAAAATTAACGTGATCGAATAAAATATCGCCATTGTTGAGGGTCGTCACTGGCTTAATGGGATTTTTAATCGCCGGTTGTTCATCAATTACGGCCGCAATCCGCTTGCCAGAAGAAGTCGCCATAATCATTTGAACCGAAATCATAGCCAAGATATTCAAACTAAACAGGACTGAGTTGGAATACGAAAACATCGCAATGAGTTGGCCAGCCTGCAGACCACCGCCGACAACCATTTTGGCGCCAAACCAACAAATTAATAAATTAGAGATATTCAGAACCGCCATCACCGCTAGTGAATTCAAGGCAATAATCTTCATGGCTTTGACAAATAAGCGATAAATGAATTGTGCTGCTTTATTAAAGGCCAGGTTCTGTGATTGCTCTTGTACGTAAGTTTTAACTTCACGAATACCGCGAATATTTTCACGGACGACTTGATTTAACCGATCATACCCTTTGAAAATACGCGGGAAGATTGGAAAAGCAGCTCTAATAATTGAAACTAACACTACGGCAAAAATTGGCGCAATCACGACGAAAACTAAAGAGAGTTGCGGACTAACCATTACTGACATCACAATTGAAACCAGTAGCATCATTGGCGCCCGAACGGCAATCCGAATTAACATTTGGTAAGACATTTGGACATTGGTAACGTCCGTCGTCATCCGGGTAACTAAACTAGCACTGGAGAATTTATCGATATTCTCAAAAGCATAGTCTTGGGTATGATAAAACATATCGTGGCGTAAATTAGCAGCTACCCCAGCTGCTGCATGAGCCGACACGTAACTAGCACCCATCCCTAATGCTAATGAAACCAAGGTTAGGCCGAAGAGCATTCCGCCCAATCGCCAAATTAGCGTCATGTTACCACGATTAATCCCTTGATCAATCAAATTTCCTACAAAATAAGGAATGAGCATTTCAATCACCACTTCACCGGTTACTAGTAGTGGTGATAAAAGTGAGAATTTCTTATATTGGCGAATGGATTGTTTCAGTGTACTGATCATTGGTGCCTCCCATTCTAAACAATACAAAAGGATAAACAGGCATTTGCCTATTTATCCCAAAACCATCTTAGTAATTTTATACCTCTTTAAAATTGAATGCATGTATTTTACTTACGCTGTGAATTCATCCGCGCCCCGCCTAAAGTGGATCCGGTAATCCCATAATACTTTCTAAAATACCAACGGACGCCATAAGCAATCACTGCAATCAGAACATACCACATCCCTGGCAAAACTGGGTTAATTACTTTAATCACATTAAGTGACAAAATGAAAATCCAGACCATAAAACCACCAACAAGTAGCAAACTGACCAAGATTAATTTCAACCAAGAAATTTTTCCTTTGGCACCATTGGGTAACACCCAGTCTTCGTATTTGGTCATGAAAACACCCATCAAGATACCAACAGAGGCAATCGACAGGACACCCATTTGGCCATTAGCAGCGGTCTTCTGGAAAGTGTTCATTAAACCAAAGATACCAGTGAAGATTGCCAGATAAAGCAGGGCACTATCTACAGCGCGCTGCCAAAATGGGGCAGGCTGTGCTGGCTGATCTAATTCGGGATGTAGCAAGCGCGCTGCTGCTTGCTTGGGTGTTCCTAAGTAAAGCGCACGCGCAGTTTGACCACGGCGTTGTGCGGTTAAAATCTCAGGTAACAAAGCGGTCACCCGCGCTTGAGCGGCTTCAGTTGTTAATGAGCCTTGTAACTCTAATTCTTTTTGCAGCCGAAAAACATAAGCATTGTTTTTATTTGACAGCTGGGCACGTAAATCACCAGCTGGTTCCGTTGGTTCACTTGCCACTGGCTGCTGTTCATCTATTTTGGTCATCCAAATTCTCCTTAAACATTAAATCTAAATTCAATAATGTCACCATCAGCGACTTGGTATTCTTTACCTTCTAAGCGCAGGCGACCAGCCTCTTTAATCTTAGCCATCGTTTCATACTTATCCAAATCAGCATAAGAGACGACTTCAGCGCGAATAAAGCCGCGTTCAAAATCAGAGTGAATCACACCGGCAACTTGTGGTGCCTTCATGCCCTTATGGAAGGTCCAAGCACGCGTTTCAGGACCACCAGCAGTAAAGAATGTCCGCAAGCCCAAGAGATGGTAAGCAGCCCGGATTAAACGATCGAGGCCTGATTCGCTAACCCCTTCAGCTTCGAGGAATTCTTGTTTTTCATCTCCATCAATCCCAGCAATTTCTTCTTCGGTTGCAGCCGATATCCCTAAACACTCCGCGCCTTCCTTATCAGCGTGTGCCTTAACGATTTGATAATAGGCATCTGCCGCTGGATCAGCCATGGCATCCTCGGCAATATTAGCCACATAAATTACTGGCTTAGCCGTTAACAAGAAAAGACCTTTGACAATCGCTTGCTCATCTTCCGAAAAATCAAGTGAACGTACCGCATCCCCAGCTTCTAGTGCTGGCTGAATTTTAGCTAAAACTGCCATTTCGGCCTTAGCGGCCTTATCACCTTGTTGCGCAATTTTTTTTACTTTCGTGATGCGGCGATTAACTGCGTCTAAATCGGCAATTGCGAGTTCAAGATTAATCGTATTAATGTCTTCTTCAGGATCAACCTTGCCAGTAACGGAAGTAATATTGTCATCTTCAAAAGCACGAACAACATGGACAATGGCATCCGTTTGACGAATGTTTTCCAAAAATTTGTTTCCTAAGCCTTCACCTTTGGAAGCCCCTTTGACTAGACCTGCAATATCGGTAAATTCAAACGTTGTATGCACAATCTTTTTTGCAGGAATAAGTGCTTGAATGCGAGCCAAACGCTTGTCCGGCACCTCGACCATCCCCACATTAGGTTCAATCGTCGCAAATGGGTAGTTGGCCATCTCGGCCCCCGCCTTTGTAATCGCATTGAACAAGGTTGATTTACCCACATTAGGTAATCCTACAATACCAGCAGTTAATGACATTTTTCTCCTCTTCTTCTTTATTTCGGTTGATTCCAGTTAGGTTGTGCAATTTCAGATACGGGTATGTAATACTGAGAACGCCTAGCAGTTAAGTCATCATGCTTGATGAGTACCTTTTTGAGTCGCTGATTAAAATCCGCTCGGCTCATTAACATGATATGACCACATCCCATACACTTTAGACGAATATCGGCGCCCAAACGTAAAATTTCCCAGTCATTAGCTTGACAAGCATGGCGTTTTTTCATCATGACGGTGTCTGCTAGCGCATAGTCTGCTTTATTGATCATCCAAATCCACTCCCAATAAATCCAGCAAACGGTTTAAATCCGCGGTTGAACTAAAGTCAATGGACACGTGGCCTTTGCCTTGCTTCCCCGCTAAAATATTAACGGATAAGCCTAGTTTAGCCGCCAGTTGCTGCTCACTAGCGGTAATAAAGGCTGACTTGTGTTGTCCTTTATGCACGCGTTGCGGCTTGGTATTAAGCTTTGCGACCAATGCCTCGACTTGTCGTACTGACAAGTCTTCCTTTACAATTCGCTTAGCTAATGCATCAATGCCTTGCTTATCTTTTAGCCCTAAAAGCGTGCGGCCTTGTCCCATTGACAAATCGCCGCGTTGTAACAAACGTTTCGTCTTGACCGGTAGCGTTAATAACCGCAAATAATTCGCAATATATGGCCGTGACTTCCCCATGCGCTTAGAAATTTCTGCCTGCGTTAAGCCGAGATTTTTCTGTAACATCTCATAGGCTTGAGCTTCCTCAAGCGGTGTCAAATCCTCACGTTGCAGGTTCTCTAATACGGCCACTTCCATCATTTGACCCTCGTCAAACTTCCGCACAATTGCTGGAACGGTGGTCTTCTTAGCAAGTTTAGACGCACGGCAGCGCCGCTCACCGGCAATAATTTCATAACCATTGACTGATTGGCGCACAATGATTGGCTGGAAAACACCATTTTCAGCAATCGAATCTGCCAGTTCTTTCAGTCGCTGCTCATCAAATTGTTGCCTTGGCTGATAAGGATTAGGCCGAATATCCGCTAGGGCTAAATCGACCACATCTTCAGTTGCATCAAACTCTGGATTGTCATCAAATAAAGCTTCGATGCCACGTCCTAAGCCACCTTTTTTATGTGCTTCATTATTTTTTGAGTCTCTTGCCATGAGCCTTTAGCACCTCTCTTGCTAGATCATCATATACTTTAGCTGCCCGCGAATTGGGAGCATATTCTGTGATTGCCTGCCCATAACTTGGGGCTTCCGCTAATTTAGTAATGCGTGGAACAATGGTGTGATACACCTTTTTATGGAAATAAGCTTGTACTTCTTTAACCACTTCCGCCCCTAAATTAGTGCGGGCGTCTAGCATTGTCAAGAGCACACCTTCAACCCCCAAATTTTGATTGAAGTGCTTCTGAACTAAGCGGATCGTATTGAGTAGCTGACTCAAGCCTTCCATTGCGTAGTATTCACTTTGAACCGGAATTAAAATTGCGTCACTGGCGGTAAAAGCATTGATTGACAATTGACCGAGTGATGGCGGGCAATCAATAAAGATAAAGTCGTAATCCGTCGCAATATCCGCTAATGCCGACTTGAGTCGGGTCTCACGCGCCATCATACTAATCAATTCGGTTTCGGCACCAGATAAATTAATCGTCGCCGGAACAATATCTAACTTAGCCATGCTCGTATGGTGAATGGTTTCTTTAATGGGTACTTCATCCACGAGTACTTTATAAATATCTTGGTCAATCGTCGACTTTTCAATCCCCAACCCAGATGTCGCATTTCCTTGCGGATCAATATCAATAATCAAAACGCGGTAGCCACGCTTGGCAATCGAAGCTGCCAAATTAATGGTGGTCGTCGTTTTCCCAACCCCACCTTTTTGATTAGCAACCGAAATAACTTTAATCATACTCGCAATCCCCCTTTATTTGCGCTTCAACTCAATGGTAATGCGATAGTCGTCATCCTTTTTTTCTTCATGGACAATCGCCTTCACCCCGGACTCACGTGCCAACTTGACGGCTCGCTTAATCGTATTAATCTGAACCTTTAAGTCCTTGGGAACTCGCTGGCGAATTTTCGGTTGACTATCTTTGGTTTCCACTGTCGGCTTTTTAGCCACAGTTTTAGCCGCAAAATACCCCGGCAAGTCCTGACACATCTCCTCCGTAGCCTGAACGGTGAGTTTAGCAGTTAATATTTCCGTCAATGCCTTGAGCTGATCTTGCGGTGACAATGCCAATAGTGCCCGTCCATGACGCGCTGATAACTCTCGGCTGGCAAGATAACTTTGCACTTTAGGATCCAGCTTTAATAATCGCAGCTTATTCGCCACATAAGATTGTGACTTGCCAATTTCTTGAGCTAAAGCAGTCTGTGTAAGCTCATTCAGTTCCATCAAACGCCGATAAGCTTGCGCCTCATCGATGGGATTTAAATCCTCACGCTGCAGATTTTCAATGACGGCCAAACTAGCCGCTTGGGCATCACTGAACGGTTTCACAATCGCGGCAATTTTTTCCCACCCAAGTTGTTTAACTGCCCGAAAGCGCCGTTCGCCGGCAATTAGCTCATACTGTCCAGACACGGGTCTCACGACAATTGGTTGCAATAATCCTTGCGTCTTGATGGTTTGGGCCAATTCATCAATCGCTGCCGCGGAAAAAGTATGCCTTGGTTGGTAACGATTCGGAATAATGATCGTCAGCGCTAACTGGCTAATCTGCTGATCTTGTGGCACTTCCTTATGCCGATTAAACGAAAAGAGTGACATCATTCATCCTCCTATAGCGGCTTACGTGCTGGCGTTCCGGCTTGACGCGGATATTTGTTCGGAGTCTGATGGGTCTTTTTAATCAGAACCAATGTCCGCTCTTCATCTACTTCAGGTAGTGTCAAATCGGCAGCTTCCACAACACTTCCGCCTAGCTTACTAATTGCCACTTTAGCTAATTGCAATTCTGACTGGGCTTTGGGCCCCTTGAGCGCAATCAAGTAGCCACCCGGTTTCACCAAAGGTAGACAATATTCGCTCAAAACAGTCATTCGTGCCACTGCCCGAGCACTCACTAAATCAAACTGTTCCCGATAAGCCGGATTTTGACCCACATCTTCAGCACGGCCATGGACTAAGCTGACGTCTTGCAATCCCAGTTTAGCAATTAACTCGCTTAAAAAAGTTAAACGTTTCCCTAATGAGTCGACAATCGTGACTTGCAGCTGGGGACACAAAATTTTTAGGGGGATCGATGGAAAACCAGCACCAGCGCCAACATCACACAACTTTACGGCTGATTGAAATAAGTGGGGAAATTGTAACAACGGTGTTAAACTATCATAAAAGTGTTTGAGATACACCTCTGGCTCGGCGGTAATCCGAGTAAGATTAACTTGTTCATTAGCAACAACTAATTCTTTAAAATAAAGCTTAAATTGTGCCACTTGTTGTGTCGTTAAGGGCAACTTATGGTTTGATAATGCTTGACTGAATGCTTCAGGAGTCATTTTTCACCTGTCATATCTTGTTATAGAACAAAGGAATAATGTACGCTATCCCTGTAATTATGGAGTATTTTAACGTAATCGTCAAAAGTTATCAGGGCTATAATAGCATTATAAGGAGATTTAACCATGATTATCACGATTTTCGTATTACTTTACTTAGCTTTACGCCTTTACCGCGGCTATCATATTGGCTTTGTTGGGCTTATTCTTAACCTGATTTTTGGCGCAGTTGTTTTTATTTTAGCCATTATGCTTCAAAATCCGGTTGGAAATTGGCTCTACCAACAATTTGGCAGTAGCATCATGACCGAGTTGCCGGCTGAAACGAGTTTAATGCTTTATCGTTTTGTCGCCTTTTTTGTACTGGTCTTTATCTTGCGACAAATCATGCGTCTCATTCGCCATTCCCTGCCGCTGGCTCATCGCCGTGGAACTGCGGTCGGTACGAGTTTAAACCGCGTTACCGGTGCTTTAATCGCACTCATTGCTGGTTACTTCATCGTCTACGTGGGCCTTTCAATGCTCAATGCCTTTGATATTGTTTGGGTTCACCAGCAAATTGCCAGTGCGCCTTTCCTAAAATTCATTATTTATGACACGCCAGGTTTATCAAATGGTGTCTTCAATAATCTATTTAATATTAGTCGGACCGCGGCTTAATCAGCGCAAACAAATAGGACTAAAGCGAAGCTTTAGTCCTATTTGTTAATCAAAATTATCATAAACAACGTGTTCATTTTCATACACAAAGACTGCACCTACCCGTTGCGGATCTCGATGCCAATTTGCAAGAGGTTTACCCGCGAAGAACAGCCGCTTGCATTCTAACTCGGCATCGACTGAATTTTTAGTAAACGTGGTAATCCCTGCAACCTGTGTTTGAACTGGATACCCCGTCCGCGGGTCAATTAAATGGTGATACTTCTTACCATTAACTTCCAAATAACGTTCATAAATACCAGAAGTGACGGCTGAACATTCCGGTACCGTCACCACTGCAATATTATCGCCGCGTGGCTTGATTGGATCTTGAACCCCAACAGTCCATTCGCCACTACTACGTTTTGGGCTATGACCGACTAATAAAATATTGCCCCCAAGGTTAATGATCCCAGCGCTGATACCACCAGCACGCCACAAATCACGAATCCGATCTGCAATCCAACCTTTCGCAATTCCGCCTAAATCGAGCTCCATACCCACTTTTCGTAAATAAACCGTCTGATCTTGGTCATTTAAATCAACTTGAAACGGATCAGTTAGGGCCATGTGGGCTTTAATTTCACTGTCCTGCGGAACATGCGCCCCCTTAAATCCAATATGCCAAAGTTTCACTACCGGACCAATCAACGCATTAAAGCCAAAATTCTCCTGACTTTTTTTAACGGCTAATTTTACTAAACCATAAACTGCGCTTGAGACCTGAACGGGATGCTGACCAGCCGCATGATTAATGGACATCACCTCAGACTGGTCACGATTAACTGTTAATAAATCTTCATAACGATCAATTAAATCAAATGCCATTCGAATTAGGTAATCATCATTGGTCCCAAACATTTGTAACGTAATGGCAGTCCCTAAAGCATGATAACTACCACTAACGACTTGTAATGCTAATTTATCAATCATTTTTTTCTTCCAAATATAATTCATATAAGGCTTGACGTAACCTAGGAGTGACGCCCAACTGCTCCTCTAAATACTGGCTCATTCCACCATACTTTTGCTCAATCAGCAATAATGATGTATCTAAAAAGGCATCACACACTGAACCCAAAATTCGCATATTAGCACGCACGGTTAAGCTAGCACCAGCAGCTGCAAGCTCCTGGTCGCGATTTGCCCGATAGATGCTTAGCAACTCGTTTGAAGCTAAGTAATCTTGCCGAATGGTCTCAGCATCAACGCCTAGAATTGAGAGTAAAAAGATCACCGCTAGGCCAGTCCGATCTTTTCCTTCAGAACAATGAATCACGGTTGCGCCAGTCCGCTGATTAGCTAAGAGTTCAAACAATTGATGATACGCCCTTTGTGCATGAGAACTCGTCACATGTAGCCGGTAACGCATGCACATTAATTCAAACCCCACGTATTGGTCATGTTCATAGCGGGCTTTTAAAGCCTTGACCTGCTCGCTTGAACCACCGCTGGTGCTGTCATCATCAGATACCGCCAGCTGAACGTGATGGACACCTGGAATTTGAATATCTGGTCTCGCATCGCACTCTGCTGGTGAACGCAAATCGACGACTGTAGCCAGCCCATACTGTAATAAATACTGGCGATCATGTAATGAAAGCAAGTTCATGTTGCCTGCACGTAATAGCCGGTGTGCCTTGACGCGATACCCATTACGGGTTAAGTAACCACCTAAATCACGTGGATTACGCACTGTTGCGAGTGGTAAAACATGTACTTTCATTCTAATCCTCCCAAACAAAAATACCAGTTAGCATAATTCTAACTGGTATCAGTCTTTTTAGCTAGTCGTTGCCATTATTTATGAGCTTGGGCAACGAACTTAACAAATGTTTCGACTAGCGCATTAACCTGCTTGGCGGTTGCTTCATCGGTTAACTCACCAGTATTTGAATCAAACTTAGCAGACGCATGACCAATCAGTACTTCATTTCCTGGTAGGACATTAGCCGACATATCTGGTGACAATAAAATTTCACGAGTGTCTTCTTGTGCTCGACTGGCACCTTGGATCCCCATCGAAGCACCTAATACACAGACTGGCTTCATTTTCATCAAATTAGGACCAGCATGGGAACCTAACCATTCTAGCGCACTCTTCAGGGCAGCTGGAATGGCATGGTCATATTCAGGGGTGGTAATTATTATGCCATCCGCTTCAGCAACCGCATCACGCCAGTCACTGATACCTTGATCGGCGACGCCTTCCTTGAAGAATGGTAGCAAGCCAGCGACTTCTTTAACTTCAAAGTCAGCTTTAGCTTGGTTAGCTTTTGCAATATACTTTGCCAAAAAACGATTATATGAATGTGGGGCATTCGTTCCCACAACAACCAATAATTTCATTGTGCACCCCCCTATTTAGTTAACTGTTGATACCATGTATCAATTTCGTCAAAGAAATAATCCAAGAACTTAATTGTGCTGGCATCCTTTAATTGACCCTGATCATCAAAAGCAGCTGGTGCTGATGGCAACATAAATTCGTCACCGGCAAAGACATGGGCGCCAAATCCTGGGCTCATTAAAATCGTCTTAAGACGTGTTTGTGAACGAGCCGCACCTTGTGGTAAGACTGAAGTTGAAACCATTGCAATTGCCTTACCATTAAACGGATGGGTCACGCTAGACAACCATTCTAAAGCACTCTTTAAAGCACTGGTAACTGAGTGTTGTTGTTCAGGCGTACCAATTAAGACTAAGTCGGCTGCTTCGATTTGTTTAGCTAAGGCTAAAACTTCTGCACTAGCTGCCAGTTCCTCCTGATACATTGGCAACCTCTTTACGGTTGCCAGCTCAAAGTCATAGCGATCACTAAAATGGTTGGTCATGAACTTGAGTAAAGTTTGATTAAATGACTTGTCGGCGTTAGAGCCAGACAATGCAAGAATTTTCATAAAAACCACCTTTCACTTTTTATTATAATCAGAACCCGCGTAAAATGTCTATCCCTTTTCGCGCACAACTAGCGCTTGACGCACGAAAAGGACTTACCCTGCAAATTTCAAAGTAAGCCGTTATTTAACGTTAGACATATTAAACAGCGGATTTTCATCAGCTGTTTCTAAATGGTCATTAACCATGGCATCTTTAATCTGTGATTCAATAATATCGACAATCTGGGACTGATTAAAGCTAGCAATCTGATTCACCACTAAAGCTGCAATTCCAGTCGTTGAAATCCAATTGGAAATGATGATATGTAAAATTCGTTTTTCACTAAATTCAGCATCAGGATACTGTTCTTTAAACTTGCTTACCCCAAGCTGCATCAAGTTTTTAGTGATAATCTCGCTTCCAAACTTACCATAGACAAACATCGCCCGGAAAAAGGCCACGTGAGTCTTAGCAAACTCAATATAGGATAAATCAAGATCAATGAGTGGCTTGCCAGTATAGCTACGTTGCAAAGTTTTCCGACTTAGCTCAGCTGAAATTTGATTCAGTACTTGCTGGCGTAAATCATCCATATTACTGAATTCTAAATAAATTGGCTGCGTCGAAAAATCGCCCGCCTTCGCAATATTGCGTGCTGTTAGATTTTCAAGGCCACCTTTAATTGCAAGTTTATAAGCAACCTCCAAAATCCGATCGCGCCCGATTTCTTTCTTTCTAGCCATTTCAAAACCACCTTAGCGAAAATTTAATAACTAGCGATAAGCGATTACCAGCCACATGGTTATTAAAAGTTATTTTATACTAAATCCAATTATAGAAAGGAATTTAGCTATGATGCAAGTTTTTTATGAGCAAAGCCAGCTAACTAATAGGGGCTAATTTTCGTCAGATGCTTGTGCCGCACCAAAAGCATCGTACTGTTCATCAACGAGTTGTTTCAAGGCTTCTTTTGTTAACCCTTGTTCGGCATTAAAGGCAAAGAAGGCAGCTCCCAAGATGTAGCCAATTTCTCGGCCATCGGTTAAATTATCAGAAAAATCCATCCCCAATGAGCTATCTGCTTGGTCAAAATTTAAAGTAATGGTCTTTTTACTATTTTCAGTCATGCTTACGACACTTTCTACTGTTCACTGCAATTTCAAATTAGATAAGATATAATCATTATATTACTACACTTATTGATTTAATAGAAAGCGTAACCTCGTATGCTCAAGCAAGTCGGTCGTTCTTCCTGCACCTCAATTTTAATCGGTAAAGCTGCCTCACTCACTGGTAGCGTCATTATTGGCCGCAATGAAGATAGCAAAACGGCTTGGCCCAAACACCTCGCCTTTTATCCGGCTAAGACCCTAACTGCACCTGCTAGTTTCCACTCCAAGGACAATCAATTTACGATTGAGCTACCAAAAACTAGTTTTGCTTATGATGCGACGCCAGAGTGGACTGATCAATACGGCGTATTTGCTGAAGATGGCATTAATGCTTACCACGTCGCTATGTCTGCGACAGAAAGTGCCTATGCCAATGAACGGGTACTAGCAGCGGATCCGTTCAATCCTGAAAGTGGCTTATTGGAAGAAGCCATGGTTACTATCGTGCTGCCATATGTCAAAAGCGCCCGTGAAGGGGTAGTGCGTCTAGGCGACATTGTAACGCGCTATGGCGCCGCCGAGGCCAATGGTATTTTATTTGCCGATCCTAATGAGGCTTGGTATTTTGAGATTGGGTCGGGACATCATTGGGTTGCCGAGCGGATTCCTGATGACGAATACGCCGTTGTCGCTAATCAGCTAGCAATTCAAGTCATTGATTTTACGAGCCCTAACTTTATAACTTCGCCCGGCCTCGCCCAATTTGTGACCAAAAATCATTTGTGGCCGGCTGACCAACCATTTGATTGGCGGGCAATCTTTGGCACCCAAGATGAAAGCGACCTGCATTACAACACACCACGGGTTTGGCAGGGGCAGCGGCGCTTCAACCCAAGCGTTCACCAAGACCCCCAAGGAACTGACTTGCCTTTTAGCCGCAAACCGGAACAACCCATTTCCATCCAAGCTGCTCAAGCCTTCTTAGGTGATCACTATGCCGACACCCCTTATGATTTAACGCGCGCAACTAACCGTGACCAAGCGACTTTTCGACCGGTTGGCGTTGCTACCACGCAAGAATCGCATTTACTTGAATTAAATGGGACAGCCATGACTCACTGGTTAGCGATGGGCGTTGTCTCGCAGAGCGTCTTTATTCCGTTCTATCCACAAGGTAGTATCGTGCCAGCGACTTGGGACCAAGGGGCGGCAACTTATAGTCCTGATTCCGCTTATTGGGTCTTCAAATTGGTCAGTGTGCTCGTTGACCGCAGCTGGCAGCGTTACAGCGGCAAACTAAACACTGTCCAAACTAAAGCCAAAATCGCCGTGACTCGGTTACGCCACGAATATGACCAAAAGCTACAGGGCAAGTTATCCTCAGCCCAGCGCCTAGACCTCGTCAATGAAGCCAATCAAGCTATGGCTAAAACCGTGACCGACCTTTACCAGCAATTAGCTGCTGAATTAATCACCCTGCAAACCGCAGACTCACCACTTCAGTTCAAAATGGATCCTAATTTATAATCCAAAAAACACACGATTGATATCGTGTGTTTTTTTAGTTGTCTGCTACTTGAATTTTCCCATCTAACATCTGATAAATATGATCCGCATAAGTTTCTAACCGTTGATCATGGGTCACAAGTAAAACTGCCTTATGGTACTCTTGTGCCAATTGCTGAAACAATTGCCCCACCGCAACTGCCCGTTCACTGTCTAGTGAAGCCGTCGGTTCATCCGCCAAAATGACGCTCGGATTTGGATATAGTGCCCTTGCAATCGAAACTCGCTGCCGCTGACCACCAGATAGCTGATTCGGGTACTTGTTTAATAGCTGCTTAATGTCAAGACGCTGCAGCAATTTGTCCAATTCTTCATGACTTAAATTACCATTGTGTTTAATCCGATCAACCAATTGAAATTGTTCAGCCACAGTAAGAAATGGCACTAGATTGTAGGCCTGTAAAACAAAACCTAATTCAGACAAGCGCAGTTTACTTAACTCACGAGTTGACAACTTGCTCACCTCTTGACCGGCAATTACGACCTCACCTGAGCTAGGCTTTTGCAGCGAGCCAGCAATGGTTAAAAGCGTACTCTTCCCAGCACCACTTGGGCCCATCAATAAGGCCACCTCGCCTTGGACAATTTTAAAATTAATATCTTGAATGGCGACGACCCGTGCTTGACCACTGCCATAAATCTTCCTAACATGCTTCAATTCAATCATTTGTCATGCGCCTTCCTAACTAATGGCTTGTGCTGGGTCAACTTTTAAAATTGATCTAACTGGAATAAAACTTCCCAGAACCCCCATTAACAGCATCCCTACCGCAGTGACTAATCCAATCATTGGTGGAAAGGCAATTGGCACCGCAGCTGGCAGCAATGCTAACGTGATTTGCATCAAAGCAAGTGCTAATGCAACACCCACAATCATTAAAATCACGGCTTGCACAATGGTAGCACTAACTAGGACCCGGCTAGGAATCCCTTGTGCCCGCATCACGGCAAAGTTTTGCAGTTTTTGAATGGTTAAAATATAAAGAAAAACCGCAATAATCATTAGCGAAATAACAAACAAAAAGCCAATCATTAACCCGAAGGTGAGATTTTGAGCATGATAACCTGGCAATTTTGCCACCAATTTTGCAATCGGATAATGCTTAGCATTGCCATGATGATAAGCCGTAATCCGCTTATAAATCACTGCGGAGGCGACCACATCAGGACCGAGCAGTCGCATTTTCCGCCAGACCGGTAGCGTGCCATAAATTATCGGGGCAATATTATACTTGGCATCCCGGACAAAGCCAGTAATTTGATATTTTCCTTTAGCACCACTTAGTTTCAGCCAGTCGCCCAACCGATACCCTTTTTGCTTAAAAGTCACATCAACGGTCACTTGGTGCGGGGCACGTGCGCGCTTTCCCGCTAGTAAAACCTGCTTTTGATAAATAAATTGTTGCGACTTTATACCAAAAAATTGGGCAGAAACAGATGGTCTGCCGGCCTTCTTAGCAACGGTTGGCACTTGTCCAATATAGGCGGTATCCGCATTCTGATGCCAATCCTGCAAGTCCTTTTTAGTCAATACCGACTGGGTCAAACTCAAATTAGCATTTTCATTTAACACAACAGTTTTAGCCTGCCAGGAATTAATCGCCTGGGTATTTTGGCTCGCTAAGCCAATCGCTAGCGCCGACAATAAAAAAATCAAATAACTGATCAATAAGATAATCAAAACAATTAAGCTATAGCGTAGCTTTTCATGCTTAATCTCCTTCAGTGCTAAAAACATTCCTTACTCCTTATCCAGTAAGGCCAAGCTCTCCTTAAAGCGCGCTAAATTAGTCGTGCGGTGTTCAGGATCAAGCAAAGCCAGCTTAATGGCGGCATGGCTAAGGACCATCCCAGCCCAAACTTTAGCAGGTAGCTGACGGATTCGGTCTGATTGGGCTGACGAAATGGCGCCGACAAGGCTCTCATTATAAGCCAAGTGCATTTTAACCAATTGATAGTAACGACTAGCTTGCGCCTGCGTCACGAAATCAGCCACTTGTTGATATATCCCACGCGCTGAAAAATCATTCATATTAATCCCTTGATGTACCTCTCGCATTGCTAGCCCGTAGACATAGCGATACGCATCGGTTAAATCATCAAAATACTTATAAAAAGCCCCGCGAGCAATCTCCGCTGTTTTAATAATGCGGGCAACTTGTGCCTCAGCTAAGGGATATTCCCCAAATTCAGTCAATAAGGCCGCAACAATTCGCTCCTGTTTATCTGCGGCTAAATTTTTAAATGTTGCCTTAACCATTCTTTCCTCCGAGTGACATTGTGTCACCTACTACTTTATTAGTCTAATTATAAAGTGACACTGTGTCAACATTAAACATCATTGCTGACCATAATCCGTGGTTCGAAACAGATAAGTGTTCGGACTGCTTGCTTCTGGCACAAATTTAAAGCCAAAATCGTTAAAGGCTTGCAGTGACTCTGGGGTATCAAGTTGCTGTTCACAAATCAGCTTCGTCATGGCGCCGCGCGCCATTTTAGCATGAACACCGACCGTTTTCCATTTATCCTTAGTCCATTCTTGAAAATTGATGGTCACGAACCGTTGTGATGTAGCCACATAGGGCGTAATTGCCTTAGCATATTCACGTGAAGCTAAATTAATGACCGTCGCGCTTTCTTGAAACAAGCTATGAGCTAGCTGAGAACCCCAAAAGTGATACAGACTGCCGTCCCCAAATCCAGCCAATCGATGTTTCATTTCGAGCCGATAAGGTTGTACCCCATCAAAAGGACGTAATACGCCATACAGGCCTGACAAAATACGCACATGTTCTTGCAAAAAATCCAAAGCTGGTTGCGTCATGACATCTGGCGCCATGTACTGATATTGGATTCCTTGGTAACTAAACGCAGCCGCTACGAGCTGATGCTTAAAATCAAGCTGCTGTAATTGCTCATAACTTAGCTGCGTGATTGCCTCACTCGCATGCCAAATCTGAGCCAGCTGTGCCGGTGATTGTTGCTGTAAAAAATTCACTAATTGTCCAGCGGCTTGCCTAAATTTAGGCCGCGTTTGCGGTCTAAAGGCCTCAGTCGTCGCCATCTTCATCGCTGGCGAAATAATAATTTGCATGCCTAACCTCCAAACCATTTACCATAAAGCTATTTTACCGGAAAAAAGCGCCGGTTGCAGAATTGCAAATTGACCTCAATTGTTGGAAACTGTTAGTAAACGAATTAGAGGAGTTTTGCATGAATCCAGACTTTGCACTTAGTTTACATTTTAACTGTTCCGGTGACTTTAATGCTGATGACTTAGTCAAATTGGCACGTAATATTGGTGCTAGAGCGGTCAGCTTTAGTCAGCAAACAGCAGCGATTACGACCGCCTGCACAAAATATACGATACACGAGCTAGCATCCCATCCGGATGCCCAGCCCCTAACAACCGCAGCCATTCATACAATGTTGCACCGCCGCCAGCAAGGACTAACAACTTGCTTTACGGTCCCCGTGACTAGTGATGGTCAATTGACTGCTGATACGCAGCAAGTGTTAGCAGAAATCAACCGTTGGATGCACCTTTTCGGTCACGCTTTTAATGAAGGGATGCCCACTACTTTAACCGCTAACACCGGCTGTATGTTTGAAAATAGGCATTTTTCGTATCAAAAGCACCTTGTTATCGCACAGCCTTGGCCCCATCAAATTCAGATTAACGGTTTAACGCAGGCACCTGATCGCATTGAATTAATTGCCGATCGGACGCCGCTAACGTTTAGCTTTGCAGCTGGCGTATTGACCCTGACTGTTCCAGCAGCGCTGACGCTACCATGGCAAGTCATTCGCATTCAAGGCCATCGCCCAGAAGATGATTGGGAAGAGACGACCTTTTAACTAACTAGCAAAAAGGGGGCGTCATCGCCTAAAAGTGGTGGCGCTTTTTGCGTAGCTGATGCTAACGAAAAAACAAAAAAGGCCTTGGAAATCCAAGGCCTAGGTGATGGAGGATACAGGGCTCGAACCTGTGACCCTCTGCTTGTAAGGCAGACGCTCTCCCAGCTGAGCTAATCCTCCCTGCCATCACTTACAGTTTTATATATTACTGGTTTCAAGCATTAACGTCAAGCTCTTTCTCAAAGAAATTTCTGAAATCGGCAGCCGTCTCAGCTAAAGTAACTGCGTCATTAACTTGAGATAGTTTATAGCCGACGAAATAAGGGGATGCATAGAAACGACTGACTAATTTCGCGCAAATACCACCATCATCCCGTGGATAGAAAAATAAATTGTACGACTGACACCGTTTATCATACATCTTTCCTAGCATGTACTTGGTCGCAGCCCGAATCCAATCAGCCCATAAATCCAAATGCACCTGCTGCAAAGTATTGATATTCAATTCGGTGTACCCTTGCACCGTATGCTCAGCCACATTCACCTCAATATCAGCATCACGGTAAACCTCAACACCTTCAAAATGATTAGGCTGAATGTATTTGTAGCAGTCTTCATGCTCCAAGCCTACAATTTGCATGTGCGGATGAATGAGCGAACCCCCGGACCAAGGACCAAAGTTTTTATACCACGCCACTGAACGAAACCGAGGATTCGCTTTTACCTGGTTAAAACAGCGCAACGCAAATTTCATTAGCTTCCGATTGTAGGCCTTAGAATAGCTGCTAATATCACCGTGATGAATCGGTGACTCAATAAGTACTGTCTGCAACGTATCTTTTAAGGTAGGAAATTTGTTTTTTAACCAAATCATTTCCCCCCGCCGCTGATAAATCTCAGTCAGATGCGCCACATCGCAAAAAGGACAGCGGGCTTGCTTTTGATCTGAACGATAAGAATGTGGTTTACCGCGGGCAATTTGTAATTGAAAGACGAGTGGATCGTTGTTCATGGCTCTTTTCCTTTTAAATGAAACTAGTATTGAAAAACATTTGTCAACAAAATGTAAAGCTATTGTAATGATAGCTACTTTTTTACTACAATAGAACCTAATGATGCACTGAAGTGCATCTCATGACGATTAATCAGAATCAAAAAAGTTAGGCGGCTTATATGAAATCAAGAATGGCATTAAAAGCAATGAAGACACGTTCCAAGCTTTATTGGCTAGTTGGAGTCGGCAGTGGCATGCTAGTATTACTCATTGCTGGGCTACTATTTGGTAATCAATTGCGCACCAACCACTGGGCCAACCAAGCAGCTGCCATCAAATATGCTAAAAAGCATTTCAATGCTAACGTTAAACTCTATGGTACACCCATTGGTAATTTAACTCAGGCCGCAGCTTATCATAAAATTAATCAAAAAGCGCCTAATACCGCGGTATTAAATGCCGAACAAGGTCAAGTTACACTGAAACGGGACGCCAAAGTAGTCACCATTAGCCGCGGTCAGTTAGCTACCTATTTTAATAAGCAGCACACTAAACTTCCTAACAATCAAAGCTATACTTACCCTAATCAGGCACTACTACAAGCGCAAAATCGCCTCAGGGCGGTTAACAAAATCGTTATCAGCTATCGGCTACCGACACGTCAAGTTAAATTTGCTGCTAATTCATTATTAACCACTGTGCGTTATCAAAATAAACGTTATCAGTTTGGACCAAGTCCTAAATTGACCGCCAAGCTTAACGCCTTGAATCAAACAGTCTCAACCTTGCATAAAAGTTACAGTGTCACTGTACCGCAAGGCGATAAAGTGGCCGGAAAAACTATTAAAGTAAAAAATGCCACCTATGGTTGGGGCATTTGGGTGGATAAAGCAGCTGGGCTAATTAAACAAGCCATGCTATCCGGTCGTGACCAGCATTTAGATGGTGCAGCTGCCATTTACGGTCTAGGTTATTCGACTTATGGTTTAGGCTATGGCAAAGCTAATGCCGGATTGGGACGCGATTATGTCGTGGTTTCCTTAAACCAACAAGAAGTCTGGATTGTGAAAGATGGGCAGCTCGCCCTACATCTCACCGACGTCGTAACTGGTACCAAAACTGGTGACAGTGACCGCACCCCAACTGGTGTGTATTACATACACTACAAGCAGCAAAATGCGACCTTACGTGGTAATAATGACGATGGTTCCAAATATGCTAGCAAAGTCAATTACTGGATGCCATTTACGCTCAGTGGATGTGGCTTACACGATGCTAGCTGGCGGACCGATTGGAGTAAAACCGCCTATTTGCAAGGTGGTTCTCATGGTTGTATCAATATCAAACCTGCGGAAATCCGTTCAGTTTGGGACAATGTTAAAAAACATGAGCCAGTAATTATCTATAACTAATGCGCATCGAAAAAAGCTAACCTGATTATTTCAGGTTAGCTTTTTTTAGTTAGTATGTTATATTAGTCGGCTACTAAGGCTGAAACGGCATCATTAACTGCTTTTCCTTCGGTTGCTACTAGGGCAACTCTCGTTTCAATCACCTTAACGTCCATCTTAATTTCACGTGTCAGCATTGGTTGAGATACCTTCGGCAAGAAGAATTCTTTAAATTCAGCTAACCGTTTTTGGTCCTTAAAGACCATGGCAATGACGGTAATGAAGGTCGTGAATTCCATGTCACCACCCACTTTACTATCAAGCCAAGCCCACTCGGTTCTAATCCAGTCCCAAGCGGCTTGTTCACCCTTGCTGTTGCGTAAGATACCTGAGAACCAGGCCCGCAAGTCTTGTGGCTTAACCACACTCGCATCCTTAAACAAGGTGACCACATGCTTAATTTCAGCTGGGTCCTGGGTAGCAGTGATTGCTTGACGCAAGTCTTGTTTGAAACTGGCATCACTCGTGGCTTGGTAAGCTTTGATGAAACGGTCAATTAATCCCGTGCTGGCAAAATGAACCACTTCATTACGAAGAACGAATGGGCGAATGTCAGCATTAAGCGTTGCTAAATCAGCTGCATGGCGTTCAAAGTATTCGTGCGCCGTGGCAATCGTTTTTTCATTTTCACCATATAAACTGGCAGCTAGCACATAAGGACGTGTCAAAGTAGCTTCATTGTCCTCATCAGTCGGAACATCCCAGCCTAAACGGGCTACTTGATCAGCTGATAGACGATCATAGAAACGTTTCAAGTTTTCTTCTGCTTGACTATCAGCGGTAACGAATTGACGTAGCTTGCTGGCTGTCGTGTAAAGAGCATTAGCCACCACGTTCGCATGATCATCTTTTAGCTTGAAGAGTAATGGTACTAATTCAGCATATGAGCTTTCCCCACCCTCAGCCAATAACCGCATATCTTGCAACAGTTGCAATTTGCTGATGGCATCGAAACCACCAAGTTCTTTGACTAAGTCAGTTAATAATGTTTCATCGTATTGCACAATCGCATGAGTCGTATTACCGACATTTAAGCGCAACGCATGACCAGCTTCGGCACGCAAAGCCTGATAGTCGCCTAAATCAAGTGTCTTGGTTGACATGATCTGTGGGGCCTTGAAATTCGCATTAAGTGGAATTTGCCAAGTCCGGCCAACTTCTTTGCCCGCACCCACAAAGAATTGTTGTTGTGTCAGCTTCAAGTGTCCTGCTTCCACAAAGGAACGAATGACCGGATAACCCGGCTGGTTTAGCCAAGAATGCATAATTTGCGTAATATCTAAATCAGTCGCCGTTGATAAAGCTTGCCATAAGTCATCACCGACGGTATTTCCGTACTTGTGCTTATCGAAGTAATACTTCAGGCCTTTACGTAAAGCTGCATCACCTAACAGTGCTCGCACCATGACTAGCAAACGTGAGCCCTTGGCATAGACAATGGCACTATCAAACAAAGTATCAATTTCAGCTGGGTCGTTAACCTTAACATAGACCGATTGCACCCCATCAGTGGCATCCCGCGTTAAGGCTGCTGGTGCTTCACTGGTTTGGAACATTTCCCAAATATTCCAGCTTGGTTCCATCGCATCAAGTGATAAGTATTCCATCATATTAGCAAAACTCTCGTTCAGCCATAAGTTGTCCCACCACTTCATCGTCACTAAATCGCCAAACCATTGGTGAGCCAATTCATGCGTAATCACGGAAGCGACTAACTTCTTCATTTCAAGTGACGTATTGTCAGGATCAAGCGTGAGATAAGCTTCTCGATAAGTAATTAGTCCCCAGTTTTCCATGGCACCAGCCGAAAAATCTGGTAGGGCTAACTGCCAAGAATGTGGTAATGGATATGGTGTCTGGTAGAAGTCTTCATAAAATTCAATGCCGCGTTTAGCAATGTCTAAGGCAAAATCCAATTCCTTAGCTTCGTGGGCCTTAGTGGCAAATACCCCAACCTTGACCCCGCTCTTGGTTTCATCATACTTAGCCTGCAAATCGCCAAAGGCAAAAGCAACCAGGTAAGTTGACATCCGCACCGTCTCGTCAAAATAGTGAACCCCATCAGTTACGTGGTTTTCAGGCATATTGGCAATCGTCGTCTCGCCCGGTTGTTCATCATACTTTAAGGCCAGAGAGAAGGTTGCTTTAGCTTCAGGCTCATCTAAACTTGGAAAAGCTTGTCTGGCAAAAGTTGTTTCAAACTGCGTCCCAATGATTTGTTTGTTTTCACCATTGAGCTCGTAATATGACGGATAAATGCCCATCATGGTATCGGTTAAGGGCGCTGAATAAGCAATCTTTAAAGTAACTTTCCCAGTCCGGCCTAACGCAATTTTAATCGCTTCCGCCTTATCATCAACGGTATAATCAACTGCTTGATCATCAGCCGTGACACTCGCAATCGACATAAATTTCTGATTAATCAATACTTCTGGCTCTTGCGCCACACCGGTAATGGCTGAAGTCCCAGCGATGGTCTTATTGGTCCGATTAATTTCAATAAACAGATCGTAATGATCAGGATGAAAAGTTTCATAAAAACGTTTAACTGTCATAGTATCCTCCTTGATGGGTTAAATATCCCATTAGAATTTTACCAGAAAACACGGTTAACAACCTTAAAAAGCATTAGTTTCAGCACAAATAGCCCTTAGTAATGGTTATGTAACTTGCTCTTAGCCACTTTGTAACACTTTAGCAACATTACCCCTGTATGATATAAACAGTTGTTAGTAAGTAGTGGGGATGTTGACTTTGAAGTTTTTGAAACCAGTTCTATTTCATTTTTTAATCGCAGCGCTATTAGCCGTTGCCTGCGTCAAGGCAGCTCAAACTGTTACTGCGACCGGAAATACGCAAACGGTTCAAGCTTCGATGAGATTATCACGGGCCAACCGTTCAGCTCGTTATTGGATTGCCGTGCACGAATCTAGCGGTCGTTGGCATGCTAGGAATGGTAGTTGTTATGGTCGCTACCAATTACAAATCAGTTACCTGCACGGTAACTATTCACACCGTCACCAAACTGACGTTGCCAATAATTATGCCTTTTCCCGTTATGGCTCTTGGGTTGGCGCTAAGCGTTTCTGGTTGAGACATCACTGGTATTAGAAAACGTCCTATAAAAGAGCAGCTAGGCCACTTGGCTTAACTGCTTTTTTTACTGTATTAATTAAATGCGGTCATGTTTCAGTTCACGATAAATTGCAATTGCCAAGACCAATAAGGCACATGCCACGGCAACAATTGCCATTGGACCTGGCGTTACAATACTAGGGGCCGCATTAGCAGCAGTTCTAGCCGCTAAATGATTGGCAACCCAGTTGCGCATTAAGACCGGTGTCAATGCAAAACTAACGACCGCAAATAGCGAGGTAATGAGCTGCATCCGGCGTGAAATAGGCTCACGTAAAAATTGGGCAAGCACACATAATGCGGGGGCCAGCATTAATAGTAATATCCACAAAACAATGGTGCGACCAAAGCTAGTACTCATCAGCTGTGAGGTCGTGGTCGCATAACGATAACTTCCCCAGAGTGAGCCACCCATCAAACCATTGAGTAGATTAAGAAAATAGCTACCTTGTTGACCATAGCTGCCGTGACTAGAAAGCAACCCTTGGACCACATTCAGGCCATCAGTTGATCCCACCGCAGCAAAGTTAACATTAACCACCTGGCGCATATACGCTGCTAAAAACATAACGAGTGAACTACCCAGTTGAATGGCCTTTAGTAGGTTAAGTCGGCCCGCAGCTGGCAAATGAAATCCCAGCTTTAAATGCCGATTAGGATGATGATTGTGACCAATCACAAAAATACCGACACCGACAATGATGCCAACTAAGAACAGCCACATCCAAGCTTTTAACATCACCAAAAAGGCGACAAAAACTAAAATCATGACTGCTAGATAAGGTCGTTTCGTAAAAATTTCCCAAAAATCAAGCTGATAAGTCTGACCCTGCCGCTTCGGAACCGAAGTGGCAGCCGTTTGCTTAGGGGGTGTGACCTGCTGCTGGTGCAATTGTTTGCGATACTGTCGCCGCGAAAGATGCTTTTTATCTGCTGCTGCCAAACCTAAAATCTCCCTTCTCGAGCTTATATCCTAACATAAAGTGACTCACTTAACTGCTTTTAGAACTCAACTTGCGAATTCTTTATCAATTCTTCCTATGCTAAAACTAAATACAGGATTTTTTAGAAAGGTGGGTATTTTTTGACCACAACAAACGACTATCCTGCTGGCTGGCGGCGATCTTTTGCCACCCTTTGGCTGGGATCATTTATTACCGGACTGGGTTACTCCATGACCATGCCTTTTATTTCATTATATATCAGTGATCTAGGGCATTATAATCACCTACAAATCAACCTGTTTTCTGGCCTTGCTTTTGCGATGACTTTCATTGCACAAGCAATCGTATCACCTTACTGGGGTAATTTAGCTGACCGTAAGGGACGTAAATTAATGTGTATGCGTGCTTCCGGCGTCATGGCCTTAACCATTTTCTTGACAGGCCTAGCGCCTAACGCGATTTACATCATTATCATGCGTTTTATTCAAGGATCATTTTCAGGCTATATCAACAATGCGACTGCGTTAATTGCTGGAGAAACACCCCATCGGCGTAGCGGTTGGGTGATTAGTCAGATTATCACGGCCGGAACAGCCGGCAATTTAGTTGGTCCGCTGCTTGGCGGTGCGCTCTCAAGTTTACTCACCCCTTTTATGGGTGGCGCTTGGCCGTACCGCGTGGCTTTCTTTATTACCGGTGGTCTAATGCTACTCGTCTTTCTCACAACGAGCGTTTTTGTCAACGAGCGTTTTACCCCGATTGCTAAAGCTAAAATGCCATCAATGCGCAATTTGCTAGCAGCCTTACCGCACCTGCGATTGTTAATACTCATGTTCATCACCACGATGATTGTTCAAGCTTCTAATCTATCAATCGATCCGATTGTGTCACTATATGTGAAAAGCATGTTGCCCGCCGGCAGCAGCGTCGCGTTAATTGCCGGGATTGTGGCCGCAGCACCAGGACTTGGTACCTTACTCGCCGCTTCCAAAATGGGACACACAATGGACACCGTAGGTCCGCTAAAAGTCCTAAAATGGGGGTTATTCATTGGTTTTCTGCTGTTTATTCCGATGGCGCTCACACATTCACCGGGAATACTAGCTGTCCTGCGTTTTGCCCTCGGTGTTGCAAGTGCAGGAATGATGCCCGCCGCCCAAACCGTCCTTACCTTACAAACACCACCAAGTTCCTTTGGCCGCATTTTCAGCTACAACCAATCTTTCCAATCATTGGGAGCTGTCCTAGGGTCCTTAATGGGATCCGCACTCTCAGGATTTATCAGTTACGCGATGGTTTTCTGGGTAACCGGCTTGATTCTCTTAATCAACTTCATTTTGATTGTGGGTCAAACAACTACTGACTAAATTATTATCCCGATAAGCGGTAACTTAGGCTTCTTTTAGTGCATTTTTTGAGATTATCACTATACTATTATTTATGATATTTTGAATTATTAGCTTTTTTTGAAAAAGTAAAACTGCGCTGAAAGAAGACTAACGATGGATGATCGTGATTTACAGTACTTTTATAAATTAATGCATCTGAATAATTTTACGGAGACGGCTCAATTCTTCCACGTCATGCAGCCAGCTATTTCCACTGCAATTAAGTGCTTAGAAAAGCGCTACCACTGCAAACTGATTTATCAAAAGAATAAAAAGTCACAAATTAAGTTAACCGAGCAGGGGCGCATTCTCTACATCAAGACTCAAGAAATGATTAATCTTGATCAAGAATTGACAGAAGAGCTCCAGGCCTGCCAAACGACACATCTTAAGATTGGCTTTTCAGGGGTCGCTGGTAATACGTGGCTGCCAAAAATGATCAGTCAGTTTCATGATTCCAAAATGCTCAACATCATTATTCCTAAATATGAGTGTTCCAATGTGTTGCTGCATGATTTAGCCAGTAAGAATATTGATGTGGCCATTTTTTCTTGGTTATTTCCCATTACTGATGCCAAATATCAAATTCGTCTCTTAGCTAAGAACGAATTTGTGCTTATTGTTAGCCCTAAAAACCGCTTAGCAAAATTAGCCGCTATCTCAATCACGGATCTGTTTAACGCTTCCTTTATTACTCGAGAAAACAACTACTTAATAAAGGAAGGTTTATCCTCACTCGGTAATTTTGCCGGTTTTACACCAAAAGTCATTTACCAGGCCCCGACCATGGACATCGTCTTTAATTTGGTCAAAGAAAATCTAGGTATCGCCCTAGTTATGGCGGATTCCGTGTGTGAGAGCGCAGACCTCAAAGTGATTCACCTCCCAAAAGCAGCGCGAATCTACTACTATATGCAACTTGCAGTCAAAAAAGATAGCCTCCTTAATCAAAGAAAACAAGTCCTCTTAAATGCCCTATTAAATGTAGAAAGTGACTAACCATCGCACCCAGCCCTGATTTAGCCTCAGATTTTAAAAAAAATTAAGATTAGCCAGTAATCCCCTAACAGTCGTGCAATGCTTGTCCCAGTAGCATAAGTGTTATTCTGTCGCAGTTTGTCGCACTAGTGCTTTTGGTATATAATGTGTAAACGATTCAAGTCGTTATTATTGGTCCACACCACCAAGTTTATGGTGTGCACGATAACGGACACTGATAGTGACCGATACCAGCAGAAAGGAAGCACTTGTCATGTTTGCAAAGTTAAAGCAACATCCCGTTTTGGTATTTTTGCTCAAAACATTATGCTACTTCATCGTCCTCTTAGCCCTTGTTTATCTATATGGGTATTATGGCGCTGGTCAAGCACCATTTATCTATAACGAATTCTAACTGGGGGAAAAGTCATTGGTTAAAAACATTATTCAAGCAATTGATGCCACTGCCAAGGCTCACTTGGATCAACTTGCATTCGATGAAATGGGCGTTACTCACAACTATCGTGACGTCTTAACAGCTTCTAATTCTTTTGCAGCTCGGCTAGATTCCCAAGAGCTACCAGCAAACGGACCTATTTTATTTTATGGCGACCATCAATTTGAAATGGTGGCTGGCTTTCTAGGGGGACTAAAGACCAGGCACGCCTACATTCCTGTCGAAACAGCCTCAGCCATTCCGCGCGTGCAGTCCATTATCGATACTGCCAAGCCACAGTTAATCGTTGCAGTTGATCCTTTTTCGGCTGATGACTTTAACTATGATGGCATCATCTTAGACCGCGCTAGTTTAGTCGCTATTTTTGCTAAAGCAGAAACTTATCGGGTGACACACGCGGTAGCTGGCGCACTACCTTTTTATATTCTATTTACTTCGGGAACAACCGGCTCACCTAAAGGTGTTCCTATTAGCCACGACAATATCTGTTCTTTTGCCAATTGGATGCTAGGACCAGACTTCAACTTACCAGCTAGACAAACTTACCTCGGGCAAACACCTTTTTCATTTGATGTTTCTCATATGTATTGGCTAACATCGATGTTATCAGCTGGCACGATTAAGGTAATTCCTTCAAAGGTCGTGCAAAATTTAGGTCAGCTCTTTACTTGTCTGCCTAAACTACACTTAAATGTCTTTGTTGGGACCCCTTCTTTTGGCGAGATGCTGCTGCTTAGCCCCGATTTTAGCGCCAGCAAAATGCCAAGTCTGAAGTACTTTATTTTTTGTGGCGAAGAACTAACGATTTCAACCGTTAAGCGGTTATTTGCGCTCTTTCCGGATGCTCATATTTTCAACACTTATGGGCCAACTGAAGCTGCAGTTGCCATTACAAGTTGTGAGATTACCCATGAGATGGCCGATACCTTAGAGCGCTTACCAATTGGCTACGATAAGCCTGGTGTCACCACTTCGATTTGGGATGGCAAGCAGCAAGTCACAGAAGTTGGCAAGCATGGTGAAATTGTCATTACTGGGGATTCCGTTGCAGCCGGTTATCTTAACAATCCGACTAAGACGGCTGAGAATTTCTTCCAAATTGATGGACAGCAGTCCTATCGTACAGGTGATGCTGGCTTTATCACGGCAGATGGTCTGCGTCATATCATTGGCCGTATGGATTTTCAAATCAAATTGCACGGCTTCCGCGTTGAACTTGATGAAGTGCGAACCGGTCTAGAACGTAGTGCTTATATTAAACAGGCCGTTGCCGTACCCAAATACAATCGACAAGGACAAGTACAACACCTGATTGCTTACGTCATTGCCAAGCCTAATCACTTTGAGACGGAACGTGAATTAACGGCGGCCATTCGTACCAGCTTGAAAGGACAAATTATGAATTATATGATGCCAACTCAATTTAAATATGTTGCGCATTTTCCAACATCCGCTAATGGTAAGAATGCGGTCAAACAATTGATTGCGGAGGCTAATCCAACATGTCATTAATCGCAAGTTTGCCGAACATTTCAGCCTACGGCACGCCATCGTACTTTATTTACTTATTGATAGCTATCCTACCACTAGCTATCGGTCTCTACTTTGGCAAACGATTCCAGTGGTATGAAGCCCTCATTAGCTTTGTTTTCTTATTCCTAATGTTCGATGGTGCCAGTAGCGTTCAAGGGATTTCCTTACTAATTTACTTAGTCTATCAAACCCTCTTAGTAACGGGTTACTACCGCTATCGTAAACATGCTAATAACAAATACGTCTTCTATATCACGACTTTTCTATCACTGTTGCCGATTGTGATCGTTAAATTTACGCCCGCGATGACAGGTCATAATTCATTGATTGGCTTTTTGGGAATCAGCTATTTAACCTTTAGAGCTGCCGGGACCGTGATTGAAACTCGTGATGGTGCAGTGAATGACCTCACTTGGTGGAAGTTTATTCGTTTTATGGTCTTTATGCCGACAATTACTTCCGGACCAATCGATCGCTATCGCCGGTTTGCGAAAGATTATCAACAAGTTCCTACTCGTGAACACTACCTCGATATGGTACAAATGGCTGTCAAGTACCTGTTCATTGGTTTTCTTTATAAGTTTGTTTTTGCCTACTTTACTGGGCAAGTTTGGCTACCGTATTTAAAGGCAATGGCCATGTTACACGCACCTCATCTCTCTTGGTGGGTTGCGGGCGTTGCCTACATGTATTCGGCTGATTTATACTTCGATTTTGCCGGCTACTCTCTATTTGCCATTGCCATCAGTTACCTGATGGGGGTTGAGACACCAATCAACTTCAATCATCCCCTGAAATCTAAGAATATCAAAGAGTTCTGGAATCGTTGGCATATGACCTTGTCCTTCTGGTTCCGCGACTATATTTTCATGCGATTTGTCTTTATGGCAACCAAGAAACGTTGGTTCAAGAACCGTAACACCTTATTAGCCGTTGCTTACATGATTAATATGCTAACAATGGGATTTTGGCATGGCGTTACTTGGTACTACATCTTCTATGGTTTCTTGCATGGTCTCGCCCTGATTGGTAACGATGCTTGGTTGCGTTACAAACGCAAGCATCTAAACATCAAGTCAACTGCTGTGACCCGTGGTATAGGGCGATTTATCACCTTCAACTTCGTGGTACTGTCCTTCCTGATCTTTAGTGGCTTTCTCAACCAACTTTGGTTTGGCGGATAATGCAGTTACTTAAGGAGTTTAGTTATGCAAAAGTTACAAATTAGTGCACTAGGGGGAGTAAAATGACGAATCGTAAACGCCTTTGGACTATTTTTGGCCCAGTAATTTTGGCAGGACTGCTAGTTATTGGTTTCATCTGTCTACCTTGGAGTGGTCATCATTCGGACTTAGCCAAGCGCCAAGCTGCGGTCTCGCTCAGTCCGCTAGTCATGAAGAATGTGTCAATTAAAACGCAGGCTTTAGCTAAAAGTCAACATCCTGAATATATACCATTCTTTGGCTCCAGTGAATTTCGTCGGATGGATCGGTTTCACCCAGCTGTAATGGCCGCGCGTTACCATCATTATCGACCATTTATGTTTGGTTCACGTGGGACCCAATCACTACCACAACTCTTTAATATGGTGGGGATGGCTAAAGAAATGAACCATGGCAAAGCTGTCTTTATCATTTCGCCGCAATGGTTTGTGAAAACTGGGGTATTGCCCGTTGCCTTTAAATTTTACAATGGGGCTTATGCCAATCTCATTTGGTTAAATCAAGCAAACCCAGCTTCTCGTTATGACCGCTACACCGCCAAGCGCTTGCTCCAACTCATTGGTAGTAATGGCATTGTTGGTTCAGCTGCGCGTAAAATCGCTGCTGGAGAAACGCTATCGGGCTGGGATAAATTCCAAATTCAAAGTAGGATGCAGCTCTTAGCACAAGAAGATCGGCTATTCAGTGGGATTTATGCCAGTCATAACTATGAAAATAAAATCAAACCTAAAATTAAATTACTACCAAAGCAGTACAATTATCAAAAATTAATTCGTGAAGCTAAACATGATGCTAAGGCACAAACGACGAATAATCGTTTCGGTATTTATAATAAGTTCTATGCCTCAACAGTTAAAAATGCTAAAAAGCGCTTAGCGGGTTCACAAAGCCACTTCAGTTATCTGCAATCACCAGAATATAGTGATTTTGAAGCGGTATTGGATCAATTCCGCAAGACCAATACGAACGTGATGTTTGTCATCGCACCAGTTAATGAGAAGTGGGAAAAGTATACTGGCTTATCCCTTAAGATGTATGAACAAGCGACTGCGAAGATTAAATATCAATTGCAATCACAGGGCTTTAACCATATCACCGACTTCTCAAACATGGAAAATCGTCCTGGCTTTATGCAAGATACCATTCATATCGGCTGGACCGGTTGGGTTGATTTTGATCGCAAAGTTGCCCCATTCTTAGACCAACCCCAACCTACACCACAATACCATTTACAATCTAAATTCTTGTCGCGGAAATGGCAGCAACTGAAACCAACCGCCAAGAACTTAGCAGAATTTGATAAGTAACATTAAAAAGCTTAGTCCATTAGGACTAAGCTTTTTGCGACGTTAAATATTGCTCGCAGAGCTGATCATAATCTGATCTAGTAAATCCGAGCTCCCTGATAAAGAAGTGTACAAAATCGCCCCAACCCTGACGAATCGTCTCAGTAATTCCCAAAATGGCTGTTCCTTCACCTTTGGTGACGTTCATTTTGGCAACTCGCTTGGTTAGTTCAGAATCACCGGCCAATTGATCACGAGAAAAGTCGTACAGTTCATTACTCAATAAATAATCACGGGCAATGGTATCATCAGCTACCCCTAAACTCATCAAAATCAGCGCACTGGTCATCCCTGTACGATCTTTTCCAGCACTGCAGTGATAAACGAGTGCCTCATCCGCTGGTAAGCGCAGAAGTTGCTCAAAGACCGCCGCAAACATCTGTTGACTATGGGTATTGAGTAAAGTTTGTTGATAAATCGTGCCTAAATAATTATCGCCTAAATCAGGAATCCGGTGAAACAAGCGAAAGAGTCGATTCGATCCTTTATCCTGACTGGAATCGGCACTGTAAAGTGGCACAGAATAATGCCGCATCCCCGGCCAATGGCGATCAGGTGCCATCGTTTGTTCATAAGTCGAACGTAAATCACCATTTGCCGTGATACGTAACTGGCTAAGTTGCTGGCAATCTTGGTCGGACAATTGGCTTAACGCATCAGCGCGATAAATACGCTGCCACTTCACCATCTTGCCATCTGCTGACGCATAGCCCCCTAAATCACGAAAATTACGTGGTCCATCTAATAACAACAGTCGCTGCTTTGTGGTCATAGTCACTCTCCCTCATAAAAGCCTATTATGCGCCACGCTCAAGCGATGATTACTTGCCATGTGCAAACACTCTAGTCGCCAAAACGGCACGTTTCCAGCCCTGATAGAGACACTCTCGATGTGATAAATTCATTTGTGGCGCAAAGGATTTGCCAATAACAAAAATTTCTTTTAGTTCACTAACATCACGCCAAAAACCCACAGCCAAGCCAGCCATAAAAGCGACGCCTAAACCAGTCGTTTCCGCAATTCTAGTCCGTTCAATCTCAATTCCCAAAATATCTGCCTGAAACTGCATCAAATAATTATTATTCGAAGCACCACCATCTACTCGCAAGGTTGGAATTTTAATATCCGCATCCTGTTGCATGGTATCAACCACATCTCGCGTTTGGTAAGCTAAGGACTGCAGGGTTGCTTTGACAAGGTCATAGTCCGTTGTTGTCCCACGGGTAACCCCAAAAACTGCACCGCGAGCTGCTGAATCCCAATACGGGGCACCTAATCCGGTAAAAGCTGGTACCACATAGACCTCATCACTTGATTGTGAGGCTAACGCGGCTGCTTCGGATGCTGGGCTCGTTTTAATCAGCTTGACCGCATCCCGTAGCCACTGAATCGCACTACCGGCTACAAATACGGATCCCTCTGGGGCATAGCAGACTTTACCATTTAGCGCATAGCCAATGGTAGTTAGCAATTGGCTATTGGATTCAGTTGGGTTTTCTCCCGTATTCATCACAATAAATGAGCCGGTACCGTAGGTATTTTTAACTATCCCCGGCTTTAAGGCTAACTGTCCAAAGAGTGCGGCCTGCTGATCGCCCGCCAGTCCCGCAATGGGAATACGACCACCCAAGAAATGATAAGATGCCGTGTAACCATACACTTCTGAATTTGTTTTAACCGCTGGTAGCATCGCCTTAGGAATATTCAGCAGCTGTAAAATATCATCATCCCACTGCAAGCTATGAATATTAAAGAGCATTGTTCTGGCAGCATTCGTGTAGTCCGTGACATGCACTTTGCCATCCGTTAACTTCCAAGTTAACCAGGTAAAGATTAGTTCACCGCGCTCAGCACGTGCCTGTGCACCGGGAACCTGGTCTAAAATCCACCGAATTTTAGTCGCACTAAAATAAGAATCAATCAATAATCCCGTCTTTTTGCGAATAAGCTCTGCATAACCTTGATCATTGAGGGTCTGTGCGAGTTGGCTCGTTTGGCGTGATTGCCACACAATCGCATGATAAATCGGCTTTCCGGTTTTCTTATCCCACACAACTGTCGTTTCACGTTGATTAGTAATACCAATGGCCGCAATTTGTTCCGGACGAATTCCCGAGTTAATAAACGCGGTCGCAATCGTTGTTTGCACCGCATGCCAAATTTCTTCAGCTTGATGCTCCACCCAACCAGGGTGTGGAAAATATTGGGGAAACTCCTGCTGGGCCATGGTGATTTCTTGACCAGCATGATTGAAGATAATCGCCCGCGTTGAGGTCGTCCCTTCATCAATCGCCATAATGTATTTTTTAGACATGTAGCCTCCATTAAGCGCTTTCTTTTAAAGTTTAAGAGATTTTAACTTATTTTTCAATAGACAAACTGCCTTAATACAGAAGTTTAAGATATACTTTTAGTAGGAAGTTTTCAAGGGGAGGTATTAATATGGAAGAACCAAGAATCGCCGTCACCATTGCTGGTAATGATAGCGATGGAAGTGCTGGTATGCCCGCAGACCTGCACTCTTTCTATGCGCGTGGAGTCTATGGCATGGGACTAATGACCGCAGCGGTTGCCGGCAATACCAAGGGCATTTTTGCCCAGGAAGTGATGCCTATCACCTTCATTCAAAAGCAATTTGAAGCTTTGAACGATGACTTTAAGATCAGTGCGACCAAGACTGGCATGTTAGCTAACCAAGCAGTCATCGATTGTGTCGCCGATAATTTACTCAAATATGACATGGGTCCCATTGTCATTGATCCGGTTATTATCACCAAACATGGTGCAACACTCTTAGATGAACACGCCTATCAAACGTTTTTGACTCGGCTAGTACCACTTGCGACCATCATTACACCCAACTTCTATGAGCAAGAGAAACTTACTGGCGCACACATGGACAGCGAACAAGCCATTATTGCGGGGGCTAAAAAGTTACAAGGCATGGGCGCTAAAAACGTCCTCATGAAGGGCAAGCACGATGGTCAGCAAGCCAGTGTCCGTGATTACCTCTTGTTAGCTAACGGCACGTCAGAATGGCTAACACGTCCCTATGTCGCAACTAGCCGGGTCAATGGCACTGGTGATACCTTATCAGCCGTCATTACTGCCGAGCTCGCTAAAGGGGCCACCTTACTTGATAGTGTCCGTATTGCGAAACATTTTACCTATGAAGCCATCGCTCACCCAATTGCCGTCGGGGAAAAATTCGGTCCAATCAATCATCAAAAAGCTCAAAGCCTGTTGAATAATCAAAAATAAGGAAATACATGATGGAAACAAAATTAATTAAAATTGCCTATCTCTACGAAAATCTGATGAATACCTATGGCGATTCTGGTGATGTCAAAATTTTACGTTTTCTCCTTAAACGACAAGGCTATGAAACACAAGTGACAAATGTCTCACTGGGAGATGACTTCGATGCCTTTGACTACGACTTTATTTTCTTTGGTGGTGGCCAAGACTTCGAGCAAACGGTCATTGCCAAAGATTTGCAACGCCACCAAGCAACGCTCTCTAAGTATATTCATGCGGGTCATCCGATGCTCTGTATCTGCGGTGGCTACCAGCTGATGGGGAGCTACTATAAAACCAACTCTGGTATCACCATTAAGGGCTTAAACATACTTCCCTTGCACACGATCTTTAAAGCGGACAAACGCATGATTGGCGACACGCGTTATATGACCGAATGGGGCGAGGTGCGCGCCTTTGAAAACCATTCTGGTCAAACCTATTTTGATAATACTGACCAGTTGCATCCGTTAGGCAACATGATTGCTGGCTATGGTAATAATCCTCAAGATGGGGTCGAAGGCTTACGCTATCGTCACTTTATTGGATCTTATTCACATGGACCCTTACTTAAAAATATGAATGTTGCCAATGCTGTTGTTAAAATGATTCTCGCCCACCATCAAGAACGCGTAGCAGCGCCAGCAACCAAATAAGCAAAATCGCGCATAAAAAGCCACGATGTGATTGAATTTGATAATGCGCATGGCCGGCGCCGAATTGTAATTAAAAACATGCAAAAATTAAATGACTTGATTGCTTATTAGTCACGACTTAACTTAACAAAATCAAAAAACGATTGGCCTGAGGTCAATCGTTTTTTTAGTTATTGTGCTATTCAGTTTGCCCGCGATTCAACCGCGCCGAGATTAATTTATGACGCCATTTAGGTGATAAATTCAACGCCATCGCCGCTAAGACCACTAGTAGTGACCCAATCACATCTAGCGGCGTCATCGCCAGGCCAAAGACCAGTACCGAGCCAATGGTAGCTGACAGCGGCTCAAAGGCATCGAGTAAACTCGCGGTGGCTGGTTTAATATAGCGCAATGAGTTATTCATTAATTGAAACGGAATAATTGTTCCTAAAACAATCACGCTCCCGAGGCAAACCCAGACTGGCACCGTATTCGGGACATGTGGCATCGCCGGATGCAAAACCAGTAGCGACAGCCCAGAAACGAGTAACCCCCAACCACTTACCGTCGCACTCGACTCAGTCTTGAGTAGCTTAACGGGGAGTAGCGTATTAGTCATCACACCAACTGCCGGTAGTAATCCCCAGAACAGCACCTCTGGGGTAATCGAAAAATGCGCCACATACCATGCGTATCTAATAAAAACACGCCTAAAAAAGCCACTACGCTCGCTAACAAATCTAACCGGCGAATGACCTGTTTCTTGGTGAGAGCTAAGTAGCCCATAATAAAAAATGGACCGATAAATTGTAAAATAGTCGACAGTGAGGCATTAGCTAATTGAATCACCATAAAATAGCAAAATTGGACTGGCAGCATCCCCGTTAGCCCGTAAGCAATGAGGCGTAGTGCCCGCCAACGGTCTTGCCAAATACGCCAAGGCTTTTGATGGCGGACGGCAGCAATCAAAATCAAAAACAGCCCCGCCGTCATCATGCGAACTTGTGACAGCCATAAAGCCGTGACCGTAGGTGCCAAATTAAATAAGGCCTTCCCAAACAGGCCCGAAATGCCCCACATAAAGCAGGCAAAGGCACATAACACGGTCCAAAGTTGGCTTTTTTTCTGTTTCGTCATACTGCATCCTCATCCCTTTTAGTTCGGCTTCTATCATAACAAATAATGGCACCAAAAAGCACGACCCAATTTTGAGTCGTGCTCGCTAAAAAACTATAAACCACACTTTTTAAAAATCGTATCGACATATCGCAAATGATAATGATAATCAAACGCATCATCAATATCGGCTGGCGTTAAGTAAGACATAATCTGACTATTTAAAACCAATGCTTTAAACGAAGTTTGTTCATCCCAAGCCTTAGCGGTCAATTGTTGCACCATATCATACGCTTGTTCACGTGATAAGCCCGCCTCATCAATCAGCTTGAGTAGAACCCGCTGGCTATAAATAAGTCCATATGTGCGATCCATATTTTTCAGCATCGTCTGAGGGAACACATCAAGCTGTGACAAAATCCGGTCAAACCGGCGTAACATGTAATCCAGCCCTTCGGTGGCATCCGGGAGAACGATACGCTCGGCACTAGAATGTGAAATATCACGCTCATGCCATAAAGTCACATCTTCATAGGCAGTGAGCATCTGCCCTCGCAAAACTCGTGCTAAACCACAAAGATTCTCGCAACCAATCGGATTACGTTTGTGCGGCATAGCGGAAGAACCCTTCTGTCCAAGCCGAAAATGTTCTTCCACTTCATGGATTTCGCTACGCTGCAAACTGCGAATCTCGGTGGCCCAATTCTCAATGCTAGTCGCAATCAGCGCAATCGTCGCCAAATATTCGGCATGTAAATCACGCGGCAAAATCTGGCTCGTTACCGGCAATTGCCGCAGACCCAACTGCTGCAATACTTGAGTCTCAATTTCTGGTGGCACATTGGCAAACGTACCCGTCGCACCAGAAATCTTACCAGCCGCTACGCCGCTAGCAGCATGATCAAAGCGTTCCAAATCGCGTTGCAGTTCGGTATACCACCGGGCTAACTTGAGCCCAAACGTAATGGGTTCTGCTTGTACCCCATGCGTCCGGCCCATCATCACCGTATGTTGATATTTCAAAGCCTGCCGCCGCATGGTCTCACTTAAAGCTAAAAGATCAGCGCGAATGTAGCTGTTAGCTTCTTTTAGCAGACAGCCTTGAGCCGTATCAACCACATCTGTTGAAGTTAAGCCGTAATGCACCCATTTTTTCTCAGCACCTAAGCTTTCTGACACTGCCCGCGTGAAGGCAACCACGTCATGATGCGTCACCGCCTCAAGCTCATGAACGCGCTCAGCGCTAAAATGAGCCTTAGCCTGAATCTGCTGAGCATCCGCTAAGGGAATTTCCCCAGCTGTGGCCCAGGCAGCCGTAGCTGCTAATTCAACCTTTAGCCAAGCTTCGTATTTATGTTCATCTGTCCAAATTCGGCGCAATTCTGGCCGTGCATATCGTTCAATCATCCGTTATAACCTCCAAGGATCTTGCAAAACAATCGTCTGTTCCCGATCGGGTCCCACTGAAATCGTGACGAGTTTGGTCCCTGTGACCGTCTCAATCCGCCGTAAAAAGGCCTGCGCATTAGCAGGTAAATCTTCCCAGCGCTTAGCAGCCGTAATATCTTCATCCCACGCTGGCAATTCTTCATAAACTGGCTGACAACGCGTTAATTCTTTCAAACTAGCAGGATAATAATCAATCTTTTGACCATCTAATTCATAAGCCGTACAAATTTTCACGGTCTTAAAGCCGCTAAAGACATCCAAAATGTTTAGGCTAAGGTGGGTAATACCAGCCACGCGTTTGGCATGCCGAAAAGCGACGGCATCAAACCAGCCAACCCGCCGCGGACGACCAGTCACTGTGCCATATTCATGCGCGATTTCGCGGATTCGATTGCCCGTCTCATCGGTCAATTCGGTTGGGAAAGGACCAGCACCTACGCGGGTCGTATAGGACTTAACGACCCCAATTACAGTTTGAATCCGGTTGGCACCAACGCCAATCCCACTGGCAATCCCGCCTGAGATGGTATTAGATGACGTGACAAACGGATAAGTCCCCTCGTCCAGATCAAGCATAACCCCTTGGGCACCTTCAAATAGTACCCGATCACCGGCATCAATGACGTTGCTTACGAGCACGGAAGTATCCGTGACACAGTCCTTTAATTTTTGACCATAAGCATAATAAGTGTCAAAAATATCTTCAAATTTTAAAGCTGGCTTGTGATAAACCTGGGTAAATAGTTGGTTCTTAAGTTCCAAATTAAAACGCAATTTTGCTTCAAAGGTATCTTTTTCTAACAGATCACACATCCGAATCCCAATGCGTGAGGCTTTATCCATATAGGTCGGCCCAATCCCATTTTTTGTGGTACCGACGCGATTGGCGCCTTTAGCTTCTTCTTGATAAACATCTTGCAAAATATCATACGGCATAATGATATGAGCCCGGTTCGAAATTTTCAGCCCACTAATATCAATCCCGCTCTCCTGCAAATGTTGTAATTCCCCCAGTAACACTTCGGGATTAATCACGACGCCATTGCCGATGACGGAACCTTTGTTAGCGGCAAAAATTCCAGATGGTACGAGCCGCATCTTGAAAGTCCGACCCCCGAAATCAATCGTATGCCCCGCATTATTACCACCATTAGAACGAACGGCGTAATCAGCTATTTTACTCAAATAATCGGTAATCTTACCCTTACCTTCGTCGCCCCATTGGCTACCTACAACTGCAACAACTGTCATCTTATCCACCTCATCTAATCCGTTTATTACGTCGAGTATTCTAACAAGTCCTACCGGATTAGTCAACATAAATACGAATTATATATTCTATAGGTATTTTAATAGTTCGCATTTTTATTGACTTTAAGGCGAGCCTTGCGTATATTAGAAGTCGGTTCGATAAACGCAGCAAGGAGCACGCAATGAGTAATTATTTCAGCATGGAAGCCTTTGATTACGACGATATTCAATTGGTTCCGAATAAGGGAATTATCCAAAGTCGGCATGAAGCCGACACTCGGGTCAAGTTTGGAAACCGAACATTTAAGATTCCAGTGGTCCCAGCCAATATGGCTAGTGTGATTGATGATAACTTGGCCATCTGGCTCGCTCAGAACGACTACTACTATGTCATGCATCGGTTTCAGCCCGAAAAGCGGCTGGCTTTTATTCAAATGATGCAACAAAAGGGGCTATTTGCCTCAATCTCAGTGGGCATCAAGGATAATGAGTACGCCTTTATTGATCACCTCGTGAAGGCTCAGGTCACACCTGAATATATCACCATTGACGTCGCCCATGGGCACTCGGTCTTTGTCATTAAAATGATTCATTACATTAAGGAACATTTACCACAAGCCTTTTTAACCGTTGGGAATGTGGCTACACCTGAAGCGGTGCGCGAATTAGAAAATGCCGGTGCTGATGCCACTAAAGTCGGTGTCGGACCTGGTAAAGCCTGCATCACAAAACTTAAAACAGGATTTGGCACGGGCGGCTGGCAATTAGCGGCCTTGAGAATGTGCGGCAAGGTCGCCCGCAAGTCGCTTATTGCTGACGGCGGCATTCGCCATAACGGGGATATTGCCAAATCAATTCGCTTTGGCGCTAGTATGGTCATGATTGGCTCAATGCTCGCTGGGCACCGTGAATCGCCCGGTAGTATCATTAAGATTGATGGCAAAACTTACATGCAATACTGGGGTTCAGCCAGTGAAGTGCAAAAGGGGGCATATCGCAACGTTGAAGGTAAACAGATGTTAGTCCCTTATCGCGGTAAGATTGCGGACACCCTGATCGAAATGCAGGAAGATCTGCAATCAGCCATCTCGTATGCTGGTGGTAAAGATCTAGACGCAATTCGCAAAGTGGATTACGTCATTGTTAAAAGTAATATCATGGATGGTGATTAGCCCTCTTGGCTAACCGCCATTTTTATTTTGGGGCTTGGCAAGACGCCCATTTATGCTATAATGGTTCAGTTAGCTATTTGCACCCTTAGCGCAACTGGATAGAGTGTCTGACTACGAATCAGAAGGTTGTAGGTTCAAGTCCTACAGGGTGCACTTGACGGGAAATGGCTCAGCTTGGTAGAGCACCTGGTTTGGGACCAGGGGGTCGCAGGTTCAAATCCTGTTTTCCCGATGATAAGCAAAAAAGCCGCAACCAGTAGCGTTGCGGCATTTTTTGTATCCAATTACACAAGATTCTTGACGCTACCTGTTTTGTATGCTTCCAAAATATTTGGTAATCCCCAACCTTTCACGACTGCAATTGGCTCAGCAGACATCAGCAGTATTCGATTACTAAATGGTGCAAAAGGTGTTGGCATTTCTGTCTCTGAGAATCTATCAATTGTGATCATCGATTGGACAGAATTAACCCAATTAGCACGTCCTATTTTAGCACCTGTGCAGTAAAAATTTACACAGATGGATGAATTAGCTATTACGGCTCTCGTTGATCACATACAACAACGTATACCGTAACTTTTACCGATATCACACTCAATCAGGGCAATACGGTGGCAAATGTTAATTAAAACAACAAAAGAGTGTCAGTGTTTTTATGTACTGACACTCTTTTTAGTTATCTGTTGCATTTTAGCTTCAATATTTGCTAATGTCACTTCTGAAGTAGACTCAAAATTCAGATCCGCTCCTGACAACACATCTGAAATACCAACTGCTAGTGATGTTTCACCTGCGCCATTGATTGAGGAAATTCCAGCAGCTGAATCTTCCAATCCAATGACATTTTCTGGATCTAAATGTAAGACTTCCGCAGCACGAACGAAGATTTCAGGATCAGGTTTCCCCTTTGTCAAAGTGGCGGGATCAACAATGCCAACAAAATATTCGGTCAATCCCAAATGATCTAGAATCATTGGTGCGTTTTTAGAAGCTGATGCCACCGACATTGTATAGCCAGCTTCCTTAGCTGATTGAATGAAATCTTTCATGCCAGGCAAAATATCATCTTCAGTCAATGTTGAAATGAGTTGTTGATAATTATGATTTTTCTTTTCTGCTAATGCTTCTTTATCTGCTTGAGAAAAATCATCGGCATGTCCCCAGCATCAAAAATCATTTGCAAGGAAGCCATGCGACTGATGCCCTTCAAACCTTCAGCCAATTCTGGTGTCCAAGTTGTGCCAACCTCATCAGCTGTTTGATGCCAAGCTTCACCATGAAAGCGCGCCGTGTCAGCAATAACGGCATCTAAATCAAAGGCAAAACCTTTAATATCTGAAAATTTAGCCATTTTTATTTATCCTCGCTTTTTTTAATTTGGTAAGTTACAGTATATGTTTTTGTTTCATTTGCTGGCAAAACAATATCACCAAAGCCTTCATGATTAACCGCATCAGGCAAGGTCTGCATCTCAATAGCAAGCGCTGTTTTAATGTCACTGCTATCGTCAGGATTGGCAGTGAATACAACCACACCATTGCGATCTGAATCCACTGTCAAGGTCAAACTTTCATCGGGTGAAGTTAGTCCTACTCCCTCCCCTTGACGGCTGGGATCTAATACCCAAGCATCATCGTAATGCTCTTATCCCAAGGCATGCAAATGCGCAAAATCAAATTTTGTATTTTGATTATCAATCACGTTACCGGTTGGAATCGTGTGATTATCAACTTCAAGATGTTGACGTGATGCAATTTGTAATTTATGCTGACTGATATCTTGATCCTTACCAACTAAATTAAAGTAGACATGCGTCATTGGATTGAACAATGTATTCTCGGTTGAAACGCCACTAAATATAATGTCTAAACGATCTTCATCGTCCAATCGATAGGTCACTTGGGCAGCTAATTGTCCGGCGAATTCATCATCAAAAGTACGTGTGAAATTAATTTCCGCCGCTGTACCCAAATTTCTTGCTTCACCGTGCCAATTAACCGCATCAAAGCCATTAATGCCAGAGTGTAAAACATTGCCATGATCATTTGGCGTTAATGTAAAATGTGCCCCATTAATATCATAATCAGTTTTTGATAGACGACCACCAACACGACCAATTGTATTTCCAAAATGGAATGGATTATCTAAATACGCGGCTAAATCATCAAATTGGACTAACAATTCTTGTTTGACACCATCACGTTCAACGGAAAACGATTGCCAAGTTGCCCCGTATGAAATTGCAGTAATCTGTGTGTGCTTGATATTTTCTAGGGTAAACGCCGTCACGACTTTTCCGTCAGGTAATTGCCCAAAATCCTTCTCTACTACTTTCATGATATCCTTTCCTGCTATACAGCAAATGAGCAATTCCTCGCTCATCATGCTTATTACTTTGTCAATTCGACATCTTGCCCTGATAGGTCAATCACTAATGGTTCACCTGAAATCAAGTCAACATGTGCACCTTGACCATCGACTGACACTTCCAAAACATGACCGCGGAATACCAAACGGAAAGCATATTTTGTCCAAAACTTGCCAAAACTTTTCATCATAATTTGAATCTTCATTGACAACGTCAGCGTCGATACTAGCATCAAAACGAATTGTGTGCGTTTGACCATCAGCAGATGACAACTCATAGTGAATATCTGCCAATTCCTTCACTGCTGCTGAAACTAAGCGCGTGATTTTAAACGTTACGCCAAACACAGTAAACGTTCGATTCAAAACACCATTTTTCATATCCAATGATACTTCAAAATCAGTCACATCATTCTTAGCTAGATCAACTTGATTGCCATCAACGTAAATGTCTGCTTTGACATAGTTTAGCGCATTGATAGCTTTTCCAAAGTAAAGCGGATAACCATTTTTCCACCAACCGACACGTGTTTTGTCTGGAAACCAAACACCACCAACGTAAATACCTTGATGTGTGTCACCGGAATAGACTTCTTCGAACATGCCACGCATGCCCATGTATTCGTTGCCCAAACTCGTCATAGATTCTTGGAGACGTTTATCTTCGGGATTCAAATCATGTGATGTAACTGTCCAAGGATCAACTTCAAAAATTCGTTTCATAAGACTTTCTACCTCTTCCATTTTTCGAATGCTTAGCTTCAGCGCTAATATCTACGACGACCGATCCCACATATTAACGCCGAAGCGTTAGCCATTATTGTGCATCTACTGGATTACTGTGAATTTCATTGATAAGCCCAACACTAACAGCACCAATTAACATTAAGATTCCGGATACTAAGATCATTGATGGGAAATGTGAACCAAGTGCAGGAAATAGTGCAAAACTAGCAACCGAAGCTAGAATTTGCGGCAAGCAAATTGAACCGTTAAACAATCCTAGATACGTACCCATGTGATCACCAGGCAATGCGTTGGTTACCATAATGAATGGGTATGCCATCATACCTGCCCATGAAATACCGATTAAAATAAATGAACCAATCAACAAATACTGTGAGTGAATAAAGAATACCGATGTGAAACCAATTGCCCCTAAAAAGAGTGACAAAGCATAACCCGTTTTATTTTTAGTTGCTGGGATTTTTGATAAGACTAGTGACCACACGACGGCCGCAATAGCATAAACCGCTGACATGATACCAAACCAATTACCACCATTCTGATACCCAGCCGTTGTTGGATCAGTTGCATGGAAAATATTGTCTGCCACAGCACCAGTACCATATGTCCACAAATATTGGAATGCCATCCAAAATGTTTTTGGTGCACGCTTTAACAAAGTCAGGAAGCCACCTTCACCATCATCTGGTGTATTCAAAGCATAGCCATGATATAACTCATAAGTGGCATCATCGTATTCTTTCACGTTAAAGACTGCAATTAGTGAAAAGATAACTAAGACTAACGCACCAACATAGAATGAAATAATCACAGAAGCTGGAACCTGACCTTTAGGTGCTGTATTAGCAACACCAATCGCTGTCAGCAAGAATGGAAAAATTGTTGCCAGGACAGACCCTGTATTAGATAAGAAACTTTGAATTGAGTACGCGTATGATTTTTGGTCTTCATTAACCATGTCACCCACAACCATCTTGAAGGGTTGCATTGCAACATTAGAACTCAAATCCATGAACAAAATTGTGATTGCTCCAAACCACAAACCAGCAGTAGTTGAAAAACCAAAACTACCTGAATTAGGCAACAAGAACATCACAATAACTGCCACAAGAGCGCCAACCAATAGGTAAGGCATTCGACGACCAAAGCGTTTTGTCCAAGTGCGATCTGAAAAATAACCAACTAGTGGTTGAACAAACAACCCTGCCAATGGTGGTAGGATGAAGAAAAATCCTAACTTAGTGGGATCAGCACCCAAGGTCTGAAAAATACGTCCCATTTGGGAACTCTGCAATGAAAATGCAATCTGCACGCCCAAAAATCCAAAACTCAGCATCCAAATGGTGCTTAGCGGCAGGTTTGGCAACCCCTGCCCTTTTTTCTTATCTACCATCATTAATTCCTCCAAAATTTTTTGAAACATAACTGATTTGCTCTAATCATGCACCATTTATATGAACAATTCGTGATGAAACTGTTTTTTTTAGAAATCAGGAACATGTTCTGAACACCAATATATGTAACTGTTTATAATTTTGTAGTATAGAACATTTGGATAATTAATGGAAGCGCTCGCACAATGTTAACGATAACATTATGCAAATTTATTGTTTATCGAACAGCTATAGCTGCTGAAATGCTGGTATTTCCTAATTCTATCGTTTTTTGATTCAATTTAAGAAATAATTTGTGCGACAATTTTTTCAACAATTAAGGCAAACGCTTGTCTTATGGGTGTTTAATTTCGGCTGAACCGCACTTAGCACAACAAGTGCAATCTAATCGCTCGCACGGATAATCGTAGTCGGCAATTAGAAATTGTGCATTAAGTTCAATACTAATCTAACGATAAAACAATATAATAAATATCACGATATCCCTGCCGGCACATATATTCAGTCGTTTATTCAATGCCTGCTCGATTATTCACGTCAATAGATTGTGTCTCTGCCGTAATATCTAAGCTAATTTTCAGTGTCTAACCTTTTTGTTGTAAATTATAGCTAATCGAATCAATAATTCGGTTCAACTGTTGTAACATCTTCTAAGAAGCTGTCTAAAATCTCTTAAGTAATAGTGCTAAAAACGCTAAAACGAC
>JAKDPD010000001.1 GCA_030455605.1 Lactobacillus sp.
ATAATATATTAGCAAGAATCTTACAAAACCTAGTCACAAAAATAGAATCCATATCAATCAAATGGTTTTCTAACCACCAAACCACAAGTGCAACTAGAGTTAAATAATATGGCCACTTAGTATCTGTTAGATAGAACAATACTTGGTTAATAACTGCAAAAGAAATGACCACTGGAATGGTAGGCTTCCGTTTCAAATCCCACATCAGATAAAGTAAGCAAAACAAAAATATAAAAGGTGCAAAACTGGACCAATAGAAACCGAGATCGTAACGGACCAAGCCATCCCTGTAGCTAGAAGTTGATGGTAAAACACCAACTAACATCGCTAGTATGACAGCTAGTATAGAAACAATCCTGACCCAAAAATAAGGATAAATCAATCCATCAAAATCAACATTTGTCCCAGAAACTACAATGATAATAATATCAAGATAGCTAGAGTTATGACCCAAAAAGGCATTATTAATAATCAAGAAAATACTAATTAGACCAACACATAAAAGCCAATTCAGTCTAAAACGGTATTTTATGAGTTTTAATCCCAAAACAAAAGATAAAATGACAAGTATTAAACCTATACCCCTTATGGATAAAATCAACGGGCGAATATGAATTCTTACTTTATTCAAAATAGTCATGTTCAGCACGCTACTAATTTGCCAAATCACCAATCCAATGAAATAGAGCAAACTGGATGACGGCAACTCCCTAACCTTTTGTTTTAATCTGCTAATCACTTAATATCACCTATCATTATAAATTAACTAATTTACTCTTGATCTGTTACTTACAAGTAAGAAAATCTAACCCTTTAAATCTGTTTGGATATCCAAGAGCTTTATGACTTTATTCATACAAGTTAATATACTTGCACCATCTTGTAATTTTTTGCCTAATAGATAACAATTCGAAGCAAAAGCATCATATTCTTCCTTCGAAACACCAGACAAGGCCTTATCGAGATCCTTTAAACTGGCAATGGCAATTCCAAGTTTCATTTTCTCGATATACGTAGCAAGTGCGGCCTTTTTCCATATGATGACCGGTATCCCAGATCGTATATACATCGAAACTTTATGAGGATTATTATACCGCATATAATTTCCTAAGCTGCCAGAACATGTGTCAATCTCTGGACCATCCCACACTAATCCATAACCTGAGACTAATTGTCCCACAATATCATCTGGGGGAAAAGTACCCATATACTGCATGTTGGCATTCAATTGAAACTCTGGTTGAGTACCAAAAACTTTTAATTCATTATTGGTAAATTTCTTTCTTAAAAAACCTGATTTATTCAAATTACCGGCAAAGTTGATAACTTTATCGTATGATCCACGGGAGGGCTTAGCTGGTGAAAGATAATCAAATAACCCTAAAACAAAAATAGGAACTTCTAATCCCTGGTTTATTAACCATCGCTTCATTACCTGATTATGTGCAATTACAACCGTGAACTTATTTAATAATCGAATCTCTTGATTTACTCTTTTATGATTATCAGGGGATTGACGTAAGGATTCAATATCATGAACCAATGCTACGGTACGTATATGCTTTCTGTGTGCTACAAATAAAAAATACTTAGCTGAGATTCTAGAGTACAACGGATACTGCAATACGATTAATGAATCATCCTTCCTTTTAAGTTCCTTGTACCAATCATGCAGTCCCCAGATTAATTTATGCAATTTACTCGTGTAGTGATTATATTCTACAGTTCGAAAACCAAAATCTGATAACTTTGTTTCAACATCCATTTTAGCCTTGGGACCAGCATCATTTTTTTTATCGTAACGTCTTGAAATGTAATATAGATTCATGCTTTCCTTCTCATTATCTTAATTAATCTAATGTCACTTTTTCAGGTATAGTTTTGAATAAAGCGCGGGAACATACTTTATCATGAGGTATGCCAGTGAATATTTAATTGGCATCGTCGACATCCCACCAAGGTTTGATACATTAATATTTGTATGTTTTAGATAGTCACGCTGATATACCCATGACCACTTCATGTCATACTTTAAATGATGATGAACAAGATGAATCAAAATCCTTTTTTTAAATCCTATCTGATACTTAATAGGGTAATATACGCCTCGCTGCTTTAGGAAATCAGAAACTTCTCTAATATAATCTTGTGCTAGAGCCGTGATTTCAGGTCGTAGAGTACCGGTTGTTGTACCTGATTGCTTAATTAAAACGTAAAAGGCGTTATTAATGTGTTCTATCCTTTCAAAATTACAAAAGGCCATGTACTGTAACACAAAAAACGAATCCTCAAAGAAATTCTTGTTTTTAAAAGACAGATTATTAGCTTGGATAAGTTTCATACGAAATGCTTTGCCCCAAACACCAACATCAAACTCCTGATTTCGAGTTAAATAGTTGCACAATAATGCATCTCTAGTCGGCTCATTTACCAAAGCAGAGATATTTTCAATTTCAGTATGATCTGAGTATGTCTTTTGAATGCCGCAGACCACTAAATCATCCCCAGCATCCATTCGAGTAATCATAGCCTGGAACATCCCAGGCAAAATGTAGTCATCGCTGTCCACAAACATCACATATTTGCCACTGGCATGAATTAGGCCGTTATTACGTGCCGCTGCCTGCTTAAGATTAGCTTGTTGTACAAGTACAATATTGGGGTAAGTAACTGCTAATTGCTGTAAAACATTTCTAGAATTATCTGTCGACCCATCATTCACCGCAATTATCTCAAAATCAAACGTAACATGCTGGTCTTCAATAGATTTGATGCATTTTCTGATTGAGCTTTGAGCATTGTATACTGGAATAATGACACTTAATTTATACATTACTTAGTCTCCCCATGAATCACTTTATCCCAGAAAATTTGAACAAAATTTTTGACATAGAATTTTTCAACTGAGCGCACAACTAGGTCACGATTAAATGGTTTCTTTCGAATGGACTGAATTAATTTCGCTAATTGATTCGAGTTGCCTGAGGAGTAAAGATACCCATTGACCCCATCATGTAAAACATCTTCCGGGCCTGTTGGACAATCAGACGAAATACAAGGAAGACCATAACTTAAAGCCTCTAGCAAAACCATGGGAAAGCCTTCAAATTTTGAAGTAAGGACCAATGCATCTGCAGTTTTGATTTCCCGCCATGGATTCCTAACCCAACCATGCCAAATCATTTTTTGCTTTACCGACACCTGAAATGCATAGGCTTTACATAAAGCTATTTCACCAATTCCAAAAAGATCAACTTGCACCGTATTAGCAGGAAGCTTTTTCAACGCATCTAAAAGTTCTCTCAAATTTTTTTGCCCATCTAGCATAATCCGCCCAATATAAACAAGATGTATCACACCGTCAGTTGATTTTAAAATCTGATGAGTTGCTGGAATCACCGGATTATAAACTAAGCTTACTTGTGAAGCCGGAATCCCTAAGCTTAAAAGCTGTTCTTGAATGCCACTACTAATGGCAAGACATCGATCAGATAAAAACAGAGCTCGCGGGTCTACAGTCTTCTCATTAAATAATGAGTAGTGAATCCATGATAGCAATTTAAGCTTTAAATGTAACTTTTGCCTGAGCCTACTCACAAACTTTAGACTACTAGTACTCATGCAAATCACAGTATCATATCGTTGTATGATGAGACTTGCTGTTAACTGTGCCGCCTTAACGTAATCATTCGCTGAATCGAACTGGATTTTGACTGCATGGCTTACTTGTGACACCCAGGCATGATTATCCGAAGAGCCTAAGACAATGACATGTATATCATGTTGTTCTAAGAAAAAATCAGAGTTTGACAATAACGTGGCGATGACACGTTCCGTACCCCCTTGACCCGATAGGTATGGTGTCACAATTGCAATCTTACCCATTGTTAATTCTTATCCTCAAGTTGATACATATTTGGTATACACCCTCTAGATGCCTAGCATCACTAATCTTAATCATGTTTTTCAAATCTGTAACTCACTTCTTAGAGAATGAATGTTCAGATGTTTTTCTCATTCTAAAGGCCACTAACTGCCACGTAAGCAGCTTGACTAATAACGTTCCAAAACAGTTTTTAGTCGCTTGAAGTAATTATACTCTGCTATGCTCTCAGACACTTGCTGCGGAGGCAGGGAATGTTGCTGTAACTTAGTAATTGCGTTCCGAAACCCCTGAATATCTCCTGAAGTATAGCTAAACCCATTAATTTCCTCTTTTAAGACACTATCATAGCCTTCAAACCGCGTTGTAATGACAGGAATACCACGAGACATCGCTTCCAGCATCGCCATCGGAAGACCTTCAAAGACAGAAGTCATTACCAAGGCAAACGGCCAATTTGTTAGCTGATCCATTGGATTTTCGGTCCAGCCATGCCAAGTAACTTGCTTGGCTATGCCCAATCGCTTAGTATAATTCATACACTGAGCAAGCTCATCTTTTGAACTAGAACCAAAAATATCCAAAGTTACCATTTTACCTAAGCTAGCAACATTATCAAATAACTCTTTTAAATTTTTGTGGCCTTTAAACAACGTCCTGCCAACATATAACAAGTGAAGATGTTTTGTACTAGATTCGCTCATTAGCGAGGAAATTAGCGGGCGCCGACTAATTGGATTTAACACTAGGAAGATCTTCTTTTCAGGAATACCCAGACTAATCATCTGTTGCTTAATAGCAGAGCTAATAGCAAGATGATAATCCGCCCAGACCAAATTATGAGGATCAAACATATCTTGATTAACTAGAGAAAAATGAACCCAAGAGAATATCGTGAATTTTTTTAGAAGAACATGTTTTAACAGACTAATTGCCTTTACTAGATTGACGCCTAAAACAACCATTTTATCATTCTTATCAGTAGTTAAGGTCAATCTTAATAGATAAAATATAAGATATAATTTATTTTGATACTTAGGTAGTACAACAGTAACATCTTTTGAAAATTTTGATAGCCATTGCTTATCATGTGGCATATTAACAAGTACAATCGAAACATCAAAAAAACGACTTAAATAATTCGCTACTTCAACTAAAACTGTTTCAATACCGCCATGTCCCACAACGAGCTTATGACATATAAATTTGATTTTCACTACTTTCTCCTCAATTTACTCTTTCTCCAAAAACAGTGTCCTGTAGTGGCTGATTTTGGGCGACGTAGCTTGCTAAAATCAATTTCTTAATAGCGATTATTATCAACTTGATACTTGGTTACTAGCTGAGTCAATACGCTATCATCATAGGACTTTACATTAGCAATCGCGTCTACAAGTGTCTTGCCGTCATACTCATATGGCAATTTCAATTCAATCGGACTCGTATAAAAGCCACGATACTGTGCATATTGTTCCCAATCATAGAGATACAGGAAGATCGGCTTGTGAAGCAAGGCATAGTCAAGAAGGATGCTAGAGTAATCCGTAATGAGCAAGTCTGAGGCGATCATTAGCTCATTGACATCGGGATAATTCGAAACATCAACGACAGTATCAGGAAAATCAACATTCGAAAAATAATGCTCTCGAACAAGTACCGTATACTTTTGTGCCAGCGTATCTAAGGTTTTAATAACCTGATCCGATACAGTGTCCATCGCATAATCGCGAAAAGTCGGTGCATATAAAATCACCTTGCGGTCATGCTTGAGTTGCAATTTAGTCAAAATAGCTTCTTGCTCATTAGCCCTTTGAACTAACGGATAATTGCGTGGTAAATTTGACCGTCTCAATATTTTTGGTACTGGGAAAAATCCGTTTAAAAATCGCTTGATCATAAGCGCTACAGCAGGTTAATAGATTGAATTGTACAGTTTGATACCACTTCTTAACTAAGTAACTCAGATGTGGCTCATCAAGTGCAAGTTTCTTTAATGGAATACCATGCCAAGTATTGATATACACGTGCTTCTTACGATTAAGTGCAACTAAGCGTTCAATACTCGTATTAGCCACCCAATAACGAGCACGAAAGAGCAGCCAATAATATTTGGGGCTCCCCATTTTGACGGCTTCTCCCGTTTTTGCTAACTTAAGATTCGTAACTACCCAAACCATGCGATATTTTGAGAATTGCTGATCTTGCATCAGTTATCATAAACTGCCTTCGGACATCACTTACTTGTCTACCCGAAAAACTACAAAATAAGATAAGATGATGGTCGACCGGAATGATAACATCAAGTATCCAATAACCACATTTAGCTATTAGATAATACAATCTGCCAATCCAATCGCTATTTTTGATAAAAGTTTTAAGCATTATTTTTACTCCCCAAAAAACAATGTTAAGCCTTTTTCTAGGACCTTTTCTCCTCAGAAAAACCTACTAACTTACGTTTAATCATGACTAGCCCCTTCTTAAAGAGGTTTTCACCTTCAACAAAGGCCACTGGCACTTCAACATAAGTCAGATGATTCGTCTCAAGCCAGACATCCAATAATAGTTCACTCAAGTAACCATAAATGCGTTGTTCTGATTTTGAAAAATGACTAATATCAATCTTAGCTTCGACTTTACCTAATACTTCGAAAAGCCATTTACTATAGTCATCAAATACTGGTCCTTTAGCAATCAACATGTTAAACATGTGGCCCTTTTTCTCTTGCAGATGATGCTTATAAGCAGGCCAATACGTAGAAAAATCTGCCTTAATAATATCATCTAAGGTAGTTAAGCCAATATCCAAATGTGAGTGCTTATAGTGATTAGCAAGCGTTTCAATATAATAATTTCGTTTCTTGGGAACAATGACATCATATTTCGTCAATAAAGTTTCAATCTCGGAAGCACCTAAAACCTGATCATAATTAAAACGACCATGTGCCTGACGGCTAACAAAAAGGCGTCGATAGTGAACCAGTCCTTTGACATCGGCTGTCCGATTTTTCCAGGCCCAATATTGCGCTGTTAATTCACAATAACTCCCATTCTTATCATGAATGTTTTCCCCTGTATCATCACGCTTAAAGCCCGAAATAGTATCATTAAAGCCGACTTGAACTGGTATGTAAATACCATCATTGGCTGGCATACGATATGACTTGTGGGCAACCACGTAAATCTCAATACTCATCTTTAATATTCCCCCAAGCCCCTAATACGCGCCATTTGGATGTAACATAACCTTAATCGTCATGAAGATAATCTTCAAATCAAACCATAAACTGCGGTTATTAATATAAGTTATATCCAGGTGAACCATCTCATCGAAACTTGCTTCATTGCGCTTTGTTGCTTGCCACAAGCCAGTACAGCCAGGTGTTACTAATAGCCGCTGCTTATCATAAGGAGTATACTTGGCCACTTCTTCAATTAGTGGTGGCCGGGGACCAACTAAACTCATTTTGCCCCCTATCACATTCAAAAGTTGTGGGAGCTCATCTAAACTGAACCTACGAATAGTCCGGCCAACTTTAGTCACTCTAGGATCATCTTTAATTTTAAACATGGCACCAACAATTTCATTCTTGGCCATTAATTCCTGCTTGCGGGCATCGGCATCAACGACCATTGAACGAAACTTATACATTTTAAATCGCCGTTCATCCTTACCAACACGAAGTTGATTATAAAAGATGGGGCCACCATCTTCCTTTTTGATTAAAATGGCAATAATTGCAAACACTGGTGACAAAATCACTAATGAGAGCAAGCTTAGCACGAAGTCAAATATTCGCTTAATCACCGGATAAACAATAAAATGGCGATCCTTGATAACCTGTATTTTTTGATGCCCCATTCTCTCCTCCATTAAAATAACCAAAAACGTTTCCGTTTAATCGGCTGCCAATTAAGCATAACCGGTTCCCCATTAATAATCGCGCGTGCATTCTCCTGATAGCAATTAGTTAGCTCTGGACCAAACTTAGCGGTTAACTTATCATAGGCTGCTGACAACTCATACTCCCGTTTAGCTAGTGTATGAGCATCTGAGGCGAAACAAGCCACTTGACCCGCTTTAATCAATTGTACCGTAAACTGGGCAATCCGCTTTCCAAATACTCCCACATAAGAACTAGCGGTAATTTGCGTCAAGCATCCCAACTTGAGCAAATCAGCCAGCTTGCTAGGATTGTCCACAATTCCTTCATTACGTTCTGGATGAACAATGACCGGCGTAATCCCCTGTTGAACTAACTGATAGATCATTTGGTTAGCATACTGTGGCACTGAATCACTCGGAAATTCGAGCATCAGATAGTGACCAGCTTCATCGGCATATAAAATATCATCTGCCGCAATGGCTTTTAATAAATCCCCATTGATACGAACTTCCTGTCCAGGAAAAACCTTTAGAGGAATACCATTGGCAGCTAGGTCAGCCTCAAACTGCTCAACCAGTGTCAGAACATCCGCCTTATGATTGATGTAGCGTCCATTCATATGATGTGGTGTCAGCAAAGCATAATCAATTCCGTCAGCAACTACCTTTCTTGCTAATTCTAAAGACGTTACTAGATTCGGTGAGCCATCATCAATCCCAGGTAAGATATGGCAATGCAAATCAATCAATCCGCGCATTACTTCGACCCTTGTTCGGCCTTGTAACCATAGCCATAACCATAGCCATAACCAGCATCTTTAGCATTATGATCATTCAACACAAAACCAAGAATTCGGGTCTTACTAATCTTCAACACGTCTACGGCACGGGAAATAGCTGCCTTACGTGTTTGGCCTTCACGCACCACAAGTACCAACCCATCAAGATGCGCTGACAAAACTTGCGTATCTGGCACTTCTAGAATTGGTGGCACATCAATGACCACTAAATCAAAAGCCTGACTTACATTTTTAATCAGGGTGGTCATGCGGTCTGATCCTAATAGTTCAGATGGATTAGGCGGAATTGGACCACTGGTAATCAGTGACAGATGATCGATGCCACTCGGCTTAATATAATCAGTAAGTTCAATTGAGTCAGCCTTACTAGAGAGAATGGTGGTTAAACCATGATTATTATTAAGGCCAAAAGTTTGATGAATGGTCGGCCGGCGCAAATCAGCATCAATAAAGAGTACCTTCTTGCCTTCAAGCGCCCATGTTACGGCAACATTGGCAGTGACAGTCGATTTTCCTTCACTCTGGTTAGCCGAGCTAAAGGCGATTGTTTTTAGTTCCTGATCAACGCCCGCGAAATGAATGTTAGTTCGAATGGTTCTAAATTGTTCTGAAATAGGACTATTAGGATGAGCAACAGTTATTAATTTAACCGCATTATTAAGGCTATCAGTGGATGACTTTTTATGAAATAACGACATTTTTAAACCCTCCTGTTTGCACGTTTATTTGAGAGCATGGTTAACTTTCGATCATGGGCGCTTAATTTAATATGTGATACTATCCCCAAATTAGTCAGCCCTAAATCTTGTACTAGGAACGCCTCGTCTCGCACCGTAACGTCGAACATGTCTCTTAAGATAATGATGATTACGCTAATGAAAAAGCCTAACAGTAACCCAGCAACAACGTAATTCTTCACCTTTGGCAAAGATGGTGCACTGGGGACAGTCGCACGCGCAACAATGGAGACATTATTGACTTCCATAATCTTGCCAATTTTAGTTTTAAAGACATCAGCTGTCGCGTTCGCAATTGCTGCTGCCCGATTCGGGTTACTATCCACCACATTAATAGCAAACAATTGTGAGTTTGTATTAGAGCTAATAGAGATACTTTGATTCAACTTGCCACGAGAAACATTGTATGCCATTCCCGTGCGCTCATAAACCGGTGCCTTAGCCTTCCGAATCAATCTTCTAGTGCCATCTTGTGCCATCTTGGCTGGCTGACCTGCTCGCACTAGCCGCGTCGGATTAGCCAGTCGCTTTTGCACCGCTGACATAATCAAATCATTCTTAATAATATCCTTATAGGTATCAATAACTTGAATTCCAGCTTGTTGCGCCTGTAGCGCCACACCAACATCATCTTTATTAACCTTTTGGTCAACAAGTAACTGCGTTCCGGTAGTATACTGCGGGGTAACCATCGTCTTTGGCCACAAACCAACCGATAACACCTAGTCCAGCAGTTAAAAACACGATGCTAAATAGATGCTTCTTGAATAGGGCTAACAATTTTCGTAAATCAATCGTAGTCTCATTTTCCATAATTACTAATTCTCCTTCATGCAATTAATGCGTTAAAATTCTTGAGCAACCAGGTCGAGCGCTGAACGCACCACTTGATCCATATTATAGTAGCGATACTGACCTAGTCTGCCCCCAAAGATAACATCCTTGGCCTGCTTATCAGCTAAAGCACGATATTGCTTGTATAAGTCATTATTACGCTGATTATTGACTGGATAATAAGGATCATCCCCATGGTGCCAATCAGCCGGATATTCCTTAGTAATAACCGTCTTACCTTTCTCACCCTTACCGAATTCAAAGTGTTTATGCTCAATAATCCGGGTATACGGTACAGCGCGTTCGGTGTAGTTAATTACCGCGTTCCCTTGGCAGTTATCCTCATCAAGGATTTCTGTTTCAAAGCGTAAACTGCGATAAGCGAGCTCACCTAATTGGTAGTTAAAGAATTCATCAATCATCCCCGTAAAGAGTAAGCGTGAGGCTTCTGCTTCATAAACTTGACGGTTAGCAAAAAAATCAACCCCGGTTTCAACTGTAATATTTGGTTGATCCAGCATCTTGGTGACAATTTGGGTATAACCACCAATCGGAATGCCCTGGTAAGGATCGTTAAAGTAGTTGTTGTCATAGGTTAGGCGTACTGGCAGCCGGCGGATAATAAAGGCTGGCAATTCAGTCGCTTTTTGTCCCCATTGCTTCTCGGTATAACCTTTGATAAGCTTCTCGTAGATATCACGTCCGACGAGTGAAATTGCTTGTTCCTCAAGATTCTGCGGCGCCTTACCAGCCATTTCACTTCGCTGACGATTTAATTCCGCTAAGGCTTCTTTAGGCGTGCGTACGCCCCACATCTTACTAAAGGTATTCATGTTAAAGGGCAAGTTATACATCTCGCCCTGATAATTTGCTACTGGCGTGTTGGTATAGCGGTTGAAATCCGCAAATTGGTGGACATAGTCCCACACTGCTTGGTCAGACGTATGGAAAATATGCGCCCCAAACTGGTGAACCTGGATCCCATGCACTTCTTTGGTATAAATATTACCGGCTACATGGTCGCGCTTTTCAATGACTTTAACTGTCTTACCACGCTTAGCAGCTTCATAAGCGAACGTGGCACCGAAGAGACCAGCCCCCACCACTAAATAATCATATTTTGGCATATTAATTTCTCTATTCTTCTGATTGATTGTTAGTGTGACGATTACGCAATAAATTGATTGCATCGCCTAATAATCGTGGTCTAGTTGCAAGTAACACCAGTCCATAAAGCACGACACCCAGTCCAATAATTCCCAGCAACCGGAGCAATGGTAGCAACTGTAAGGTTTTAGGCTGCCAAAGCTGATCAAGCCAGTACACTAGCACAAACATCACAACACCAGCGAGCAGATACTTGCCTAGATCGGCAAAAAGTTGTTTAAATTCAAGCTGATGGCGAACCACATACAGCTGATACCCCGTCACCATAGTTTCAGAAATCACCGTTGCCCAGATAGCCCCCATCAGCCCCCAGAGTTTAATCAACGGGAAATTCAAGATGATATTGACGACAGCGCCCAGTGTCACTGACCACGTAAAATCTTTCACCCGGTTCACGGGTAATAGATACTGCATGCCAATAACGTTGCTCCAGCCAATCATGAGAATCACAATGGACTCAGCAGCCATGGCTTGACCGACAGGACCAAAGCCGGGACCATAGAACATCAGTCCGAGATAACGACTAATGGCCATCATGCCAAACATCATGGCTACTGCTAGCAGCGAGACAAAGTTAAACGACGAATAGAGCAAGCGCTTGACCTGCTCCTTTTCGCCCCGTGCAAACGCATTGGCAACATGCGGTAACATCACGGTTCCCGTTGCCGTCACAATTGCTAGCACCATCTTAATCATGGTATCTGCTTGGTTGTAAAAGCCAGCAGCCGTCGGACCAGAAAAGATGCCTAGCATATTTTTATTCAAAATAAGATAAATTTGGGTAGCGATTTGGGGAATGAACATGGCAATCGTTGGTCTCAGGTGAATCAGCGGCCGTAACCCCTTGAAATTAATGCAATCCAGATATTTTGGTAACTTTAGCCAGAGTGACAAATTTCCTAGAATCAACCCTACCGCTAATAGCACAATGTAAGTTCCAATATCATTTGGCGTCTTCACGAAGATAAAAATTGCCACTACCGTAATCAGTTTCACAATCGTATTACGCGTGACCGTACTTCTGAAATCCTCAATTCCCATATAGAACCAAGAGATATCTAGCACCCCAGCCACGACATTCAATGATTGCAACCAAAGATACCAAGTATATTGACGATAGACCCGTAAAAAGATGAAGAACAAGACAAAAGCAATGACCGTTGTTAAGGTCTTGAGCAACTGAATTTCCCAAAAAGTCTGACTCAGCTTAGCTCGATCCGAGCGGACATAGGCAATCTGGCGATTCCCGTAATAAGAAATCCCGACCCCCGCTAGTAGCACAAACCATTGCACGATTGAGTTGGTATAAGAATTCACCCCAACCCCATAAGGTTTCAGCACACGGCCAATATAAGGTGCCGTAATGAACGGTAGCAGTAGCACCAATAACTGGTAACCAGCATTATATAAGTAATTTTTGATTAATTTCATTCAGGTCCTCATACCCATCAGATGACTTCAGCGATTGGTAGTCGCTAGTTAATCGTAACTGGATTTAGACCTAGTTGACGACGTAATTTCGTAATAATGCGTTGTCGTTCAGCAGCTGAGACCACTTCAAAGGAAACCCCTGAAATATTAGCTGATGTCCCTTGAGCAAAGGTCGAATTAACCTTACCAAGCGATGTCCGATAGCCCGTTGCTAATTTTAACATCCGTGACATCGTGAGATCCGTCTGCATCTCCTTAGAGATGCCATTTAAGAATGTTGAATTGAGAACCGTGCGATATGAGGCAGATTCTTTCAATAAAGCCATAATAATGAGGCGTTGACGCTGCTGACGGCCATAGTCACCGTGTGGGTCAGTATAACGCATCCTACTGAAAGCTAAAGCTTTAGCACCATTCATATGGTAAGTTTGACCCTTATCAAAATGGTAGCCTTCATAATCAAAGGTTAATGGCGAAGTGACATTAACCCCACCAACTTGATTAATGGATTTCTCAAGGCCACCCATGTTCACGAGGGCATAGCCGTAGATTGGAATCTTGAAGTAATCTTTAACAACTTCAATCGTCTCATCAACACCGCCATAAGTATAAGCGGCATTAATCTTGGAAGGTGAATATTGACTATAACCCGGTAAATTAACTTTCATATCACGCGGTAAGCTGACAATCGTTGTCTTGCGCGTCGTCGGATTCAGCACAATAATCATGATGGTGTCGGTTCGACCTTTATAATCACGACCTAGGGCGCCCGTATCGGTCCCAAGGAGTAAGAAACTGATTGGTTTTTTGGCATCCATCTGTCTATCAATGCCACGGGTCGTCTGATTAGACTTGTTATACATATTATCCGTGGCACTACGCAAATTATGCCAAGCAATCCCGGCAAAGACTGCGACGACCGCAACTGCTAAGAGCAAGAAGCTCAAGAGCCATTTAAGCCACCGCTTGCTACGTCGGCGCTGGCGATAAAGACGACGGGTTGGTTTAGTTGAAAGATTTTGATTTTTATCCAAAATGTCCTCCGAATCCAATGTTTCTGAGATAAACACACTACCCCTTATAGTATCCTAAAATTGGTCCTACCTTCAGAAAAATATTATAGCGGTAACTACTATGCGAGTTACCACCTCAAAAATAGTTATCTTCAAAATTATTTTAACATGTAATCTAAGACAAGCATCAAAATAAATAGCTAAAGCTTGGTTAGTTCAAAATTGGTCTAAGTGAAAAATACTAGTAAAAAAGCCTTCAGAGTATTGCTCTAAAGGCTTTTAAGAAAGTTAATTGTTATGCTTGATTTTCTGCAGGTATGAAAAGGCATCCTGGCCAGCAATACTACCATCGCCAACCGCATTGGCAATCTGACGGAGGTGCTTATCCCGGACATCGCCAACCGCATAAACGCCTGCTAGTGTCGTCCGCATGTTTTCATCCGTATCAATCCAGCCGGCCTCGTTGGTAATTCCTAGCTCCTTGAAAACGCTCGTCTGTGGTTCAATTCCCACATAAATGAAGACCCCAGTAGCTGGTACGACGCCGCCCTTATCAGTCAACTTGTCGTGGTAATGAACCCCACTCACCTTTTGCCCATCGCCAGCAATTTCATCAGTCAAGGCATTCCAAACGAAATGAACCTTGTCATTCTGCTTAGCCAGGCCTTGCAACCACGGCTGAGCCCGTAATTGATCGCGGCGATGAATTATGGTCACTGATTTCGCTAATTGTGCGAGATAGAGTCCCTCTTCAAGCGCGGAATCACCGCCGCCTACAACGGCGACATCTTCATCCTTGAAGAACGCACCATCACAGACTGCACAGTAAGAGACCCCACGGCCAGCATAATCCTCCTCACCTGGCACGCCCAAATGACGGTGAGTGGCACCACTAGCAATAATTAGCACGGGCGCGGTATATGCACCGGTATCAGTGGTGACCACTTTGTTGTCGCCATCAAGGGTGACCTTTTGCACATCCCCATATTCAAAATCAGGTTGAAATTTACCCAAAGTCTGGAACATCTTTTCGGATAATTCTGGCCCCTTAATATCCAAATAACCAGGATAATTGTCCACCACATCGGTATTATTCATTTGACCACCGTAAGGGCCACGATCTAAGAGTAACACCTTTAAATTTGCGCGCGTGGCATACAAAGCAGCCGTCATACCAGCTGGACCAGCACCAATAATCATCACATCATAAACTTTTGTCATCTTCTCACCTCTTCGGTAATCTTACATTTAATAAGGGAAAACTGGCAATTTATTTGCCTAAAGTCGAATCTCAGGCTTAGGACTACGCCCCATCATTTGCTTGATTTCAGCATCAATGTCAGCATCTTCATAGCAGACACGGTAAACAGCGGCACAAATTGGCATGTCAATCCCTTTTTCAACACAAAGTTCATGAACTGCCTTAACCGTCGTGGCACCTTCCACAACTTGTCCCATCGTGTCTAGAATCTCACTCAAATGTTTGCCTTCACCCAATTGTTTGCCGGCACGCCAGTTGCGGGAGTTCACACTGGTACAAGTTACAATTAAATCGCCAATACCCGACAAGCCACTAAAGGTGCTGAGTTCAGCGCCAAAGTACTGCACACCTAACCGGCCAATTTCAGCTAGACCACGGGTCATGAGGGCTGCTTTGGCATCATCTCCATAACCCTTACCAACTAAAATGCCGGCAGCAAGAGCAATGACGTTTTTAACTGCACCGCCGACTTCTACGCCAACTAAATCAGAGTTGGTGTAGAAACGCACATAATCATTTGAGAACAGGCGCTGGACGAGCTTGGCATTCGCCTCACTCGTTGAAGCACAGGTAATGGCAGTTAAATCTTTCTTCGCCACATTTTCAGCATGGCTAGGACCAGAAATGGCCACAATTTTATCCGTATTTTCAGGGTAGACTTCTTCCGTCAAAATTTCAGAAATCAATTTCTTACTACCAGGCTCAATCCCTTTGGTAGCAGTCACTAGTAAGGGCTTAATACCTAACTTAGTAAGCACTGGCCGCAGCTGCTTAGCCACAATCCGCACGGCAGCCGTTGGTAAAACGAACAACACGAGTTCAGCGCCAGTTACTGCCTGCGCTAAATCAGCGGTTGCGGTCGTAGCTGGATTGAGCTGCCAATCCTTCATGTAATGCGTGTTGGTGTGATACTGATTAATTTCCGCATTGACTTGATCATTGTTTCCGTAGAAGACAACGTCATTTCCATTATCAGCTAACATGGATCCTAAGACGGACCCCCATGAGCCATTTCCCAATACTGCAATTTTAGTCATTATAATGACACATCTTTCTGTTTAATCGCGGCGGTAAGGGTATTTCAACCCACTGCCTGCCAAATACCACTTCGGTTTAACATGTACTCGGCGATAAATGAATAACGCCGCAGCAACGATAAACAAGACTGCACTCAGTGCCTGCGAGACCCTGATGCCACCCACAAGATACAAACTATCGGTCCGTAGACCTTCAACGAAGAAACGAACTCCACTGTACCACATTAGGTAAGCCATGAACACTTCCCCCTGCTTGAACCAGTGCTGGCGGTGGCGCAGCGCCAAAATCAGCACGAGACCAAGCAAATTAAAGACCGATTCATAGAGGAAAGTCGGCTGATAATACACCCCGTTAATCTTCATCTGGACAATGATGAACTCCGGCAAATGTAAACTGCGCAAGAACTGTAAACTGGTTGCCGCCCCATGCGCCTCTTGATTCATGAAATTACCCCAGCGACCTAAAATTTGAGCTGCCATCACGCCTGGCGTAATCACATCAAGTAGTAAGAATGGGGGCAAGAAGCGTTTGCGGGCAAACACAATTAAGACCACTAAGCCCATCAAAAGACCGCCATAGACGGCAACCCCACCATTCCAAATTGCGAGAATTTGCCCCGGATTTTGACGATAATAATTCCATTCAAAGGCAACGTAATAAAGTCGCGCCCCTAGATAACCTAAAGGGACCGCCCAGAGCAGAAAATCAACGAAATCATCGCTCATAATCTGCCGCTTTTGCCCTTCTTGAATCGATAGGCTGAGCGCTAACAGGATTGCTACGGCCATAATAATACCATACCATTTAACGCTCAAACCACCTAAATGAAAGGCGACCGGATTAAGAACAAGTGCCATGTCATCACGCCTTTCCCTGCGAATTGTCCGCAATCAGCTGCGTCAAATTATCATCAAAGCGCTGACTCGCATCATAGCCCATCTTTTTGGCACGGAAGTTCATGGCGGCGACTTCAATGATAATCTCCAAATTACGTCCTACTTTCACTGGCACCGTAATCTGTGGTACGGCCACATTGGCAATTTCCATGGTGTTTTCATTAAAGCCTAGACGATCATAATTGGCCTTAGGATCCCAGTTGACAAGATTAATCACCAGCTGAATTGGCGTGGCATCCTTTACTGCGCCGGCACCGAAGAGGTTCATGATATCAATAATACCAATACCGCGAATCTCCATTAGGTGTTTTAAAATTTGCGGCGCTTCACCTACGACCGTTTCATGATCTTGCTGGTACACATCCACCCGATCATCGGCAATTAAGCGGTGACCACGCTGAATCAATGCCAGAGCGGTCTCACTCTTGCCGACACCTGATTGGCCCCTTAGCAGAATTCCCATCCCGTTAATCTCAACGAGCACGCCATGAATGGACTCGCGCACGGCTAAATGCTCACGCAGATACTGTGTGAGCATCGCTGACAGATAAGTGGTTGATTCACCAGAGTGCAGAATCGGAATACCTTGAGTTTCAGCGGCTGCTACCAATTCTTTGGGAATTGGCAAATTACGAGCCACGAGGAAACAAGGCGTATCTGGGGTACACATCCGGGCAAACACTCGGTTACGCATATCAGGTTCAAGTCGAGCAGCATAAGAAATTTCAGTGCGCCCCAGCAGCTGTACCCGGCGCCGCGGATAAAAGTCGAAATAGCCCGTCAATTCCAGCCCTGGCCGATAAACATCTGACACACTAACAGCCTTACTAGCTAAGAGCTCACGCCCTTGCGACACGTGTAATACTTGATTATCATTGATGATCTGTGTTAACGCTACTGCTTTGGTCATTATTTTGCCTCATCGTCATCATCCACTGGCTTCGTTTTAACATCACGCGCCTGCTTACGCCCAGAACGTGGTGGTGCTTGCCTAAAGTCAAATGGCTGGCCCTCACGTTCAAATCGGCGATACTGCACATGATAAATCAACCATAAAATTCCAATAATCACGAGTGCTGCTGGTAAAAGCATTAAGAGCAACTTGAAGAACAACAAGATGACACTTAAGGCTAATAAGGCAAGTAGCACAATCACCACAATACTAAAAAACGACATCTCAATCACCTACTCTGGATTCTCTCGGCTAAGTAGCCACTGTAGATAGGCCGCAATGAACGGTTCAATTTTCCCGTCCATGACCCCATTAACATCGGCGGTCTCATAATTTGACCGCAAATCTTTGACTAAACTATAGGGATGATAAACATAAGAACGAATTTGGGAGCCCCAACCATTTTCCATTTGATCGCCCTTCAGGGCTTCTTTCTCAGCCCGCTTGGCTAGCTGGGCGCGGTGGAACAACTTGGCGCGCAATTCACTCATGGCGGTTTCTCGGTTTTGCAACTGCGAGCGTTGCGCCTGACTGGTGGTCACAATTCCCGTTGGGAGATGAGTAATCCGCACCGCACTGGAAGTCTTATTAATATGTTGGCCACCCGCACCGCTGGAACGATATACATCAATCCGCAAGTCCTTAGGGGCAATTTCAATGTTAATGCTATCATCCACTTCAGGAATCACTTCGACGGCTGCAAAAGACGTATGCCGCCGTTTTGCCGCATCAAACGGTGAAATTCGCACTAAGCGGTGAACCCCATTTTCCGACTTCAGCATCCCATAAGCGCGCTTCCCGCTAATCCGGACATTGACCCGCTTCAGCCCAGCTTCATCGCCCGCTTCATAGGCATTAATCTCAAACTTAAAGCCGTGGCGTTCACAATAACGCTGGTACATCCGCAGCAGCATCTGAGACCAATCTTGGGCTTCCGTCCCGCCAGCACCAGGATGAATTTCGAGTAATAGATTGTGCTCATCATATGGACCCGCTAACAGTAAATCCAATTCATATTCATGGAAGTCAGCTTGCAAACTGCTTAGCTGGGTCTGCGCTTCACTAGCTAAATCAGGATCAAAATCCTCGGTTAAGAGCTCAAGCAGGGTCTTTTCATCAGCCAAGCGGCTAGCCAATTGCTCATACGACTCCTGCTTTTCTTTCAGCCGATTCGTCGCATTAATTAAAGCTTGGGCGGCTTCCTGATCTTGCCAAAAATCTGGCAGTGACATTTGGTGCTCATTGAGCGCAATACTCTCACGAATGGCAGGGAGGTCAAAGTGACCCCCTAAAGTGAGCTAACTTGCGCTCTAAGCGCGCGAGTTCACTTTGAATCTCAGTTAATTCCATTAAGACACATTTTCTCTTTTAAAGAAAAGGGGGGAAAGTTTGCGCCTTCCTCCCTCGTCTGTCTAACGCGTCAAATTTTGTCTAATTTCGGCCTTCATAAAGAGGCGGGTAATATCAAATTCGATGTTAGAAATCATTTCTTCAAACATTCTGTAACCAGAATCTTGGTATTCAACTAATGGGTTTAACTGGCCATAACCACGTAACCCAATTGATTGACGTAATTGATCCATGGCATCAATATGATCCGTCCAGCGCTCGTCAACCACCCGCAGAATAACCACTTTTTCAAACTCCAGCAATTGTTGTGGGTCACCTAAGGCAGCAGCCTTTTCGGCAAAATTGGCCTCAACTTGATCATAGAGACGTTGTTTCAATTCAGGCACCGTAATGGTAGTGAAATCAAGCTGATCCGTAAATTCAGGGTTGGCTAAATTCGTGGTGATGAAGTCACGTAATGAATCAAGCCGCCACTTAGCACGCTCACCGTTTGTAAACATGTCAATTTGACCATCAATAGTGCGATGAATCATTGGAACCAAAATAGGTTTCAAATCCTTAGTGGCATTAATGACCTGCATCCGTTCACGATAGATAATTTCCCGCTGTAAGCGCATGACATCATCATATTGCAGGGTCTGCTTACGGGTATCATAGTTGTTCCCTTCAACCCGTTTCTGGGCAGATTCCACTTGGTGCGTAATCAGGCGACTTTCAATCACCTTATCATCGTCATTGTCAGACAAACGGTCGATAAATTCCTTCACCCGATCGCCGCCAAAACGTTTCATCAGGTCGTCTTCTAGTGATAGGTAGAACCGTGTCACACCAGGATCACCTTGACGGCCGGAACGGCCCCGTAATTGGTTATCAATCCGGCGTGATTCATGTCGTTCAGTCCCAATGACTGCGAGTCCGCCAACTTCTTTGACGCCAGGCCCTAACTTAATATCAGTCCCACGGCCAGCCATGTTGGTTGCAATGGTCACAGCACCACGCTGACCAGCATTCATGATGATGGCAGCTTCCTTAGCATGGTTCTTCGCGTTTAAGACGGCATGTGGCACACCAGCTTGTTTCAACAACTTGCTGAGTAGTTCTGAGCTTTCAATGGCTACCGTCCCTACTAATACTGGTTGGCCCTTTTCATGGCGAGCCTTAATGTCGGCTACCACCGCCGCAAATTTTGACTCAATGGTTGGATACAACTTATCTGGATGATCCACCCGAATAATCGGCTTGTTGGTGGGAATGGTTAAGACTTCCATGTTATAGATTTCACGGAACTCCTCTTCCTCCGTCTTGGCAGTCCCAGTCATCCCGGCTAACTTCTCGTACATTCTAAAGAAGTTTTGGTAGGTAATCGTGGCCTGCGTCTTTGATTCTTCTTGAATCTTAACATGTTCCTTGGCTTCAATCGCTTGGTGCAATCCATCAGAATAGCGTCGTCCTTCCATTACCCGGCCAGTAAAGGAATCAACGATGTTCACTTCGCCATCTTGCACCACATAATCAATATCATTGAGCATGATGTAATTGGCGCGTAGCGCTTCATCAATGTGGTGAACTAATTTTTGGTTTTCAACGTCATAAAGGTTCTTGAGGCCAAAATGCTCACAGGCCCGTTTAATCCCTTGACTGGTTAAGCTAATCGTCTTAGTTGGCCAATCAATCTTATAATCGCCATAATCCTTGTCATCATCGACATCATCACCCGACTTATCTTCAGTGAGGGCCTTCACGAACCGATCAGCCCGCAAATAGTCACTGGTAGCTTGTTCAGCTTCACCAGAAATAATTAATGGCGTCCGCGCTTCATCAATCAAGATAGAGTCAACTTCATCGATAATGGCATAGTTAAGCGGCCGTTGAACCATTTGCTCCTTGTAAACCACCATGTTGTCACGCAGATAATCAAACCCGAGCTCTGAGTTAGTAGAATAAGTCACATCACAGTTGTACGCTTCACGCTTCTTGTCAGGTGACATGGCATTAACATTCAAGCCAGTCGTTAAGCCTAACCAACGATAAAGTTGACCCATTTCACTCTCGTCCCGGCTAGAAAGGTACTCGTTAACCGTCACCACATGAACCCCTTTACCAGCTAAGGCATTTAAGTAAACAGGCATCGTGGCCGTCAAAGTCTTCCCTTCACCAGTCATCATTTCGGCAATATTGCCGCGGTGTAAGGCAATCCCCCCTAGAATTTGAACGTGGAACGGATACAGTCCGAGTACCCGCTTAGCGCCTTCTCGTGCAACCGCAAAAGCTTCAGGGAGCAGCTCATCAAGGCTTGCCCCTTCCTTCAAACGACTACGAAATTCAGGTGTCTTAGCTTGTAAGGCTTCGTCTGGAAGCTGGCTCATCGCATCGGCAAAACTTTCAACCTGGGTGGCGAGTTTCTGGAGCTCATTAAGCTCATGCTTATTTTTGTTATATAGTTTTTTTAATATATTTGCCATTCAATCGGTCCTTATTTGTCATAAAGTCTAAAATACACGTTAATTTTAACATAGATTAACCTAAAAAAGAACCTTGCAGCACGTTAGCTACAAGGCCCTCACTTGTCAGACAAGTGTTTTATTCATCAGTTTCAATCAGGCCATAACGCCCGTCATTACGGCGATAAACCACCGAAGTGCCATCGGTTTCAGCGTCTTGGAAGACGAAGAAATCATGTTCTAGCATGTCCATCTGTAAGATAGCTTCTTCTGGATCCATCGGTTTCAAATTAACCCGCTTATTACGGACAATATCAAAACCTGGTTCCGGCTCCTCAGTAGTATCTGCATTAGCTTCAATAAAGAAGTCTTGCAGGCCCTTTTCACGACTCTTGCGGTTGACCCTTGTCTTGTATTTACGAATCTGGCGTTCCAGCTTCTCAGAGACAAAGTCGATACTGCGGTACATATCATCCGTTGTATCTTCGGCACGTAGCACTAGGTATGGTAAAGGAATGGTCACTTCGACCTTAGCGGTATGGTTACGATAAACCTTCAAATTAACATGCGCATTGACCGTATCGTTTAATTCGAAGTACTTCTCAAGTTTTGTTAAGCGTTTCTCCACGTAACTTCTCAAAGCATCAGTGACTTCAACATTTTCTCCACGAACATTGTACTTTAACATAAGATTCTCCTTTCGCCGGTATCCGGTTGACTACACCCATATTATAGCAAACATGTAGGCGCACCACTAGTCATTAGCGACAAATAGTTAAACTTTCAATTTGCGCCTGCGGGTCAAGCACTTGGAGTGCATCCCGCGCATGATACAAGGTGCGGCCAGTCGTGTAAATGTCATCCAGCAATAAATAGCGCGCACCAGGTGACAGCGGTGCAACTAAGGGCCGCAAATAAAAGGCTTGCGGTGCTTGCAAGCGGGCACGTCGCTGCTTTTCGCCTTGAGGACTCGTACCAGCAATTTTCTTAAGGAGTGGGCTTAGTGGCACCAATCCGGTGAAAACAGCGCTAATCGTATCAAACTGGCGCCGTGCTAAGTGTTCCGGTGCACTTGGGACTGGCACATAGTAATCATACTCAAGCTCCCTAAAAGCAGGGGCAATCAGGGTCTGCAGGACTAATGCCAGTTGATAATCCCCATAGCGCTTATATTGCACCATCAAATCGTGCATGGCCGGATTATAGTGATAACTGGCATGGTTATGCAACAATTGCGTGGGATAGTGCCGCTGCCAGCGCTGGCAATCTTGGCAGCGCTGGGGACTAGTTTGCGGCCGCCCGCAAGTTGGGCAACCTGGTTTAAGCGGCTCAAACTGCCTCCGGCAGGCCTGGCAGAGTGCTGGTTGCTGGGCCACTTGCAAGCTAAAGAGCTCACGCCACACTAGCGGTGGTGAAAACGGCTGCTGACAATACAGGCACCTCATTGATTCAGGCTCCTGATGGTTGCCTGACACGCGCGTAAAACCTGCGTGTAGCGATGATAATAATAAACCACGCGACCAGTCGGATCATCGGCAGCACGCCCCACCCGACCAGCTAATTGCACTAAACTCGCAGGGGTATAAAGGGAATCATCGGCAGCCACGACTAACACCCAAACATGCGGGAAAGTAACCCCACGCTCTAAAATGGTCGTGGTAACCAGTAAAGCCAGCTCACCAGCACGAAAGGCAGTAATTTTATCAAGCCGCTGCGGATCAGCCGCAAAGACGCCAGCCATGGCGTAAGCCTGCAATTCCAGTACCTGACTTAAAGCCGCAAGATAAGCGGGAATTTCGGCAATTCTTGGCACAAAAAGTAATAGCGGATGCCCTGCTTGCAGCGCCGTTAACACATCTGCCAGCAAGCGGGCGTGCAAGTGACCACGCTGTAAATAAGGGCGCAATAACAACCGCTCTTCAGGAACTGGCAAACGGCCACCATGAAATCGCCGCTTAAGCGTCACAATTGCCAACTTGCCACTTGCAACCTGCGCTAATAAGGACGCAGGTGGGGTAGCCGTTAAATACGTGGTCATCCCTTGTAGCTTAACTGCTTGCTGCGCCGCAAATTGGAGCAAGGCATGGCCAGCATAAGGAAAAGCATCCACTTCATCGATAATTAGCAAATCAAACGCATGATAAAACTTTAACAGCTGGTGCGTCGTGCAAATGACCAATTGATCCAGCCGAACCACTGTCGCCATCTGGCCGTGATACTTCCCAATCTGAATGCGCTTAAAGACCGGCTGCAAACGTAGGTACAATTCATTCACCACATCTAGGCGTGGGCTGGCAATGGCAACCCGTTTTCCCTGCTCAAAGGCAGCTGCCAGCATGCCAAAAACCATTTCAGTTTTACCCGCCCCGGTAACCGCCTGGACGAGCGTATCACGTTGTGCTTGAAAATTTACTTGAAGCTGCTGTGAGACTTGCGCTTGCGCTGATGTTAATTGGCCCTGCCAGCGCAAACCACCACCTACAACGTGGGAGAAATGCGCGACTTGTTCATCGCGCACAAGATATTGATTGCTGCTCGCTCGGCCAAGGCCCAAACATTCACGGCAATAACTGGCGCCTGTTGGTAGCTGCCCACAAGCTAAGCTATTGCAACGCTGACAGCGACCATTCAAAATAGCCGGAATTTTCGTCAAGGCTGAATTTATGTTACTATCCTCTTGACTCACTAGCCATTGTCGGCCAGCAAACTGATTAATTATTTTCATCTGAGGTCAACCTCCTAACTAACATTACGCTAAAGGAAAGAAAAACGAGTATGACCACATCGAAAAAAAGCTTAACCATTAAGCAAAATGGCGAAAATACGCAAATTATTAAAAAAAGTCGTTTCATTGCCAGCATGGCCCGTACGAGCAGCCAAGCTGAAGCTAAAGCCTTTATCGCGCAAGTGAAAGCCACTTTTCATGACGCCCGCCACCATACTTATGCCTACCTCATCGGACATCACAACGAACAAGTCAAGGCGAGCGATAACGGCGAACCCAGTGGCACCGCTGGTATTCCAGAATTAAAGACGCTACAACTACTAGGTTTAAACAATGTGACCGTTGTCGTCACCCGTTATTTCGGCGGCATCAAGTTAGGTGCTGGCGGCTTAATGCGGGCTTATGCGGGGAGCGTGACCGCCTGCGCCAAGGCGATTGGGCTCGTTCAGCAAGTCCCCCAACGCGAGCTAACGCTCAAGCTCAGCTATCACCAATTGGGTGCAGTCCAGCAATACTTAAACACCAAGCAACTGGCGATTGCGGACGCCACTTATGGTACCGCAGTCACCCTCACAGTTTGGCTCGATTGCGAGCGCGTCGACCAAATCAGGACCGAGCTCACGAATTTATTAGCCGGGCAAGTGACACTCATCCTAGGGCGAACGGCTGCACGCGAAGTGCCGATTCCATGGCCATGACGGCAAACAAAAAAGCTGACTCACGTCAGCTTTCTTTATTTGGTTAAAGGCCATCCTACTTAACCCATTTATGCTTTTGAATGACTCTTTTTAATTTTAAATCCAAACAAGAAATGAGCAACATAAATGACTAATGAAATATTACCTTACCATTCAAGTGTCTTCAGCCAGGCTGATTTCTGTAAAATCATAAATGAGCAAGAGGCAAAAAAATTCAAAAATGGAAACTTCAAAAGTAAGTTGGTAATGGTTTATTATCAATCATGGCATTTTTGGGATAATACATTAAGTAACTATCTTCATAGGGTTGTAGCTTAGAATCAACTAATACAAAACCAATTTTCTTATAAAAAATTGGATCAATATCACTCCAAAGAAAGTAAATTCTACCAATATTTTCAGACAATATTTTATTTATTAGCAGAGAACCAAATCCCGAATCTCGTTTATCCTTCTTAGTCGCTAAGGATCCAATGCCAACTACATTGTGAGAAAGCTGATAAATGATACAAGAACTCACATTTTCGTCATTAACTTTCAGAACATACCACGTACCTGATTGATATTTAACAGAACCTTTACATTCCTCTAGATAATCAAAATATGATACGCCTTCACCCCAGGCATCATATCCCATAGCATAAATATCGTTTAAATCACTAGCAATAGCCTTAATCAATTTTACTTGATCTTGCTTTTTTTCACCATGCCGCTACGCCGCTCCTAATTGACTGGTCAATCTTTGAGTAATTCGTTCCGCCTATATGTTTCTTAAATCACTTTTTCATTGGCGGATCTCTTCGCCTTGCTTGATACCAAAAAAATCATATTTATGGTAATTACAAGTAAAACAAGTGTTGAGATAAACAAACTAACCTTTGTTTTGTCAAACGCCACTTCTTCCTCTCGATGTTTGATTATACGCTCCATTTTGAGAAAATGCTGGCAAACAAAAAAAGCTGACTCACGTCAGCTTTTTTTATTTCGTTAAGTGATTATGATCTCTCGCGCGTTCCTGCATTGATTTTAACTGCTCTGGCTTCTGATCGCCTAAGTGCCAAACTTCGACATTAGGATCCGTCACGGTCCGCTGGTTAATCAGATGTTGAATCAAATGTAACATTGGCTGATAGCGTTCGCCTAAGAGCCCAATCGATTCGACAAAAATCTCTAACCCCAAAAGCATGAACAAGCCCAATGGCCAAATTACCCACTCTGGCCAAATAAGTAGCAGTAAAGAGAAGAAGGAGAAGATGAGCGAAATTGCATAAATGACTAGTACCGTTTGGCGGTGACTCAGCCCCATTCGCATCAGTTGGTGATGCAAGTGATGTCTATCTGCTTGAGTAGCCGGTTTTCCGCTCAATTTACGCCGAATAATCGCATATAAAGTGTCAGTAATTGGCACTCCCAGAATAATAATCGGGACAATGGTTGAAACGAAGGTAATATTCTTGAGGCCTTTGAGCGACAGCACCGCAATCATGAAACCGAGATAAAGCGCCCCAGTATCCCCCAAAAAAATACGAGCTGGGTGAAAATTGTAGGGCAAGAAACCGCACAGACAAGCTGCTAGCATTAAACAAGCAATCGGGACGTATATTTGGCGGTTGGGGATAAAGAAGTAGGCAACCACCCCCATAGTCGCCAGTGAAATCATTGATACCCCAGCAGCTAGGCCATCTAACCCATCAATTAGATTGATTGCATTGGTTAAAGCCAAAATCCAAAAGATGGTAATGGGAAAACTCCAAATACCCAATTGCAGGACACTATGCGTCATGGGAATATTAATTTGGCTCATCCGAATCCCAGCTAAGAAGTAAATAATCATAGCCGCTAAAAAAATCCCCAGCATTTTTTGCCGTGGCTTAAGTTCCAAGATATCGTCGATAATCCCAGTTAAAATAATGATACTGCTTGCCAGCAAAACGGCAAAGCTCTCATGGGTGGGAAATTGCTCGCGGAAGAGAATAAAGCAACCCATATTAAAGGTCACAAAGATTCCCAGACCACCGATGGTTGGCATCGGTTTCGTATTCATCCGGCGAGCATTGGGGTTATCCACGGCCCCTAATACAAAGGCTAACCGCCGAATAAACGGGGTAATAGCGCCTTGAATAATGACCAGGAAGACTAACTCAACAATGATTTTAAACATAGTCAACTACTTTCTTTCATAATAGACATTATTATACATGCCAGCGCTAGTTTGAACAAATCAGAGTCAAAATAAATAGCCCCCGATGGGAGCTATTTAGGTTATTATTTTGCGACTGCAACCACCCGTTTTTCACGGATGACCGTAATCTTAATGTTACCTGGATATTCCAGTTGTTGTTCAACCTGGGATTGAATATCATGAGCTAAAATGACCGTGCGATCATCGGAAATCTCATCTGGTGCTACCATTACCCGGATTTCACGTCCAGCTTGAATGGCATAAGCTTGTTTCACGCCAGCATGTGACTTCGCAATCGTCTCAAGATCAGTTAAGCGCCGGATATAATTCTCCAAGCTTTCACTACGCGCACCCGGCCGTGCAGAGGAAATTGTATCCGCTGCGACAACCAGTTCTGCAATAAAAGATAACTTCGGCACATCGCCATGGTGCGCCGCAATGGCGTTGACCACTTCATCTGATTCACGATACTTCCGGGTTAATTCCACACCAATTTCAACGTGTGAGCCTTCAATATCATGATCAATTGCCTTACCTATATCGTGCAACAATCCCGCACGTACTGCCATTTTTTCATCTAAACCGAGCTCGGCGGCCATCGTGCCAGCAAGCTTAGCGACTTCAATTGAATGCGCTAAGACGTTCTGACCGTAGGAAGTCCGATACTTAAGCCGGCCCAATGTCTTAACCAATTCAGGGTTCATGCGATGAATCCCTAAATCCATTAAGGCACCTTCACCAGCCTCATAAATATCATCATTCACTTCCTTACGTGCCTTGTCGACCATTTCCTCAATGCGAGCAGGATGAATCCGACCATCTTGCACCAAGCGTTCCATTGCCCGTTTCGCAATTTCACGCCTAATTGGATCAAATCCAGATAGCGTCACCACTTTCGGGGTATCATCAATAATCAAATCAATCCCGGTTAAGGCTTCAAACGAGCGAATATTACGCCCTTCACGCCCAATAATACGCCCCTTCATCTCTTCATTTGGTAAATCGACAATTGACACCGTCGTTTCGGCAACCGTATCTGCTGCTGAACTTTGAATTGCTTCAACGAGTACCTGATGCGCAAAATGATCAGCCTTAGCCTTGACTTCTTCGTTACTGTTACGAATCAGTTCGGCCCGTTCTTTGACTAGCTGATCGGCGATATTAGCTAAAACAAGCTTCTTAGCACTTTCTGGATCTAAGTCAGCCACTGCCATCAGTTTCTCTTGTCGCTGCTTAATTAAGTCTTGCGCTGCCTGCTGCTTAGTTGCCAAATCTGCTTGCTGATCTTTGAGCTTATCTTCCTTGTCTGACAAGTGATTAGCCCGTTCATCTAAAAGGCCACTCTTATGATCAAGCGTGTCACCACGCTGTTGCAAGCGATTCTCCTGCCGTGCAAGTTCACCACGCTGCTTGGTCAATTCGTCTTCAACCTTTTGGCGATAATCACGAATCTCCTCCTGAGCAGCTAATAACTTCGCCTTCTTGGCATTCTCAGCCCCTTGCTTGATGGCTATGGCCGCTTGTTGTTGTGACTTCACTTCTGCTTTTGCTGCGGCCACTTGGGCTTTAGCGTTCGCAATAATATGAGCCGCATCAACTTGCGCGTGCTGCACCTGGTTTTCCCATAAATGACGCCGCACCAAATAACCAAGCATCGCTGCGATTAGGATGGAAAAAATAGCTAGTACGACGAAAATCAATATGTTCTCTTTCATGTCTCAATTCGCCTTTATTCTATAACTATTTACACCAACTTTAATAATAGATAACTAGACGAAACATGTCAATCATAGAAAAAGGCCTTGACACTAAAAGCCAAGGTCTAAATCAATATTCTCACTCTTTTTTACTGGCTTTAGCACTTTTCTGAGCCGCCTGATCAGCTGCCACAGCTTGTTTTTTCGCCTCACGTGCTTCCCGGATTTTTTCTGGGTTTTCTTTATCAGCTAACGACTGTTCATCGATACCATAAGCTACTCTGACTTGTGTTCTAATGTCAGTATAGATATCCTGATGTTCTTCTAGGTAACTCTTGGCGTTCTCACGCCCTTGGCCAATGCGATCATCATGGTAAGAATACCAAGAACCAGCCTTATTCACGATATCTTTATCCGCAGCCATATCAAGTAACTCACCGGATTGACTAATCCCCTTGCCATACATGATATCAACTTCAGCCACCTTGAATGGTGGGGCTACCTTGTTTTTGACCACCTTAATCTTAACCCGGTTACCGATGACTTCACCACTTTGTTTAATCTGCTCAGCCCGGCGGACTTCCAGCCGAATGGTCGCATAAAACTTCAAAGCCCGACCACCAGGGGTCGTCTCTGGATTTCCAAACATGACGCCAACCTTTTCCCGAATTTGGTTAATAAAGATGGCAATTGTCTTGGTCTTAGAAATCGTCCCTGACAGTTTCCGCAAGGCCTGGGACATTAGCCGCGCTTGCAAGCCGACATGGGCATCCCCCATCTCGCCTTCAATTTCAGCCCGCGGAACTAATGCTGCCACTGAGTCAACAACCACAATGTCAATGGCACCTGATGAAATCAAAGTATCCGCAATTTGCAACCCTTCTTCACCGGTATTGGGTTGTGACAGAATCAAATCATCGATATTAACACCCAAGGCTTCCGCATAAGCGGGGTCCATGGCATTCTCGGCATCGATATAAGCGGCCGTGCCGCCTTGCTTCTGCACTTCAGCAACCGCATGCAAAGCGACAGTCGTCTTACCACTTGATTCTGGTCCATACACTTCAACAATTCTGCCACGGGGGTACCCACCTACCCCAATGGCTGCATCAAGTGCAATGGAGCCGGTAGGAATGGTCGAAATCTGCGTATCGACCTTTTCACCCATCCGCATCACGGCACCCTTGCCAAAGTTCTTTTCAATCTTCTTTAAGGCTGCCTCAAGCGCAGCCTGCTTCTCATCTTTGGCCAAACTAAATTCCTCCTGCTAGTTCATCTCTAGTCATTATACGTTGGTAAAGTCTGCTTTGGCAAGAAAAAGCGAACTCATGTTTTTGATTTTACCTGCCAATATATATTACGCACTCACACCCAAAATTTGATAAAAAAAAAGGGCAATGCCCTCTTTTTTTACATTGAGCCTTTGAAAACATCCCATGAACTGTGGAAATAATCATAACCAGAGTAAATGGTGAAGATCAAGGCAATGATTAATAAAATCGTGCCAATGTGGAAAACATCGCCTAATAATAAGAAAATTACGGACAACATTTGCGCGGTCGTCTTAATCTTCCCTGGCATCGCAGCCGCCATGACTTGGCCACGGTTTTCAGCTAAGATTAGCCGTAAGCCGGTAACTGCTAATTCACGGCAAACAATGACCGCAACTACCCAAGCTGGGGCTAAGTTAAGTGAAATCAGGAAAATAAACGCAGTCATCGTTAACATCTTATCAGCTAGTGGATCGGCAAATTTTCCGAAATTCGTCACCATGTTACGTGAACGCGCAATATGACCATCAAACCAATCAGTCGCACTCGCACCCGCAAAGACGATTGCCGCAATCACGCGGCTCCAATAAATGGTCGTACCCGCAAAAGCCACATGACTGGTCCAACCGAAGATAATGATGAGCATAAAGACAGGAATGAGGAAAATCCGAAAAACGGTTAATTTGTTAGGTAAATTCATGATATACGATTGACTCCTTAGTTGCCGGCAAGCACTGCTGGCTATCTACTACTTTGACTACTTTGGCTACTCGAAGACGATGAACTGCTTGACGCAACACCACTACTAGTCTGAGTTTGAGACGAGCTCGTTGAACCAGTAGGCTGAGAAACGTTCCCCTTATTACCAATTAACAGTGTGATTGAATTACGCGCATTAATTGGTTGATAAGGTACACGCCGACCACCAATGCTAATGCCAGTACCTTGGTCATAACCAAACGAAATCACAACCGATTGGACATTCGTCCCGAGTAGCATCGTGTGCTTCTCATTAGCTGCTAGTGTTGCTTGATAGTTGGTCACACCATTCAGTGCAACCACCGCAAAGACCGCTTGGTTAGCACCAGCGCGAACCACTAACTTACGATTTTGGCCCAAATTAAGCACCCGGAATTGGTTCGTCGCCAGCCGTTTAATGACGACGCCAGTAGGCTTTTTAACCGCAGGCTGGGTCTGTTTAGTCTGCTTCTTCTTAGCAGATTGGGAAGAGACTGTGACCTGATTTTCGTTATCTGATTTACGGTCATTACCACTAGTTAGTTTGGCATAAAGGACATAGACGCCTAACATCACTGCAATAAAAGCCAAGCCAGCAACCACACGTGGCAAATACTGTTGCCATAACTCACGCTTGTTATTCGTGGTCTGACGAACTTCTTCGCTCTTATTATCAATATCATTTTCGACATATTCATCAGGCGCTGGAGCAGGAACATCTTCGTGATAATCACTCAGTAGCTCTTTGCCGTCGAGCCCGACAATTTGGGCATATTGCCGAATGAACGCTCTAACGTAAAAATCTCCTGGAAGCTTGTCAAACTCGTCGTGTTCAATCGCAATTAAATACCTGCTTTGAATCTTGGTTGCTTGTTCCACATCTGCAATCGATAAGCCCTTTGCTTCTCTGGCTTCACGTAATTTTTCTCCGATATCTGCCATATTAACCTCTTCAATTTTGAAATAACAACACTGAGTATAACATTTTTAGGGTATTTATTGAACTGAAAAAACGTCAGTTATTAACGTAACCAGCCGCCACTAACGTAAATCGTTTGCCCGGTTAAATAATTGCTACTAGCTGTTAACAAATGCACAACTGGCGCCGCAATATCCGCACCCGTCGCCAGTCGTCCAGCTGGAATATCAGCTTGCACCGCCGACAGTTCAGCCGCTGAGAAATTAGCAGTCATGGCGCTTCGCACTGCTCCTGGTGCAATCACATTCACAGTTAGCTGACTAGAGGCGACCTCACGGCTGTAAGCCTGAGCAAAACCAGATAGTCCTGCCTTAGTTGCACTATAGACGCTCTCAAGGGCACTCCCCTGGCCGCCATAGACAGAGCCAATGAACACAATGCGGCTATAGGCCTGTTTCAAGAGCATTGGTTCAAACAGATGGGTCAATTTGAGCGGAGCACGCAAATTAATCGTCAATAAACGATCAATATCGGCTAACGGTTCGTCACCCAATAAACCATAGTGCGTGACGCCTTGCGCAAACACCACAGCATTGACTGCTAAGATGACGGTAGCGAACTTAGTGAGTGCCGCATCATTAGCCGTCAAATCGAGCCTTACGGGAATAAAATCCTGACGCGGATAACGCGCTGTCAGCTGCTCGGAAAGCTGCTGGACCGCTAAGAAGTGACGATTGGCGTGTAGTTCCAGTGACCAACCGGCTTGTGCGAGTGCCGCAGCAATCGCACGGCCAATCGTGCCACTAGCTCCAATAATCAGTGCGCGCTGCATTAGTCGCTACCCCCGAGTGCCGCACTCCCAACCTTGGCCCCCTGCATCAACTGCTCACAGGCCGCTTGATACTCTGAAAAGCCCAAAACTTCTAACTTCGTCGCTAAATCGTAAGGATCATCCCCATCCAGCGCAGCTTCGGCCAATTCAATGGCCCAGAGGGACAAATCGTTATAGCTACGCACCGTATGCGCAAAACTCGCTTTCTTTTGGAGTTCAAACTGCGCTGGGCCTAAGACATTGGCTAGTGGCTGTGCTAATTGTGCCTTGATTGCCGCTAAGACCTCATCAGGCTGCTGACTCACGCCTGTCAATAACAAACAATTTCCTTGCCGCGCGTATTCCATCGTTAACTGCAGACCGCTGTTGAGCAGTTGCCGAGACTGCTGATGCTGATACCAAGCGCTCAGCGGACCAAATTCTGCATCCAACATAAATTCGAGTAGCGTTTGCGCTAAATCACGACTCCCTTGAAAAGGCGCAAAATGTGGTAATCGGATAGCTAAGCCGAAGTAATTCGAGCCACGGTTAGTCAGCGTCTGATGCCGCAAGTGACCAGTCGGCTGCTCAGGCCGCGGTGCTAGGCGCCCAGCTTTGAAATAGCGCTCAGCGAGTTTCGTCACTTGCCGGAAGATGGTTTGAATCTGGTTCTTCGAAAAATCACCGGCCGCAATAAAATTCAATTGGCCCGCCACATATTGGCTGGCGTAGACTTGTGCCAACTGCGCGGCTGTGATTTGGCTAATCGAGGTTTGTGTACCAGCCACATCCAAGCCTAAGAGACTGTTACCATATAGCTGGCGTTTGAGCGCATCATTCACCCACCACTTCGGATCATCTTGATACATGGCTAATTCTTGCTGAATAATGGGGACTTCATGTTTGACATTTGCCGTGGTGAAATAAGGTTCACCCACTAGCTTGAAGAGCAGCTCAATTAACTTCGGGGTATGAGTGCTACCTTGGCAATAAAACATCGTTTCATTACTGCTCGTAAAAGCATTACAATCCGCGCCTAAGGCTTCAAACTCATGGGCTAAATCGCCACTTTTTTTCGTAAACAATTTATGCTCTAAGAAATGAGCAGAACCAGCCACTCCCTGAGGATCAGCCGATCCAAAATCGACCATAATGCCAAAGAAATTCTCATTAAAGCCAGGTCGCAGGGCCACTTCAGCCTTAAAGCCGGACGCATATTCGCGTTTAATCACTTGCGGAACAATCATTTTAAGAGATAGCTTTCATTCAAAAACAGGTTCAAGGCAAAAGCCTTCAACTTAGCAGGGGTAACTTGCTTAATGGCTTGCAGGCGGTCAAATTTGCGATAACCTGGTAGTAATTCACCGCGCAAAGCTTGGAGCAAATGCCAACTCTGTTGATCAGCACTCGCCACATGCAAATCAAGCAAGCCCCGTTTGACTTTACGCAGTAATGCCGAATCAATCTGACCGAGTTGCACCCGAGTTAATTCTTCCTGAATCAGGGCCTTAGCTGCAGGGACCTGCTTTTGATCAAGCCCGGCCGCAATGAGTAAGAGTGAATTATTCGCATAACAACTGGCATCAATTTCATACACAGCCCCCAGCTGCTCACGAACTTGCACAAACAAGCGGCTGGACTGATCACCAGCTAAATAGTCAGCCAGCACCAGGCCCACCACTTGCGCCATAAACGGCATTTTACCGTGATAACCATAGCCGAGTAACAACTGGCTCTGCAAATAATGCTTAACCTCAACTTGCGTTTGATAGGCCGATTCAGCTGGAATCGTCACCTCTAGGCTAGCAAACGGCTGGGATAACCCAACTTGATGAAATGACTTTTCACAAATAGCTTGCAGCTGTTGGGCATCCCTCGCCTGGCCCAAAATGACCGTTGGCACCGTCTGCAAACTCTCACCAAATTTACTAAAACTAGCGGGCGTTGCGTTTTCAAGCTCAGCCAGAGCAGCGGGTAAATTATCCGCATAGTCTGGCGTGGCTTGATACCAATGCTCAAAAAACTGCTGATAAGCAACATTTTCAGGCTCAGTCATCAGTTCGCTTACCTCTTCAGCCAGTTGTCGCTTGGTTAAATCAATCACGCGCTGATCAAAATACGGATGCTGCACCAAATTACTAAAAACAGTAATAACCGACTCATAAGTATACGCGGGATCAAGCACCATGCTCGGTTCAACCAGATCCAAGGTATAACTAATAATCAACTGTTTGCCAAATAGCTGGATGCCAGCATCAAAGTTAAGATCATACTGCTCGGCTAACTTCCGCTGCTGCTGACTAACCGTCGGATAATCAAGTGTCATATTCAACTGGCTACGCGTCAACAAATTCGCGTAAGCCAAATTATGACGCGTCAGCGGTAAACGCAAAAAACAACCGACTGCAGCGGTTGAAAATTTGTCGTTTGGCGTAATTTTAATGGTTCGATTGAGCATCAGCTTGACCCTCATTCTTTATTCTCGGTAGTAACACTTGACGCGGTTTTGAACCTTCGGACGGGCCCACAATCCCCTTGGCTTCCATTTCATCGACCATGCGAGCCGCACGGTTATAGCCAATCCGAAAGCGGCGTTGCAGCATTGAAACACTGGCTGATTGCTGACGTCTCACGAGATCAACGGCCTGGGCATAAAACTCATCCGTGTCAGCATCGTCAGCTAAGTCGGCATTTTCACGGACAGCCTTAGGCATCATGTCCTCGTTGTAGTCTGCGGTTTGTTGTTTCTTGCACCAAGCAATGACTTTCTCGACTTCTTCACTAGAGACATACGCCCCTTGCAAGCGTTCCGGCTTAGCCGCACCAATCGGTAGATAGAGCATATCACCACGGCCCAGCAATTTTTCGGCCCCAACACTGTCTAAAATGGTGCGCGAATCAACTCCGCTTGAAACAGCAAAGGAAATACGTGATGGCACATTGGCCTTAATGAGCCCCGTAATGACATCGACACTCGGCCGCTGCGTTGCTAAAATCATATGAATGCCAGCAGCTCGTGCCATTTGTCCTAAGCGCACAATTGCACCCTCAACATCATGCCCACCAACCATCATCAGGTCGGATAACTCATCCACGACCACGAGAATATATGGCAAAATCGGCATCACCGGCTGGGTGCGATCCTCATTGTGAGCAGCCACCTTTTGGTTATATTCACCCATGTTCCGCACGCCTGCAGCCGCGAAGAGCTGATAGCGCCGCTCCATTTCTTTCACGGCCTTGTGCAGCGCATTAGCGGCTAGTTTCGCATCCGTGACGACTGGAATGAGCAAATAAGGAACCTGATTATAGACGGATAACTCGACCATCTTAGGATCAATCAGAATCAGTTTCACTTCTTCTGGCCGCGCTTTGAGTAAAATACTGGTCAAAATCGTGTTAATTGCCACCGATTTCCCTGAACCGGTTGAACCGGCAATCAATAAATGCGGCATTTTAGCCAGATTGGCTGAGACCACTAACCCAGAAACAGCTTTCCCCAGTGGGACCATCATTGGATTGGCTTTCGCCACTTTACTCTGATTCAACATGACATCCTTAAAGGAAACCACACTGGTCACTTTATTAGGGACTTCAATCCCAATAAAGGGCTTGCCAGGAATTGGGGCTTCAATCCGAATATCTTTAGCGGCCAAGGCCAAGGCCAAATCATCCGCCAAATTAACAATCCGGCTAACTTTGACCCCAACAGCTGGTTGCACTTCATAGCGAGTCACAGTTGGACCCAAAATGGCGCGTTTAATATGAACTTCCACGCCAAAGGATTGAAAGGTGTGCTGCAAGGTTGTCGTATTTTGCCGAATCAAGGCCTTATCGGCACTTTGATCATTGGCAGTGAGTGGATCGAGTAAGGATAAAGGCGGCTTTTTATAAGTCGCTGATGTCTTGCGGTCTAAGTCTAACTCGCCATGGTCAACTGCCGCTTCTTGGGCCATTTTAGCGTCATCACTAGCAAAATGGTGCGCCTTAGGCAAATCTGCTTCGCCGTGATGAACCGGCGGAAAACTAATCTCTGGTTCAGGCTCTACACTAGGCTCAGGTGATTGCGGCGCATCATTCGTCACTGGCACCTGCACATCAGCCTGACTAAAGTCCGTCGTATTAGGAAAAGGATCAGTCGTGTCGGTAGTATCAGGCGCGCTTTCATCTGGTTTTGTCACAACTAAGTCATGATACTTGGCCTTTAAATGCGAGCCCGCAGCACGATTTTTTGCAATAAAAGCTTGGCTGAGCCACTGAAATTTCGCCAGAACACTCTTAAATTTAACATCAAAGAACATTAACAGACCCACTGGTAAACAGAAACTGGCCAGAAAAATCAAGCCTGCGCCGCCAATGATAGGATACAGCTCACTATAGATGAGACTACCGATCAGGCCGCCACCTACTGACATCGTCACCCCTGCACGGGCAAACTCGGCATTCATGGTATGCCAAAAAGCATTCATGAACCCACTATTCACCATTTCTTGACCGAAGAAACGATGTGCTAGTAATACTAGCAGCCCTAAGAAGGCAGTCATGAGGCCTAAGTAGCGCTTAAAGCGTAACCGAGGCGGCTGATTATAAATCAGCATAATGGCACCAAACAGCGCAATGAGACCGCCAGTGAGCAAATAAGCATCCCCACTTAGCCAACGCAAAGCATTTGCGGTTTGGATGCCTAACCAACCAAAATGTGAAAACGCCAAGCCACTAAATGCCAGCAATGCCAGTCCGGTCACGGCCCAAAACAGACTATCACTTTGACGTTTAGTGCGCTTACGGCGTGTTTTTGTCGAACGTTTTTTCTTGGGCATCAGACTTAAAAGTTCGGCTTAAAATTCAAATTAACCGGCTTGTCCATGGCCACTTGGGTCACTTCATAAGTCAAGGTCTCAATGTATTCGACTAATGGCCGTGACATTAGCTTATAGTCACTTTTAGCTAAATCCTTACCTTCGCCGTGGTAACCAGCAATTTTAACAACTTGGCTAATCAGCCCTGTAACCGTGAATTCGCCTGGTTCCGGTGACACTTCAAAGACGACAGCCACTTCATAATAGCCGCCATCCGTGCCAGCATCCATACTGCCATCATCTTGCTTTAGTGCTGCTTTACGCATGGCCACATTGACCTCAGATTTAACTGCTAATTTTTCATTCATATCGTAGTGAAATGAACGTACCACAATTGGGCTTTCTCTCGTAAAATCCATTAGTTTGCTCCTAAATTTCTTTCATACCGACTAGGACGTTGATAGGCGTCCTTTAACTTATCATTTTCATAGTGATGGCTCGTCTCCAGCTGTGGAAAATGTTGCTGCCGTAAGACTTCAAAGAGGACAATCGCCACTGAATTAGCTAAATTAAACGCCCGAATATTCGCTGACATGGGAATTCGCAGATTACGATCATAATACTCGCGCATAAAGGTTTCTGGCAAGCCAGTCGTTTCCTTCCCAAAGACAAAGTAATAATCCTTATCCGGATTGGTGTAACTCACATCCGTGTACGTCTGATCAGAGAATTTAGAAATCAAATACATTTCCGCATTTGGGTTCAGACTCGCGATAAACGCTGCTAAATCATCATGACGATGCAATTGCACCTTTTGCCAATAATCCAGTCCGGCACGCTTCATATGCTTATCATCTAATTGAAAACCAAGGGGTTCAATCAAATCAAGCACCGTATTGGTGCCGGCACAAGTTCTGGCAATGTTACCAGTATTGGCTGGCATTAAGGGTTCAAACAAAACAACGTGGTTCGTCAAAATAGTTTCCTTTCATTGAAACGGCGCGGACTAGCCGCGCCATCCCCTATTTTTGTTCAGGCTTATCGGTTTCAGTGGCTGGTAGCGTGGGTTCTAATTCATCATCAAAGACACCACTGACGAGCCGATAATACCGGTATGCCCGATAAGTCACAATCTTCACAATAGCATAAATCGGAATGCCGAAGAAGACGCCCCATAGTCCCCAGACGGCACTCGCACCAATCAAGAGTAACATCGTAGTCACTGGATGCATTGACATTTTATTCCCAACCACAAACGGACTAATCAAACGACTTTCTACCGTTTGTTCAATCATAAAGACAATAATGACTTTAATTAATAAGGGCACAGAGGTAATCATGCCGACCGCTAAAGCCGGAATGAGCGCAATAAAAGTCCCAAAATAAGGGATGAGGTTCATAAAGCCCGCAATGACAGCTAGCGCCACCCCATAAGGAAGGCCAATCAGACTGTAGCCTAAGGCAAACATAATTCCCACACAGACGGCAACAATAATCTGACCACGTACATAAGACGAAATCGCCTCGCTCATGTCATGTAACATCTCACTGAAGCTAGTCTGCCAGTGTTGCGGCACGAACTTAGTGAGGTAAGGGCGAAATTTACGACCGTCTTTTAACATGAAGAACAAGATGAACGGCGCCGTAATGAGCGTCATCCCAATCATGGTGATAATCGACACAGCCGAATTAATATTCCCTAGCGCCGACGTAATCATATCTTGACCACTCTTAAAAAGGGATCCTTGGAGCTTATCTAACTGATCTTGCAAACTCCCCTTCACAGCACCGAGGCGTGGATCACTCAAAGTCTTCTGAATCGCATTTGACGTATCACGCCAGATAGTTGGCCAATTCTTAATCAGACTGTCAACTTGCGTTTGCACAATTGGAATCAGCGTGTTAATGACCCAAATTAGGGCCAATAAGACAATCACAAACAAGACCAAAATCGTCACAGTCCGTGGCACCTTGAGCCGCTTTTGACAAAAGTCAACAATCGGCAGCATGAGATAAAATTGTAGCCCGGCCAAAATAATCGGTGGCAAGATGGCATTCAGAAAGACCCAAAATGGGTTTAGGAAAAATGAAACCTGATTAAAGCACCATAGCGCAATTAGAAATAGCACGACGTTAATTAAACCGATACTAAAACGATTACCTAAAAACCACTTTTCAAACACATTGGGATTAGATGATTTCATGCCCGCTCCTCCTAGCGATGTTCAAAGACCAGCTCATCCTCAACTCGAAATTCGGGTTGAACCTGATCAGGATGACTGAGATAAATACTATTTAACAGCGGTTTTCGTGGGACCGCAGTATTAAAAATCAAGGTCGCATGGCCGAGTGCTTTCATATTAGCAGCTACCATGGCCCCTACATAATTCGCAGTAAAGGTCGTGCCAGCGACAGTTAGCGTGTCGCCAGCTTTAAACACAAACTGTGAGACTGGCGTTTCCCGGTCAAATTGTTGAATGACGGACACCGCAGCTAACTCTGCATTGGCATTCGGCCCAAATAAAATCACCATCTCATCTTTGGCAGTGAGGGCTTTAGCCCCAATACTCGTAATGGTTGATATCCACTTCATTTGTTGACCTCCTGCTAATGACAATCCTTAAACAGCTACCTTAGGTCATTTTAGCATAGAAAAACCGCTTAATTGCTTAAGCGGCTAACTTTTTTAAAAGTGGTTAATAACTATTTGGCTCGATGATAGAAGAGCCACTTACGTGCTTCTTCAATTAAGACAATCGGAATTGGTAAGATAAACAGGAAGAGCCAGTTGGCCCAACCAAGACTGGTCGTGTTAAAGACGCCTTGCACCCCTGGGGTAACCGTCAGTGCAAAGTAAAGCATGATTTCAAAGCCAATCCCCACCCAAATATGCTTGTTGGAGAAGAGCCCCTTCTTAAAGATGCTCGTACGATTAGTCCGGCAATTCAGCACATTCGCAATCTGGGTGAAGACAATTGCACCTAGCACCATCGTCGTCGCCCGAATATAAACGGGGCCGCTAGCAGCTAAGTTGTGCATTGGCCAGCCAGCTTGATGGTTGACAAAGAAGTAAGCACCCATGGCAATCGCGGATGAAATTAGGCCATACCACACAAAAGCCTTGATGAGGACACCGCGCGTCATTAAGTGTTCACTCCGCGGGCGTGGTGCTTGCTGCATCACATCTGGATCAGCGGCTTCTGCACCTAATCCTAAAGCTGGTAACATATCCGTTCCTAAGTCGACGGTTAAAATCTGCATAATCATTAATGGTAACGGAATTAAACCACCTGAGAACAGGAAGAAGACTGAAGGAATGGCTTCGGGAACATTAGAAGTCAAAATGTAAGTTAAGAACTTCCGAATATTGGCATAAACTGCCCGCCCTTCTTCAATCGCAGAGACGATTGAAGCAAAGTTATCATCCGTCAGAATCATATTGGCCGCATCTTTAGCAACGTCGGTCCCGCTAAGCCCCATGGCAATCCCAATGTCAGCTTTCTTGAGGGCAGGTGCATCATTAACACCGTCGCCAGTGGAAGCAACTACTTCGCCGTTTTCTTGAAGCGTTTTGACAATCTTGTACTTTTGTTCAGGTGCCACCCGAGCAAAAATAACTTCATGACTCAAGGCTTCACGTAATTCCGCATCAGACAGTTGTTCCAGTTCATTACCGGAAATAACCCGGGCCTGATCACTGGTGATGCCAATATCAACGGCAACTGACTTGGCGGTTAACTTAGAATCGCCCGTAACCATGATGATCCGGATAGCTGCTTCATGACAACGTTTAACCGCATTATAAATTTCAGGACGTGGGGGATCAGACATCGTCGTTAAACCGACGAAAACTAAATGACTTTCAGCATCTTCAACTGACATCGTGCGTAACTGGTCATCCTTAGGGATAATCCGAAATGCCATCGCCATCGAACGTAAGCCCTTAGACGCATAATTAGCGTTGACCGTATTAGCGCGCTCCCGTTCTTCGGCAGTTAAGGGGCGTACTTCGCCATCAACCAAGACTTGATCACATTGCGCAATCGTATCTGAAAATGACCCCTTAGTTAACACAATCGCTTGGGTATCATTCCAGCGATTAATTGTTGACATCCGCTTACGATCAGAATCAAATGGTAATTCACGCAGACGTGGATATTTCACGAGGACCCGCTGCAAATCAAAGCCAGCTTTTTGACTCATAATAACCAAAGAAGCTTCCGTCGGAGTTCCCATAATTTTGGGCTTACCACCGTCTTTAGCAGGTTCAATACTCGTGTCATTATTGAGGGCGGCAATTTGGACTAACCGGTGTAAATCAGGGTTTTCTTCATAAAAGAGTCGCTTGCCGTTTAACTCAACTTGACCGTCCTTCACGTAACCATTACCCGTTACCGTAAATTCATGTTGCAAAGTCCAGATGTAGTGAATCGTCATCTGGTTTTGCGTGAGCGTCCCAGTCTTATCAGAACAAATAACGGTGGTCTCACCCAATGTCTCCACTGAGTTTAATTCTTTAACGAGGGCATGTTTCTTGGCCATGCGGCGTACCCCTTGAGCTAAGCTCAAGGTAACCGTTGGTAACAACCCTTCTGGAATAAAGGCCACAATCATCCCTAAAGCAAAGATAAAGGCCTGAGCAAAGGGATACTTGACAAAGAACATCGCTGCGATGAAAAAGATGACCCCAATCGTTAACGCAATTAACGTAATCTGTTTGGTCAAGCGGCTGAGTTCGCTCGTTAAGGGACTTTCCGTCTTTTCCTGCTTTTGCGTCAGACTAGCAATGTGACCAAACTCGGTATCCATCCCCGTCGCAAAGGCAATGGCACGGCCAGTACCAGCACTACAAATGGTGCCGGAATAAATCAAATTACTTTCGGCGTACTTGCCTTCGCCGGGATCATACGTCAGACTCTTAGACTCTGGCACTGACTCACCCGTTAAGGCACTCTGGTCAATCTGCATTGAGCTGACTGTAATCAGCCGCGCATCGGCGGCAACGGCATTCCCGGCTTGGATGATAAACACATCCCCCGGTACTAGCTCCTTACTGTCAATCTGGGTCTTTTTCCCATCACGCAGCACTTGCACATAGGTTGGTAGCATTTGATCCAACGCATCGGTAGCACGTTTAGCAGCCCGTTCTTGCCAAAAACTAAAGAGGCCGTTAATCACATTAACGAGCCACATCGCAATCCCAAGCTCTAAGCTGCCGGATAACATTGCAATTACCCCAGCAAACCAAAGCAAAATAGCCATCATACTAACAAAGTTTTTTAAGAAAGCAGCCCACTGTGATTCAGCTTCCGCTTTCTTGATTTGATTGGGGCCGTACTTAGCCAAACGCGCCGTTGCATCAGCTTGCGTCAGGCCAGTTTCACTGGCGTCCAAATTTTTAAAAACTTCAGAAATGTCATTCTGAGCATAACGCTCACGAATTTTGGTTTCATCCATCTGGTGTTTCAATCCTCTCAAAAATAAGATGTTATAACGTTTAATTTGCCCTGTCACTCTCCCGGGTGGTCAGCACAAACTAATCACTTAACTGTAACACTTTAAAATTTATTTTGTTTAGTTCCATTCAAAAAATTTTTAAGCAACATGTTATACTAATTGTGACATTACAGGTTGACAGTACCACGATTAAAGCAATGGAGGTTCTCATGCAAGTATTGGTCGGAGGTTACACGAAACAAACATCTCAGGGCATTTATGCTTTGCCGCTAACTGGCTCGGGACATACCGCCCGGCTAGGCACAGCCAGGTTACTAGCAAGTGCCAATAACCCCACTTATTTCCAGCAGGATGGCAACTTGTTACTTACGATTAATGGCGAAAACGGTCAAGGTGGGATTTCGCTCTTTAAGGCGCAGGCTGATAGCTATGTGAAATTAGCTGACGCCTTTCTTCCTGGCGCTGCACCAGCTTATCTAGCGCTTAACCGCAAGGCACAGCTGGCTTACACTGCCAACTACCACACTGGTCGCTTGAGCGTCATTAGCTATGCGCATGAGGAGTTGCACGAAGTCGCGCATCTAACTGTCAAAGCGGCCACCCTAGGGCCGAGGCCAGAACAAATTGACGGAGCGCATCCCCACTTCTTTGACCTGACACCAGCTGGACACCTTGTTAGCTGCGATCTAGGCAACGACGCTGTTACCTTTTATGACTTAGTTGGGAATGACTTAAAAGTCTTAGCCCGCTATCAAAATGCGCCAGGCTTTGGTAGCCGCCATCTGTGTTTTAATCCTGATGGTCACACCTTCACGGTAGTCGGCGAGCTCGCTAGCGAGCTGAATGTGGTCGCATTTGATGAAAATGATTGGGGATTTCACGATTTAGCCACCATCAGCACCATTCCTAAGGGGTATGACGACCATAATGGGGCCGCTGCTCTGCGTCAATCAGCTGATGGCCGCTTCATCTATGTTTCTAATCGGGGACATGATAGTCTAGCAGTCTTCGCGGTGCTCGCCAATCGCCACTTGCAATTGATTCAGCAAATCAGCGTTAACGGTAGCTTCCCGCGTGATTTCAACTGGAGTCCAGATGAATCACTGCTCGTCGTTGCCAACCAGACGAGTAATAATGCGACCCTATACACGCGATCTGCTAAAACGGGTTGTCTTACCCCGATTCAAACACAGATTCCGGTGCCTGAAGCCACACGGGTGCTATTTAGCAATTAAGCCTAGTTAAACCAAACAAATAGCCGATGCTTTCGTATCGGCTATTTTAATTGCGAAAATTTATTTAAAGCAATTTGGCTTCTTGCAATAACTCTTCAATCCAAGTCTTCTTAATCTTCTTCAACCCGGCATTTAGTGCCAACCGTTTAGGCAGTGGTAAGTGTTGCTGCTTAAGTGATTGCTGATCGCCCAAATAGTAAACCGCACGGAGTAATTGCCGAATATCATAAATCGAATCAAAGACTTCCGGCACCCCGCGATCGACCTCAAGCAAGGTATAAACAGCTTCCATGGCAGTCCGAACTGAATATTCAGTCGTAAAGACCGTGTCGCGGCTCGGTGACTCCGCAAAATTACCCAAGAAGGCTAAATTAACGCTGCCCTTAGGAACCACATCCGGACGATCACCAGGCTTACGCAACATGAAGTAACTCGTCACATACGGCATATAAACCGGAACCGTGTTCATATTTGGTTGACTGCTAGCTGCCACAAGCTGACTTTGAGGCACCCCTAAATGATAAAGCAACTCTTCAGCAATTTCTTGCCCATTGCAGGCCGTCACAGGCTTTTGGATATAGTTACCTTTCGTATCAGAATATAAGGCGTAGATCCAAACGACAATCTCATCCGCATTCTGGCTCTTAAAATGAGGCTGACGGTGGATGGTAAAGCTTAAGCGCCAATTCGAATCAGTCACGGTAATAATGCCGCCAGTATTCACTTTGCCATCATACAGGCTCCGCTGCGTCAAACGTTCAAAGTAAGGCGCCAGCTTGCGATTGTTCAGCGTCATCGTGGCTGAAATAACCCAGCTGCGAGCTGGTAAATGCTGTGAAAAGACTTCTGGATGACCAAAAGCCGTATCTTGCGCGGCTAACTTCTGCCATAGCTCCCAGGCTGCACCCGTTACCGGTTTCGTGGCAATTGGCGCTACCTGCGTCTGGCTCCCATATGTGCTGCTAGCAGTAATCGAACCAACCGTGACAAACACTAAACTATTCCGGCTCAATTCAATGACCGATTGGTGACCAGCAGTCGTAATTTCTAGGCGTTTGGCAATTTTTTCTGCGCCCACATGATCAACCACGATATTATCCACTTGGGTATCGTAGTCAAACTCAACCCCATGATCTTGCAGATAAGCGAGCACTGGTTTAACCATTGACTCATATTGGTTATATTTATTAAATTTCAAAGCTGAAAAATCAGGTAAGCCATCGATATGGTGGATGAACCGCATTGCATAACGGCGCATTTCAATTAATGAGTGCCATTTTTCAAAGGCAAACATCGTGGACCAGTAAATCCAGAAATTGGTTTCAAAAAAGGCCGGGCTAAAATAGTCACCAATTGTCTTGCCAACAAGCTCAGACTCAGGGGTTAAAATGAGCTTCACAATTTCATTTTTCGTTTTACCTAAGCCATATTGACCATCGCTAGGAACTTGATTGCCACGGTGATGAATTAAGCGACAATTGGAGCGATTAGGATCAGCCTTATCCAGCCAATAATACTCGTCTAAATAACTCACACCAGGATGCTCTAAACTCGGGATGGAACGGTATAAATCCCATAAGCATTCAAAATGGTCTTCCATTTCACGTCCACCACGCACCACAAAGCCTTGTGGTAATTTATCGCCGTCAAGCGAGCCACCGGCTTTAGATTCAGCTTCGAGAACATGGATTTGCTTACCTGGCATTTGCGCATCACGCACCAAGAAAACAGCTGCGGCTAGCCCAGCTAGGCCACCGCCCACAATATACGCAGACTTCCCGTCAACCCCAGCGGGTTTCTGAGGATGAGCAAACGCTTCATAATTACCATTACTGTAATACATCGGGCACTCTCCTTACCTATTTGATTCCTAATAAAACCACTTTCATTATAAGAGATTGCTAGGCTAAAACCAACTGTTAACCCCTTAAGGTAACCACTTTTTAAGTAACTCCTGTATATCCGCGGGATCAGGAATTTTTAATTGCACGGGGGCCTTAGTAAAAGGATCTGGAAACTGCAATTCACAGCAATTTAAAGCTTGCCGCCCAAAACCATCAGGTTGCCCATACAACTGGTCGCCAAACAAAGGATGACCCAAGTAGGCCAAATGTACCCGAATCTGGTGGGTTCGCCCCGTCAAGAGCTGTAACTCAACTTGCGCGGTGGCTTCCGTTTGGTGCAAAACTTGATAACGTGTTTGGGCCGGCTTACCAGTCGGCATCACCGCATGTTTAACACTCGGCAATAATTGACCAATCGGTTGATCAATCAAGCCACTAGTCGTTGCAAAAGACCCATGCACCAAGGCCCGATACTTTTTAATAAAAATGTCCTTATGGTAATGACTAAACCGGGCATGAGCAATGGCGGTTTTAGCAACTAGCATTAACCCACTTGTGTCACGATCCAGCCTAGTCACCACATGTGGCACAGCATCGGGTTGATCTGGCTGAAAATACGCTAGCAACCGGTTAACCACACTATCATTTGGAGCGCGCCGCGCAGGGACACTTAATAAACCAGCGGGCTTATTAAGGACCAAATATTGCGGGGTCTCAAAGACGATATCAAGTGGTTTAGCACAAGGCTTCAGCCACTCATTGTGTGCTTCAGTCGCCGGTAAAAAGATGACTTCATCCCCCGCCTGCAGCTTAAAGCCGCTATAACGGCGGTGATGATTGACCAAAATCATGCCATCGGCAAACTTCGCCTTAGTTAACGCCTGACGCGAAAAGCCATGTCGTAGCAGAAAGCGTCCGACTCGCTGAGGACCACCTTCCGGTACTAAAAACTTAAATACTTGCATGTGGCATCCCAATAAAGGAATCTTGCACCCGCGTCCAGAAATGATGATGGCCAAAACGATCGAACTGAATACGGTGCGTGCTAATGCGATAGCTGATTTGATTGACCCCAGCAGCTGGCACCAGCTTACCGTCAATCGTTAAGACCAAGTCTTGTGCTGGTTTAAATTTAACCGTAATCCATTCCTCAGGTGCAATCACCATCGGCGCAGCTAAGGTGCGGAACACTTGATTGTTAATTGAAGCAATCTCAGTCATTTGGAGGACGCGCAAATCAGGCTGGATCACTGCCCCGCCGAGTGACTTACTATAAGCAGTTGACCCCAATGGGGTCGCAATGCATAACCCATCGCCACGAAAATTTTCAAATAAGGTGTGTTCAATAAAGACATCAGCCTCAAGGGTCTGCGACATCCGTTTCACCGTTGATTCATTGACCGCTAAGCGCGTTTCAATACTGCCATCAGCTTGATAAAACTTGACTTCTAACAGGGGATAATCAACCGTTTCGGCTTGCTCGCGAGCTAGCACCTGCACCATTTTATCGATATCGAAATTGCGCCAATCCGTATAAAAGCCTAAATGACCGGTATGAACGCCAATAAAACGGACCGAATCAATTTGATCGAGATAACGATGAACGGCCGAAATAAAGGTCCCGTCGCCACCAACGGTAATGACCACATCCGGATATTTCTGATCAATCGGCAAGCGGTACTGGTGCAGTAATTTTCGCAACCGAGAAACGACCGTGAGCGTCTTGGGCAGGTTATTGTGAGCAATCGCTACTTTCATGATTTTTCCCTGCCTTTTTTCTGGGTAAATACCTTTTGGGCATCCCGTACTTCATCTTTTATCGTCGACATTTCTTCATCAAGTTGGTAAGCTGCCGTAGCCGCTGACTTCAACCTAGCTGAGATGTCATCGGGGTAAACCCCTTGGTATTTATAATTAAGCGTATGTTCAACCGTTGCCCAAAAATTCATGGCCAGGGTCCGAACCTGAATTTCCGCTAACAATTGCTTCGGCCCGCTCGGCAAATAAACCGTATAACGGATCACTAAGTGGTAAGAGCGGTATCCAGATGGCTTCGCATTTTGGACATAGTCACGTTCCTCTAGGACTTCCATGTCTGTGCGGGCGTGAATGAGATCGACGACCCGGTAAATGTCATCGACAAACTGGCAGACAATCCGAATACCAGCAATATCCTGCATGTCGGTTTCAATGACATCCGGCTGAATCACCCGGCGACTCATTTTTTCTTCAATTGAATCAACATTTTTAACCCGGCCGACCACAAATTCAATCGGTGAGTGTTCTCCTTGAACCAAAAAGCTTTGGCGTAAACTCCGAAATTTCGTCTTCAGTTCACGCACTGTCTCCTCGTAAGGCCATAAAAAATTATCCCAATCGAGTTTCATCCGCACATAGTCCTTTCTTATTTCACTTGTTAATTTTAACATATAATAGATAGACAGAAGGGAGTAACGATTATGAGTGAAAATCGAGAAATTGAGGCTAAAGTCCTCTTAAGTCAGGCCAATTACCAACAAATCCAGCAAGCTTTTCCCCTAAAAGCACGCTTTCGCCAGCAGAATTTTTATTTTGAAACGCCAAATAAGCGTCTCAAACAAGCTAAAACTAGTTTACGCATTCGCTGCTATGAAGATCGGGCCGAATGCACCTTAAAAGTCCCAGAACAGCAGCAGTGGCAGCAGCGGTTTCACGAAAGCCGTGAGCTCAATGCTGACCTCACGCTAGCGGAATCCCAAGCCCTCTTAGCCGCTGCTAAAGCTGGGGACACTATTACCTTTCCAGGAATCGTCGGACAATACTTAGCCACGCATTACCCAGACGCGCCATTAAAGCTAGTCACTTGGTCTAAAACTGATCGGAGTCTACTTAGTGGCCCCCACCAAGTGGAACTCACCTTGGATGATACCAGCTATCCAGACGGCTATCGTGATTACGAGCTTGAAATTGAAAATCACGTCCCAGCAATCATCGCCAAGGTTCAAGCCGAATTAACAGCCACTTTTAGGCTGACGATTACTGTCACTAATCGCAACCAAAGCAAAATTGGCCGCGCCTTCAAACACCAAAGAGCATTATAATTGTGTTACAGTTGTCAATTTGATAGAGTAGCATTAATCTCAATTGTTTGAAGGAGCCACAGCAGTATATGTTTGAACTGTTTTTATTTATAAATCCAATTGGTATCTATTGTTTTGATGTTGAACAAAAGGTGCAACGTGTTGCCCAACAATTACAACTTGATGTCAGGATTCATTATGTCCTGCTGGTGGATGTCCCAATTATGACCGACGATATTTGTCGTCGTCGGTGTGAAGCACAAAAAATCGCTGAACCGATTCGTTATACCCAGATTGCTAACCAAGCGTTACATTATTTTCATGCGATTAAACTCGCTTATGGCAATAAACGTGCCCGCGAATTTTTGTTAAACTTACAAGCAATTTTAAAATGCGATGCAGGTTGTTACAACGATGACTTGCCTAAGCGCATTGCAGAACATTTACATTTAAATTGGACGACCATTTCTGGCCTAATTGGTTCAGCTGATATTCAAGAATCGATTATTAAAGATCAACAGATTGCCAGTCAGTGGCATGTCGAAAGTGCCCCGACCTCAGTTATTTTCAATGATGATAACGATGCAGGTGGCATCATGCTTGAAGGCCGGATTCCCTATGAAGATTTGCTTGATTTAATGCGGCCAGATCCAGAGCCTTACTTGGCAATGACATATCCCCGTTTAGTTTAAACAACTCAAGCTAAAAAAACACTCACTGCGGTGAGTGTTTTTGTGTGGCTAACCACTGCAACACGAGATTGCGCGTTCCCGGTCGCCGACTATGGCGAAAAAGCTGATCAGGTAAATCTGTGACCGTGAGTCCCGCCTGATAAAGGGCCGTAGCAATTTCTTGTCCTAACTGTGTCCGCTGCTGAATTTGCTGACGTAAATACGCTTGTTCACGGCTAGCTGAAAACGCCACTGGCTGCTCGGTTGGCTGAAATTGCCATAATGCTGCTAAGCCTTGATCATCCAGCGCAAAATAAGCCCGAAAATAATGCAAGTGGCGACTAATGGGTGCTTGATGCACTTGATAGTTTAAACACAGCCGCTGACGCGCATGATCCGCTTCTAGGTAATAATCACCCCAACCTGGTACATAGCGAAAATATTGACACTGGCTCGCTTTGATCCTGCTTTGCAAGAAATGCCGCCGTCCCACAATCCAAATATCGCGAATTTGTTCCTGCTGATAGCACTGATGCCGCTGGCGATATTCCGCTAATCCCAGCGGTGCACATTGAATTTCAAAGGCTAACTGGGGATTGGCTAAAACATCGGCACGAATGGCGCCACCAGCCAAGACGACTTCAGTTTTCGCTGGAAAACCGTTTGCCACGAGCGCCGCCAATAAGGTTAATTTAAGGCCCCGGTGTTCGGCTTGCTCACCGCCACCTGCGGCAAGCGAGCGATGATGACGAAAAAAAGCTTGTTTGGAAGCCACGCTTAGTAGCACACGTCCACCACAATTGGGACATTGATAAGCGCTCTGATTGAGGGCTTTCTTACCAGTGCGAACTAACTGAGCTTCACTAATGGCTAAGACTAAAGTTGAATTTAATAAGGCTGCGTACATGCAAAATTTCCTCCTTAATATAAGGTACGCAAAAAAGAAGCCAATTGAATGGCTCCTTGCTTAAAAAATCCTATTTAAAATAGCTCCGCAATTGACTCAAGGCATCGCGCTGAATCAAAACTTTGCCAAGGCGCTTGACAACATTAAAGTCAGCACGACTAACCGCCGTTCCAAACTCATTAGCAATCGTCCAAGCATCCATTGGTTTCAATTCACTATAATTACTATCTAAGAACGCTAAATCGAGATAGTATACGCCGCGATATTCGTACAAGCTCGCAGCCAAATCACTCGCTACTAGGCTGTGTGCCAGTTCGGCAACGACGGAAAGACTATTAATCCGGTAAACTTCCCGTTGGTTCACATGGTCTTCATTGGGTTCTCCCACTTGGGCAGACCTAATGATTTCCGAAAAAATCGTCGTCCGGTCAAATAAATTAGCCAAGCCAGCTCCCGGATGATCATTTTTAGCCATATCCGCATGCATCTTTTGAACTTTCTGCGGATCAGTTAAACCGCCAGCCTTACTAATCAGTAAGTCAAGCCCGCCCTTGTTGGGCATAACTTGAAACGTCACCGGCATGTTAGGTGGAAACTCATGTTTCTTATCCACTTCTTCTAAAATCGTATAAAAAAAGTCTTGAATCTTGTCTTTATCGCCTAACAAGTCCAGCATCTTTAAGCCGCGGCTTGCGAGTTCTTGCTTATCAATGCGCACACGAATGGTATTTTCATCAATATGCTCAATTTGCATCATGCCACCTCTATCTGAGAATCATTAGTCTTATTATAACGAATTTAAAGCCAAAAACAAAAGTGTTAGCGATAAGGCTAACACTTTTTTGAGCTATAAATCAGCGAGTTGCTGAGCACGTTCAAGTTCTAGCCGGCGCACATGTCGTGGCAAGAAACGACGAATCTCATCTTCCTTGTAACCTACCTGCAAGCGGCGATCATCCATAATGATTGGTCGCCTTAGCAAACCAGGATCCTTTTCAACCATATTGAGTAATTGATCAATGGACATATCATCTAAATTAATGCGAAGCTTGCCAAATGCTGCAGATCGGGTGGAAATAATTTCTTCAGTACCATTTTCAGTTAAGCGTAAAATCTGTAATAATTCAGTTTTGTTCAGTGGCTCAGAGAAAATATTTCTTTCTTTGAAGGGGATATCGTGCTTAACCAGCCACTCTTTTGCCTTTCGACATGAAGTACAGCTAGGTGAAACAAATAAATCAACCATAAAATATCACGCTCCTTAAATACTTGTAGCATCTGACTATGAATCTAGTATACCATACTATTTACTGATAAAAAATAAGGTATTGTTAAGCTTCATTTTCCGGCCCGTATCTGTGCTTAATTATTGGCTAACAAAAAAACACCAAGTTTTCACTTGGTGTTTTAGAGCGATGCTTATTTGCTATGCTTGGCCATAAAATCGGCAACCAGTTTCTCATTGTCCGCATTGGTCAATGATTCGTTAACTGCCTTGTCGGCTAAACCAGCTAAATCACGGGTATCAATCCGCTTCATTTCACTTCTAATGCGCAAAATTGAAGTGGCTGACATGGAGTATTCATCCAATCCCATGCTCAGCAAGATTGGGAACATCGTAGCGTCACCAGCGGCTTCACCACACATCCCAACCCAGATACCAGCTGCGTGAGCAGCGTCAATCGTGTGCTTAATTAAGCGCAAAACTGATGGGTTATATGGCTGGTAGAGGTAAGAAACGTTATCATTACCACGATCAGCAGCCATCGTATATTGAATCAAGTCGTTCGTCCCAATTGAGAAGAAGTCGACTTCCTTAGCAAATTGGTCAGCTAAAATAGCAGCAGCTGGAACTTCAATCATCATCCCAACTTCATACTTACCAATCTTAACACCTTGCTTGCTTAAAGCTTCATGCTCTTCCTTCAAGATTTGCTTAGCTTTACGTAATTCACCTAAAGTCCCAATCATTGGGAACATGATGCACAGGCGACCAAAAGCAGAAGCCCGCAATAATGCTCGCAATTGGGTCCGGAAAATCTTCTCATTCTTAAGTGATAATCGGATTGCCCGGATACCTAAGAATGGGTTCATTTCTTCTGGTAAGTCCCAGTAATCCAGATGCTTATCGCCACCAATATCCATAGTCCGAATCACAACTGGCTTGCCGCCCATCCCTTCGATGACTGCCTTGTAAGCGGCAAATTGATCATCTTCAGTCGGGAAATCACTCGAATCCATGTACAAGAATTCAGTCCGGTAAAGACCAACAGCTTCAGCACCGTTGTCCTTAACACCAGTCATATCGTTAGGCGTCCCAATGTTAGCAGCAATTAAGAAATGCTTGCCATCGGCAGTCATCGAAGGCTCATCCTTCAGCTTACGCCATTCAGCCTTTTGTTTCTTAAAGGCAGCACCCTTAGCTTCAAACTTAGTCACTTCAGCGTCACTTGGTAAAATAACGACATCACCGTCTAAACCATCAACCACTAATAATTGACCATTTTTGACGTCAGTCGTGATGGTTTCAGTCCCAACCACAGCAGGCAATTCTAGTGAACGTGCCATAATGGCTGAGTGAGCTGTCCGACCACCAACGTCAGTAACGAAACCCTTAACAAACTTCTTGTTTAATTGGGCGGTATCACTTGGCGTTAAGTCATGTGCAACCACAACCACTTCATGATCAATCGAAGCTGGATCTGGTAACTGCTTGCCTAACAAGTGCGCCATCACCCGTTTCGTGACATCGCGAACATCTGCTGCACGCTCTTGCATGTAAGGATTGTCAGTCATTCCTTCAAAAATAGCAATGAAATTTTGAGCAGTAGCGTCCAAAGCAGCTTCAGCATTTTCTTTGGCATTCTTGATTTCAGTCTCAATGGCACCAGTAAACTCTGGGTCATTTAAAATCATCAAATGGGCTTCAAATACTTGTGATTCTTCTTCGCCAAGGGTCTTCTTGGCAACATCACGGATTGCTTCAACCTCAGTGGCAGAAGATGTAATCGCTTTCTTGAAGCGTAAAACTTCAGCGGCTGCATCCTCAATAGCTGTTTTAGTGAAAGACAAATCAGGCTCTACCAGCAAATATGCTGGGGCGACTGCGATGCCATCACTAGCTGCAATCCCGTTTAAAGTCTTCGTCATTATTCAGCCAAACCTTCTTTAGTCATGGTATCGGCAATGGCGGCAATGGCTTCCTTAGCATCATCACCGTCTGCTTTAATGGTGATATCAGCATTTTGACCAACGCCAAGTGACATCACACCCATAATGGACTTCAAGTTAACAGACTTGTCGTTGTAATCAAGACTAATGTCTGAACCGAACTTAGAAGCTGCTTGTACTAATAAAGTAGCTGGACGTGCGTGGATACCTGTTTCTGCAATAATGTGAAATTCGCGTGATTCCATTGGTAATTTATCTCCTTATCAACTGTTAACTTAAAATAATACTCATCGGCTACTACATTATCATTTTTTAGCTCGTAAAACAACAATAATGTAACAGTTTACATCTCCTAATCAGTTAAATCTTGCCGGCGATAGATAATCGTACCGCCACGCAAAGCCCGCCCTGTGATGTCTTGACGCTTTTCATAAGTGCGCAATTGCCGCTGAAATTCAAAAGCATCGGCTGGGGTCACCTCATACTCTTGCCGCTTCCCTGCAACTAATTCATCTAGTACTTGCTGATAATCGGTCATGTTGAACTCCTTTCCTAATAGCTTCCATTATAACCAGAAAGCGGGATTGGGCAACTTTACGCATTTCGAGTATTAGCACTTGACGTGCTAGAGTGCTAAATGTAAACTCTATTTAAGATCTAAAAAAGGGACCTACATTAAGAAAGGTGGTCATGACGTGCTGTGTGAAAATTGTCAAAAGCGACCTGCTTCCATCCACTTATTCGCAAAAATCAATGGTGAAAGCCGTGAACTGAATTTATGTCAAACCTGTTATTCTAACTTACGTGCTGAACAAGGAGGTACTGCGATGAATCAAAACAATGAAAATTTATTCGGTGATTTTGACGAATTCTTTAATTCATTAAATGGTGAGCGGCGCGAAAGCCGCGGTGCAATCCCACAAGGACAACCTGATCGTGGCAATGGTGGCGGTGCAGGCGGCGGTAACAAGAGTCTGCTAGCACAATTTGGGACTGACTTAACCGATTTAGCTAACAAGGGCAAAATTGATCCCGTCATTGGCCGTGACAAAGAAATTGCCCGTGTGATTGAAATTCTGAATCGCCGGACGAAGAACAACCCAGTACTCATTGGGGAAGCTGGGGTTGGTAAAACTGCGGTGGTCGAAGGCCTAGCCCAACAAATTGTTGACGGTTCAGTCCCAGCTAAACTGCAAGACAAGCGAATTATTTCGCTGAACGTGGTTTCACTCGTCCAAGGCACTGGAATTCGTGGTCAGTTCGAGCAACGGATGCAACAATTGATTAAAGAGCTTCAAGTCAACCCGAATATCATTCTCTTTATTGATGAAATTCATGAAATTGTTGGTGCTGGGAATGCTGAAGGTGGCATGGATGCTGGTAACATTATCAAACCAGCCCTTGCACGAGGTGAATTGCAACTCGTTGGTGCCACTACGATTAAGGAATACCGCGAAATTGAGAAGGACTCAGCGCTTGCCCGCCGTTTCCAACCAGTTTCCGTACGCGAACCTTCAATTGATGAGACCATCCAAATTCTTAAGGGAATTCAAAAGCGATACGAGGATTATCACCATGTCACTTACACGGACGAGGCCATTGAGGCAGCTTCTAAATTATCAGCCCGCTACATTCAAGACCGCTTCCTACCTGACAAGGCAATTGACCTCTTAGACGAAGCTGGTTCACGCATGAACCTGACGATTCCGTTTGTTGATAAGGCTAAGGTGGCGGAACGGATCCAAGCAGCCGAAGAGCTCAAGAAGACTGCTTTAAAGAATGAAGATTACGAAAAAGCGGCTTACTACCGTGATCAAATTGAAAAATATGAAAAGCTCAAGGACCAACATGTTGATCCAGACAAGTCACCGGTCATCACTGACAAGATTATGAACAAGATTGTCGAAGAAAAAACGAAGATTCCGGTTGGCGAAATTCAAAAGCACGAAGAAGAACAATTGCAGAATCTTGGATCTGATCTGGAAGCCAGTGTGATTGGACAAAACCAAGCGGTTGACAAGGTCGCTCGCGCGATTCGGCGTAACCGGATTGGGTTTAATGAATCTGGACGCCCAATTGGCTCCTTCCTCTTCGTTGGTCCAACTGGTGTTGGTAAGACTGAACTAGCCAAACAGCTAGCTAAACAAATGTTTGGCTCAGAAGATGCCATGATTCGCTTCGACATGTCAGAATACATGGAACAGTATTCCGTATCGAAGTTAATCGGGTCTGCTCCTGGCTACGTCGGCTACGAGGAAGCTGGTCAGTTAACCGAACGGGTTCGTCACAATCCTTATAGCCTAATTTTGTTAGACGAAATCGAAAAAGCCCATCCAAATGTGCTAAACCTCTTCTTGCAGATTCTAGATGATGGTCGCTTGACTGATTCACAGGGCCGGACAGTATCGTTTAAAGATACGATTATTATCATGACGTCTAACGCGGGCCAAGGCATTTCTCGTGCCAGTGTTGGCTTCAACGCTGAAAATGCGACCCCAACAGCTGAGAGTGCTCGTAACGACATGACTTCGTTCTTCAAGCCAGAATTTCTAAACCGGCTGGATGACGTCATTGAATTTAGCCCACTTTCAAAGACTGATTTAATTAAGATTGTCGACTTACTACTAGCCAAAACAAACCGGATGGTTAAGGATCAAGGGTTGCACATTGAAGTGACCCCAGCTGCCAAAGAAAAATTGGTCGACCAAGGTTTCAACCCAGCCATGGGAGCACGACCACTACGTCGGACCATTCAAGAAGAAATTGAAGACAAGGTTGCTGACTTTAAGCTTGACCATGTCGATGCTAAGAATTTCAAGGCTGATTTGGTGGATAATCAGATTGTCATTCAAGAAATGACCCCATCAATCTCAGATTCTACCCAAGTAACTAAATAACCCATTTACCCACGACTTTTTTATTGTAAAACCTGAATAAGTGTATACTTAAGGCAAAGAGTAAGAGAGGCCAGAAACGGGGGAAACAATGCACTTAATTGATGTTACCAACAGCTACGCTGAGTTAGTTCACAGTCAGTTGAATACGACCGATGCGAACTATGTTAAAGTCTATTCATTGGGTAAAACGTCAGTCGTTTACACTGAAAATCGTGTAAGTATTGGCATTGTGCTTGAAAACCACGAACGCCGGATACGCGAGGATGAAATTGAATTCATAGCCAAGCGTTTACTCGCCAACTATCAAGGTTCTCATACCTTGACAGTTGACAATAACCGCCATGTGATTGAAATTCATACCAACAAATAGCCTGTTTAGACTTAAAAAAGCACCTCATTACCTTTAGTAATGAGGTGCTTTTTTATTGCTTAAATTATAATTTTTCAGTTAACACCACGTCAGGGTACTTGTCTTGAAAGAAGCGCTGAGCAAATTCATTTTCAAATAGGAAAAGTGGATTCCCATAACGATCCTTCACCAGCAAGTTGCGTGAACTCGACATGCTAGGATCGAGTTGCTCAGGCTTAATCCAGCGTGCCACGCGATGGCCAATAGATTCCATTGTCACTGCCGAATGGTATTCATTCTGCATCCGGAATTGAAAGACTTCAAACTGCAATTGCCCAACGGCGCCTAAAATATAATCATCCGTTTGATAATTCTGATACAGCTGAATGGCCCCTTCTTGGACTAATTGATTAATCCCCTTGTGGAAGGACTTTTGCTTCATCACGTTCTTAGCACTGACCCGCACGAACAATTCTGGCGTAAATTCTGGTAACGGTGCGAAAACTTGTTTTTTACCGGTATAAATACTATCACCAATTTGGAAATTACCGGTATCATACAAACCAACAATATCGCCGGCAACGGCATCTGCAACTTTGACCCGTTGACTGGACATAAATTCGGTCGCATTATTCAACCGAATTGTTTTACCAGTACGGGCTAGCTGGACATCCATCCCCTTGCGGAACTCGCCGCTACAAATGCGCACAAACGCAATTCGGTCACGGTGCTGGGGATTCATATTAGCTTGAATCTTAAAGACGAAGCCCGCAAATTCCGGTGTATCAGGCGCAAGTTCATCGCCCTCATTGACCGGATGACTAGCTGGTGCTGGTGCCAAGTCAACAAAAGAGTTAAGGAAGGTTTCCACCCCAAAATTGGTTAAGGCTGAGCCAAAATAAACGGGGGTTTGCTGACCAGCAATTACCTTATTGCGATCAAATTGATTTCCTGCCATCTTGATTAGTTCAATGGCCTCTTGGGTTTCCTTAAACTGTGGATCACTCGCAAGTGGTTCATCAGCTGGCAAGTTACCGGCAGCATCAAGTGGTACAAAGTGGTCAGCGCCAGCTTTGCGATATAATTCAACCCGCTGATTTCGTAGGTCATACAAGCCTTGCAAGGTTTGTCCCATCCCGATTGGCCAGTTCATGGCGACCCCTTCAATTCCCAGCACTTCTTCTAATTCAGCAATTAAATCGAGTGGTTCACGCCCATCCCGATCAAGCTTATTCATAAAGGTAAAGATCGGAATGCCGCGCTGCTTAACGACCTTAAATAACTTCTTTGTTTGCGGCTCAATCCCCTTAGCAGCATCAATCACCATGACTGCCGCATCAACCGCCATTAAGGTCCGATAAGTGTCTTCAGAAAAATCCTGGTGTCCAGGCGTATCTAGGATATTGACCCGTTTACCCTTAAACTCAAACTGCATCACTGAACTCGTTACCGAGATCCCACGCTTTTTCTCAATTTCCATCCAATCGGAAGTAGCGTAATGGCCTGTCTTGCGGGCTTTAACCGTTCCGGCATTACGAATAACCCCACCAAACAGTAACATCTGTTCTGTAATGGTAGTCTTACCAGCATCCGGGTGGGAAATAATGGCAAAGGTGCGACGCGCGTTTACCTTGGCTAATAAATCACTCATTAATCTGTCTCACTATCTTCTTTCTGTTCGACCTGCCTTTTTGGAAGTGTCAAAAGTAGCGTACTTAGCCTTGAGCCTTGCATTCTACGCGTTGTTAGCTTCATCCCATTCGGCAAATCAATACTTAACTTTTCATTTTTGGCGGGAATCAGTCCTAACTTGGTAATCATATACCCAGCAATCGTATCCACATCTTCCATCGCCAACTTCGTGCCAAATTTTTCATTGAAATCATCAAGTGGCATTTTGCCATAAATGACATAATGGTGGGCATCTAGCTGATTAAACAGCACTTCAACGGGATCAACTTCATCATCAATATCCCCTACAATTTCTTCAATTAAGTCTTCAATGGTGGCTAATCCAGTGACACCACCATACTCATCTAATAAAATCGCCAATTGTTGCTTCGTGCGCTGCATTTCCATCAACAATTCGCCGAGCTCTAATTTTTCTGGCGCAAATAATGGCGAGGTCATCACATCACCATAATCGAGCACATCAAAACCCAGCTTGCGCGCTTTGCGTAATACCGTTCGAATATGAATCACACCAACAATGCGATCTTTATCATGTTGGTAAACTGGAATACGCGAATAAGGTTGACTTAAAATCGCATCCAAATTAGCTTGGAAGGGATCATCCATGTCCACCATAAAGGCGTCAGGGCGAGCCACCATGACCTCGCGCACACTTTTTTGCTCAAAGTTTAAAATGCCACGCAGCATACGATATTCAGAATCGGTAATTTTTTGATGACGCTGTAATTGACTGATTTCATGAATTAAATGGTCTTTTGGTGTTTCTTCCTTTGCCGGAGCAAATTTGCTACGTAACCGATCAAAGATGGTTTCCGCCGCAGGGTCACTACTCATCTCTTGCTCTCTTTCTTCCGCTATCAACTGCACGTAAATATTGCTATTATAGCATAGACCAAGGCATAATATGCTAAAATAGCCTTTAAGAAACGAGGTTCCTGCTATGAAAAAGAATCACCTGTTATTAGTTTTCACTTTTTTATTAGTTATTCCCTATCTTTGCAGTCTGACCATCATTGGCATTGGCTACAATGCACTTGTCTTACATTCGGCAGAATGGTTTCGCTCAATGGTTGGCTCATTTTGTGGTGCTTTGATTATGTTCGCAATTAAAGCCACCATTCAGCGGCCACTCGACTTACTAGCCAACGAAACGACCGAGCCTTTATTGAAACAGTCGCTCCGGCTATTCAGTGTCCGCCGAAGACGTAAGCTACTTGTGCTCAATATCATCATCGACTTTTTTCTCTGCTATGGCGCGACCATTCTAGTACGCGACTGGCTTACCCTAGATCAGATTGTCGGAACCACCATTGGCTACGTCTTCTTGGTAATGTTCATTTCCACTTGCCTTGGTGCGTATGTCGAATATGATCAACTTGCCCTTAAACCACGCTAACTTGAATATAACCGCTTAATGACTGGCACCTAAGTATAGACTTTGGGTCAGTTTTTGTTTGTCTAAATCAAGCGTCTCAAGTAAATATGGCGTTGGACTATCACCCAGGTTTTGGTAAACAGCTACCCCCTGCTGCGTTAACGCATGTAGAAAATCAGGGATGGTCTGGCTAAGCGGCCGATCAAAAGCTGCTAAATCACCAGACTGAACCCGTTGAGCAATTTGGGCAGCAGGTAATTCATAAGCTAGTAGCCCTGCTCCTGGCGTTAAAGGCTGAGGACTAACTAGCCCGTACCAATACATAAAATGGCTGGGGCCGAAGACTAATAGCCGAGCCCGCTCCTGAATCTTACCCGTATTTTGCAACCATATTTGAAACGCCGAATCCGCTTCAAGCCTCACATTTTCAGCCTGAAAAGATTGCTGCTGGTCCATTAAACTATCAGGAAATGGTTTTCCCGTAAATACTAACTTAGCTTGTTCCATGTGATTCTCCGCTTACTCCTATTAATATTCTGCTAGCTCTGAAAACGAAATAATCTCGCCTGCTAAAAAGGCACTAATTTGATTACCCGAAAAACCATGCTGATACAGATACTGACGCATCTTTTGCTGTTGTTGCGCAGCTGGCAGGCGTCTAAACCGTTTATAAGCCTTGATGCCCTGCCGTTTTAGCGCTTCAAGTTCATCATCGCCTTCACTAACTGGTTCTGCATTGGCCAAAATAGTGGTCAATAAGTCCCCGCTAAATCCATGACTACGCAACTTTGCCTGCATTTTTCGATTAACTTCACGGCTCGATAATTTTCCAACTTGACTGGTTAACGAGCGAACAATTTTTTGCCCAATTGGTAGCCAGTCATCATCTGGTACCGCAGCCAGAGCATTCTCGGCCAGCTCATCAGCAATCCCCTTTTGGGCTAATTGTCGCGCAAGGCTCATCGGCCCATGACTCCCAACTCGTAAATTATGCTTAATAAATAACTGGACATATGCTTCATCATCCAATAACCCGAGGTCGGTCAACTCTGCCACTGCATGCGCTAGTGCTTCCGGGCTTGCACCCTTTTTAGTGAGATAGACACTCACTTCATGCACCGTGCGTGGTTCATAACTCAAATACTGGGCGGCTAAATCACTAACTTTAGCATCCACATCAAATTGCTGAATTGCGGCAACTTGCTGATCAGTTAGCGTCTTACCCTTTAACAGCACGAATTCTGCTAAAGTTTTCTCGCTCACCGAAAAAGCATAGTGGCCATCTAAAAACAAATTATAACGGTGCTGGCGCCTTTGGGCCGTCACACTAGTAATTGTTGCCATCGTAAATCCCCCTGTTACCTTAATGCTAGCAAACTTTCGCCAAACTTGCGAAGAACTTTTAGTTCGCGTTACAATAATTACGTTAATTATGTTTTTAGTAGAAAGAAGACTCATGCCTCAAACAACGAAGCAACCAGCCCACCATACCCGTGATGTGATTATTACCATTAAACGTCTCGGTATTAATGGTGAAGGAATCGGTTATTACAAGAAAAAAATTATTTTTATCCCTAAGGCACTCCCTGAGGAAGTCGTGGTTGCCAAAATTACGTCAGAATATCCGCGTTATCTCGAGGGCGAACTTGTGCGCATTAAGGAAAAATCACCACAGCGCATGCCTTTTCCCAAGAATGTTAATCCTGCAGTTGGTGGACTAGAGCTCGCACATTTAAGCTACCCTGCCCAACTCGCTTATAAAAAGGACAATCTGGTCGAAGCCCTCAACCGCTATCGTCCGCGTGGCTATCAAAAGTATAAAATCAAGGCCACGATCGCTGCCCCAACCGAATGGGGTTATCGCAATAAGGCTTCGTACCAACTAGAACAAGACCACAAGCAGACCAAGCTAGGTCTCTATGCCCCTAACTCACATGACTTACTCGACTTGCCAGTGATGCCAACACAAAGTGATGCTACCCAAGCAGTGGAGCGGGCTGCGAAAGCTTTAATTGAGCTTCTGCAGGTTCCCATTGCCAATAAGTGGCACCACAGGGACGGCGTTAAAACGGTGGTCGTACGCGAAGCCATCAGTAGTGGTGAGATTCAGGTTACCCTGATTACCATTGGCCACAAAGTCGCCCACTTGCCTGAACTAGCCACTGAATTACTCAAGCTAAAAGGCGTCGTGAGTGTCTATCAGAATGAAAATGACTGGCAGAATCCGCAGCTCTGGGGTAATAAAACAGAAAAATTAGCGGGACAAAACCAAATCATCGAAACCATGCTTGGTAAAAAATTTGCGTTATCCCCACGGGCCTTTTTCCAGCTGAATCCCGCCCAAACAGTTAACCTCTATCAAGTTGCGTTAAAATATCTCGACTTGCAATCAGATATGACCTTAATTGACGCCTATGCAGGCGTTGGGACTCTAGGAATTCTAGCCAGTGATCGTGTCAAACAGGTTGTTGGGATTGAAAGCATCCCCGAGGCGGTAGCCGATGCCCAACACAATGTGGCACTTAATCACATTAAAAATGCTGATTATGTCCAAGGAAATGTTGATCGGGTCTTGCCTGAATTACAAGCTGAAGGTTTGCCGATTGATGCCTTGATTGTCGATCCACCGCGAACTGGCTTAGCTAAGAGCTTGATTAAAACCTTACTACGGGTTAAGCCTAAGACCTTTGTCTACATTTCTTGCAACCCATCAACGCTGGCACAAGATTTAATTCTCTTGACGGAGGCTTATGATGTCCGGGTAATCCAGAATGTGGATATGCTACCACAAACGCCACGTTGCGAATGTGTTGTTAAACTAGTGCGACGTTAAATAATGATAAAAAAAGACGACTGTGATTGGAGTATCACAGCCGCTTTTTTATTGTGGACAGGGTTAAAGAACTTAACGAACTAATTATACCTCACCTCGCAAGCGAGGCTTTTTCAAAGGAACAACCGCTAGTTGAAAATCAAGCCGATTATCGACTACTGTCTACGAACTAAAGCAATTTAACCAAATACTAGCTTCACTCAACGCAAGCTAGAGGGTTTCATGATTAAGGTAATCCAAGCAAACAACAGTTTTCAAGTACTACACTATTACACCTCCCCCATCCACCATAGTCATCATAGCATGCATAGTAAGCGGTTGCAACTTTAATGCACATACTTGGCGAGAAACTTTTCGACGCGCAAGCGATACTCCCGCGGGTAAGTTTCAAACGACTTGGCATGCATCGACCCACAAGGCCTTAGGGCCCTTGCTAGCCCGATAATTCTGATAAACCATCGCGGTTGGCACAAAAGTATCACGATTACCATGAATAAACAGCATCGGCCGCCGGTTATGGGTTAAACTCTGGCGCGCAGAGCCGTCACCCATAAAATACCCCACCTTAACGCGGTTAATTCCACTTAAAATTTCCACTAATGGGAACCGCGGAAAGGCTGGTAGATGATAGAGCTGCTTGGCCTCATGTTCAATTTCATCCTTAACGCTAGTGTAGCCACAATCCTCAACGAAGGCCTTCACCTGCTGTGGCAATTTCAAACTACTCGTCATCATGGTTGTCGCCCCACCCATGGAAACGCCAAAAATAACCACTTGACTCTTTTTACCGTTATGATCAATGACGCGATTAACCCAACGCCGCACATCGTAACGCTCTGGCCAGCCATAGCCAATATAATGACCCTGACTCTGTCCTTGTGCTCGCGCATCTGGCAAGAGGGTGTTATAACCAAGTTGGTGGAACATGGCAGCATATTCACCCATGGTATTTTTATTTCCCATATAACCGTGTAAAATAATGGCAGTTTTATGCGAGCTAGTTTTCGGAAGGTAATTCGCATCGAGGCGATAATGACCGCTCGCTGACTGCATCAACCAATGCTGTTTGGATGCTTGACGGTACCACTGACGATTGCGATAAACCATGCTAGTCCGTTTGAGCGGCGTATGTGACCCCAAGAAGCTCTTTTTACCAGGGATGACCGCTAAGCGAAAGAAATAAAGTCCTGCACCCGTAAAAATGAGTGCAACCGCTAACAGCACCAGTAGCAAGCGGATGATAACCCGCCGACTTAATCTTTTCAAATGATGACCTCCTCGTCACTTCAATGACAATAACAACCAGTATAGCATTTTTAACCCATGAGGTAACGCCAGATGCAACTCACTAATTTTTTACAACTGATTAATGATCTTGATCCTGAAACACGTTTTTATTTCAAATTAGCGGGACACACTTATCCCTTAGCAAAATTTACCCTATCCAGGCAAGAATGCTTAGCTGTGACTGGCAATCGTGCGCTTACTCGGCAGCAAATGGGGCCACTACTTGCCAATCTCCATCACAAAAATACGCCGCTCCGGGTGCAGGCCAATCAAAAAAGCGCTGCAGTTTACGGCTTACAGTTTAATCTGCAAGCACATACTGCAACGCTTTGTTAATTCACATTACTGCTGGCGATACTGCCGGACACCATGTTTAGTCCCAGCAAAATACCAACGGCCTGGCAGCTCATCACTGGTGAGCACCTGATCAGGTTTTGGTGGCCGCGCAGCTGCCTCAAAGAGGGCCTCATACTGCGCAACCGAAACATGCTGCCGCGCATCAAGCATGGCCATATCGGTAGCCGGTGAAAGGCGTTTGTCATAACCAGCTTGCAATTCGCCGGCAAAGAATTCACCAATCGCACCTGACCCATAAGAAAAGAGTCCAATGAGTGCTTGCGGTGTTAAAGCGGCCTGCTCTAGTAAACTCAATAAACTGAGATAAAGCGACCCGGTATAAATATTCCCAACGCGCATTGCCAATTGCTTGGATGCAATGAAGTGTTCACTTAACCTGGCTTGACTTGTTTCGTCTAGATCAGCCAGCGCCAATTGGTTCGCCTTAAAGCCCATCTTGGTAAACGGCAGATGATAAACGATGGCGCTAAAATCGTTACCACTAAGTCCCGTTTGCGCTTGATAAGCCTTAAATGTCTTGGTAAAGAAATCAAGATACACTTCCTTGGAATATTTACCATCTACTTTGGCAAATGGTGACTCATTTGGACGCCAGAAGTCATTGATATCATCACTCCAATTGCTATGTTCTGCTCGCAGCGCTAAAATAGCAGGCTTAGTTGACAATAATAAGCTGATACTACCGGCGCCTTGTGTCACTTCTCCGCCTGATGACAACCCATAACGGGCAATATCTGAACCAATCACGAGCGCTGTCTGGTTCGGGTGAGCTGCCAAATAATCACGGGCAATCATGACCGCTGCGGTCAAGCCGTAGCAAGCTTCCTTTACCTCAAATGCCCGCACGGCACCCGGTAAATGTAGAGCCTGTTTCATAAATAAAGCGGTCGCCTTTGATTGGTCGATGCCACTTTCGGTCGCCACAATGAGCAACCCGACCCGGCTCACATCCACCTGGTCCCAGTAACGCAAGGTAGCATTGATGCCCATGGCGACAATATCCTGAGTTTGATCAGCTACCGCCATCTGCTGCTGGCCAATGCCGAGCAGGACTTTATTAGGATCAATCCCTCTGCTCTTAGCAAGTTCAACCGTATCAAGATATTTATTAGGGGTAAAAAAGCCAATTTGATCAATTCCGATGTTCATTTTTCTCCCTCAACTCTGTCAAAATTGCTTCTGCTTCGGCCAAGCCATATGACTGCCGAGCTAGCAATACCTGCAATACTGCCTGTTGCTCACTTGGACTAGCAGCTAGTCCAGCAACTAGCTGCCGGGTTTGTAATTTCATGTGTCCGTGCTGAATCCCGTCAGTGCTCAGCGCCAAAAGGGCCGCAAAATTGCTGGCTAGACCAACACTGACAATGACCTCAGCTAACTCCTGGGCAGTCTTAATGCCAGCCATTGCGAGATTTTGACGCACTTCGGGTCTGCTAGCCAGCGAACCACCTACCACACCAGTTGCAAGTGGTAATGTAAGTTCGCCAACTAATTGATTATCAATCACCTGCCACCGGCTTAAGCTGCGATAGGCGCCAGTGCGTCTCGCTTGCATACCGCAAGCAGCTTCAACTGCCCGAAAATCTTGACCAAAGGCTAAGAGAGCAGCATCGACCCCATTCATAATGCCCTTGTTATTGGTCACGCCGCGGCGGGCATCCTGCTGTCCCACCTGGCTCAATTGCGCTAAGCGTTTAGCAGTCGCAGTCCCGCTCACTAGTGCAAGCGGTAAGACCACTTTAGCACTTGCGAATTGGCTGGGAGCATTCGATAAAATGGCGGCCAAGCGTTCGCTAACTCCAGGAAACGATTGTAATTGTTTCCCCAAAAACTCTAAAATACTATTCACTTTATTAGCACCCATCGCTTCGGCCGGATCAACCAAGGCCTCGACATAAACAATGCGCTCAACTTGTCTAGCTGACAAGTGCTTGATACCACCACCATGGGCAATCAGCCGCAGAAAGCTTTGATTAGCCGCCAGTTTCAACCGAGGTAATTGGGTCGTTAAGTTAGCTAACTTAAAGGCTGGCGTTACCGCTAAAATGAGCTGGCCAATGAGCCCTCGCCGCAGGCTACTGGTTTGTACCCCGCCAGCTTGATTAAAACAACTGGCGCCGTGATTAGCGGCAGCAACGACACTCGCTTCTTCCGTGGCTAATGGTACCCGGTAAGGCCGTCCTTGAATGATAAAGCGAGGAATCAGCCCTAATGGCAAGGTAAGCCCACCAATGACATTTTCACTTAATTGTTCAAGACCTGCTAAGGTTTTCGGGTCAACCGGTAGTAATTGCACCCCGTCAGCCGCTAACTTTGCCCGGCGCTGCTCGGCAGTTAATTGATAAAATTTCATGCTACTACCCGCTTAATTTCATAGGCAATCGCGAGCCCGCCGCCAATACACAAAGACACTAAAGCACGCCGACCGCCGACTTGCTTTAAGCCCGCTAACGCATTAAGTACCAAGCGTGCACCACTAGCAGCTAACGGATGACCTAACGCAATCGCCCCACCAACGGGATTCAGCCGGTCTGCTGGCAAATCCAAATCTCGCCTAATGGCAACACAAGGGGCAGCAAAAGCTTCATTCACTTCAATCCAGTCATAATCAGCCAGCGTTTGGCCCGTTTTTCTAAGTAGGGCCTTAATCGCGTGATAAGGTGCATAACCCATATAATTGGGATCACCCCCAACTTCAGCATATGCCCCAAGCACGCCAAGGGGCGCAAGGTCAGCTGCTGCGGCACGTTGCGGCGTCGCTAATAATAACATCGCTGCGCCATCACTCACGGGTGACGCATTTCCTGCAGTTACCTGGCCAACTGGTTGAAAAATAGGTTTCAATTGACTCAAACGTGCCACATTAGTTTCAGGCCGCAGTCCTTCATCATGATCTAGTCCGGCTGTAGGGATGACCTGGCTGTTAAAAAAGCCACTGCGCCAAGCCGCTGCTGCTTTTTGTTGGCTCCGGCAAGCAAACTCATCCATCTCAGCGCGGCTAACTTGGTACCGCTCTGCCACCTTTTCTGCAGTGATGCCCATTAATTCCTGTGAAAAAGCATCCCGCAAGCCATCTTGCATCATGGTAGCGACAGGCGCCCGATCAGCAGCCTCTGCTAGCTGTATTTCAGGTGCTTGGGTCATACTCTCAGCACCACCAACTGCGACTAATCCAGCATCGCCTAACCGCATTTGGGCTTCAGCAAGACGCAACGCCTTGAGGCTTGAGCCACACACTTCATTAATCGTCACCGCTTGGCTGCTCACGCTGAGCCCACTCGCCAAGGCCACCTGCCGCGCTAAATTTTGACCCAAGCCAGCACTCAGGACATTACCTAAGAAAACTGCATCAACCTGGCTTGCGGCCAGTGAGACCTGCTTAAGCATTCCGCTTAAAGCCGTCTGCCCGAGCATTAAAGCACTACATTGTCGCAGCCCACCACGATACTTGCCAAATGGCGTCCGTGCACCAGCTACGATATAGATGTCATTCATGTTTGTTTACTCCTTTTAGTCGTGAACTAGAATGAAATAAGAATACCCAATCCGGTAGTCTTAAGGCAAGCGCTTTATTATCAGTTTAAAGAAAACACAATAATTACGCGAACACAAAAAGCGATACCAATGGTATCGCTTTGTAATTGGTCATCATAATTTACTTTTGATGATGCTTCTGGTCTTCGGCTACTAACTTGCGGCCAAGCTTAATAATATATTCTCGTAAGGTATCTTTGGTTTCAGGATGGGTTAGCCCATAACCAATTGAGGTTTCAAGATAACCTTCCTTGTTGCCAACATCATGACGATCGCCATTGAAAACGTGGGCAAAGACCCGTTGCGTCTTATTCATCGTATCAATAGCGTCAGTTAACTGCACTTCGCCACCACGACCAGGTTTTTGATGGGCTAAAATATCGAAAATTTCTGGTGTCAATAAGTAACGCCCAATAATGGCATAATCACTTGGCGCTTGATCCACTTCTGGCTTTTCCACAAATGACTTCACATTAATGAGGCCTGGAGAAATTTCAACAGTGGGTTCAATGACCCCATACTTAGAAACTTCTTCATGTGGGACCTGCATCACCGCAATCGTTGACGCATGAGTTGTATTATAGCTGTCAATCAACTGCTTAGTGAGTGGCACCTTATCAGACATCAAGTCATCGCCTAACATGACCGCAAACGGTTCATCGCCAACAAAGCTCCGAGCCCGTAAAATAGCATCACCTAGGCCCTTAGGATGTGGTTGGCGCGTAAAGTAAAGGTTAACTCCCAAGTTGGTAATCTCTTGAGTCAGCTTGAGTAACTTCAGCTTTCCCGTTGCTTGTAAATCTTGTTCAAGCTCTGGATTCGAATCAAAGTGATCTTCGATTGGCCGTTTACTCTTCCCAGTAACAATCAGAATATCCTCAATTCCGGAGGCTTTAGCTTCTTCAACAATGAATTGAATCGTTGGTTTATCAACAATTGGCAACATTTCCTTCGGCATTGCCTTCGTGGCTGGCAAGAATCTCGTTCCTAAACCAGCAGCGGGGATAAGGGCTTTTCTTACTTTCATAAAATGGTCAGCTTTCATTAACTATTATTATCTCTCCTATAAGACACTTCTATCATACCAAATTTACCTCTTTTGAGAAGTCCGCTTGCTAGATTTTTTCGAAAAAAAGCGTAATATCCCACGCACTGAATAATCCAAATCCCCATTGCGTAAATTAACCAGCGCCACGTTAAGCGTTGTTCCAAAGAGTAGCACCAGACTCACTAAATTGAGCCACAGCATGAACAAAATAAACGTGCCAACAATACCATAGTTCTCCCAGCGAATTGTGAAATGCTGCAAATAATAGCCAAACAACCACGATAACAACAGCCATCCTGCTTCAGTACAAAGCAGCCCCGGCCAGATTACCCGCTTCTTAATGCGGATATTAGGCAGCGCATAATTGAGGTAGTAAATGGCAACGGTCATCAAAATGATGAGGACGTGATACCGGTAATGCAAAATGCTTTGAATAGTAGTAATATGCGTATAATCCAGTAACGGTGTCAAACTTGCTAAAATCTGTTGGCCGAAAATAAAGATCAACGCCACAACCATAAAGAGCACAATCATCAAGGTCGTCAACAGCACGGTCACTGAACGAACCAATAAAAACTCTGCTAAATTCTGTTTCAATTCTTCAGCATGCACCCCATACAGCCGGTTCATCCCAATCCGAATCGCATTGACTAAGGAAGAAAATGACCAAATCGCCGTGATAACCCCGAAAGACAAGACCCCGGTACTTTTACTCGTTAACAGCGACTGGACAATCGGTAAGACGAACGTTGAGACTTTTCCGGGAAAGACAATTTCAACATATTGATCCACAAAATCCGGACTAATATGAAACAGCGGCAAAATATTACCCGCAATAATAATAATGGGGAAGATTGAGAACAGCATATAATACGCAATCACAATCGCACTTTGAATGACTTCACCACGGGTAAAGGCAGTTGATAAGGCCTTGAAAAGACGGCGTATTTGTAATTGAAAAGGGGGCTGGGGCGTTTTTGTCATAAGTTAATTAGTCACTCAATTCATCAAAATGAGGGATGTACTTTTCATAGCCATCATAAGGTTTTTGTAAAGTTAAAATCTTAGGACCATCTTTAGTAATCACAAAGGTATGTTCAAATTGGGCACTCTTAGAGTGATCAGGAGTCGCATAATAAACCCAATCATCCGCTGGATCATTGACGGTCACTTGTTTAATGTGCCAATCACCACCAGCTTCAATCATGGGTTCAACCGTGATGGTCATGCCTTCACGCAAACGGAGTCCATGACCAGCTTTACCCCAGTGTGGCACCTCTGGATCTTCATGGATGCTCGGCTGGATACCGTGACCAACTAGTTCACGGACATCACCATAGCCATGTTCATTTTCAGTATAATTTTGAATGACGGCACCAATATCACCAATCCGGTTGCCAATGACAGCTTGGTCAATTCCCAGGTACATGGCCTTTCTAGTCGTCTCTACTAAAGCTAAATCAGCCTCAGAAACCTTTCCCACCGAATAAGTGGTGCATGAATCAGATTCATAGCCGTTCAGGTTGCAGGTGACATCAACTTTAACTAAATCACCATCTTTTAAAATAAAATCCTTGCGCGGAATCGCATGGGCAATTTCATGGTTAACGGAAATACAAGTCCCATACTTATAACCTTCAAAGCCTTGTTCAGACAAGCGGCCGCCTCGCTCTTTCATAAATTTTTGTGCGAACTCTTCAATATCCCAAGTTGAAATACCTGGTTTAATCACGTCTCGCAGGCCTTCAAACATTGATGCTAACAAACGGCCTGATGCTTGCATACCTTTAAGTTCACGTGGTGTTTTAATTGTAATCAATCTTTTGCTCCTTATCGTTTATCTCTTTTATTATAACTTTCCATTATAACTTTTTTTAAGAAATATGCATTAACTAAGTCCAAAAAAACTAAGTCCAAAAATTGGCGCCACTTTCCGTTCTAATAGGAAATGTGCTAGAATTAAACAATCAAACATTGAAATTGAAAGGTCTGAATTTTAATGAAGGCAAGAATTGTCTACGCCAGTATGACCGGAAATGACGAAGACATCGCAGAAATCCTTGAAGAAGATTTACAGGATGCAGGTTTTGACGTCACGACCAGCGATATCAGCTTTACCGATCCGAGTGATTATTTAACGAGTGACTTGTGTGTCCTCGTAACCTACACCTATGGCGAAGGCGTCATGACGGACGAGCTGAAGGATTTTTATGATGGGCTAACCAAGCTCGATTTAGCTAATAAACCTTTTGCAGTAATGGGTAGCGGTGACCGGGTTTACGGTACGGCTTATTGTCAAAATGTCTTTGACTTTGAAAAATTATTCAAGCAGCTCGGAGCTGTTGAAGTGATTGCACCGGTAACCGTCGATCAAAGTCCTGATGAAGCAGCAATTGCGCGCATTGATGCCGCAGCTGAAACCATCAGCCACAAATTGCATGGATAAACGCGCCGCTAGCCGAGCGCTAGGCCGAAAATTAAAAGCGCATAACAGTCATTTTGGGCGCTATGTCATTTTCGGTTTTGTCGCTACGGTCATTAATATCATCGTCTTTTTAGTATTTCGTCGTTGGTTACGCGACTCCGTTTTTATTGCGAATACGTTAGCGTTTATCTTATCCAATTTAGCTTCATTCTACTTTAACAATAAGGCGGTCTTTACGACTAACATCGATGACGATCGCAAACTGTGGAAAAAGCTGATTGTCTTTTTCACTTATCGGATTATTAGCTTAGTCCCCGACACGTTAATTATGATGGTTGGTGTCTCTTGGTGGCACCTCAATCCACTTGCCGTTAAAATATGTGACCAACTGTTAGTCGGTATTTTCAACTATTTAACGACTAAGGCAGTCTTCCAAAAGCATCAACATCGCATTTTAAGACGACTACGCCACCGCCAAAAACAGACCCGGCATCGTCGTTAAACACCAAACAAAAAAGCACTCCCCAGGTAGTGCTTTTTTTAGTCGCTTATGACTGTTTCAAATAGGTCTGATATTGTTCCTGATCTAAGGCATGTTCGCTCTTCGCAATCACTAAAGTCGCAATCGTATTACCAACGACATTGACGGCTGTGCGCCCCATATCAACGAAACGGTCAATCCCAGCAATAAACGTTAACCCCGCAACAGGTACCCCAATGGTGGCGACTGACGCGAGTAAAACCACAAAGGACGCGCCAGGTACCCCGGCCATCCCTTTCGAGGTAATCATGAGGACTAGTAGCAAAGTAAATTGATGAGCAAGGGACAAATGCAGACCATACGCCTGAGCCAGAAAAATGGCTGCCAGACTTTGATAAATGGCTGAGCCATCAAGGTTAAACGTATAGCCCGTAGGAATGACAAAGGAAGCTACGCCATTTTCGACTCCCATCGCCTTCATCTTTCCCATTAACCGCGGTAAGGTGGCTTCGGAACTCGCCGTTGAAAAGGCCAAAATAATTTCTGACCAAACTGCGCGCATTGTTTGCCAATAATGCAAATGCCACAACTTTGCGACTAAGCCCAGAATCACCACACAGAAAAAAATCATGGTTAAATAAGCTAATAAGATAAAGTAGCCTAGTGGCAACAAGGCAGCTAAGCCCATTTGTGCAATGGTCATACCAATTAAGCCAAAAACACCAAATGGGGCAAAATGCATGACCCAGTTGGTAATGCGAAACATAACTTGTGAGACCGCATTTAACGCCTTAATCACGACTTTGCCTTGTTCGCCAATCGCCGCAATTCCTAAGCCAAAGAAAACGGAAAAGAAGATAACTGGCATCATGTCGCTGCTCGCCAGCGATGCAAAAATGTTGGTCGGAATAACGCCCAAGATTGTGGCTGCAAATCCCGCTTTACCGGCTGTTTTGGCAGTCGCGAGATACTTTGAAATATCCGTGGCATGCAAACTATGAATATTAATAAAATCACCTGGCCGCGCCACATTGGCGACTAGCAACCCAACTAGAATGGCGATGGTGCTTAAAATTTCAAAATAAACCAGCGTTTTCGCACCAATTCGGCCCAGCCGGCTCAGATCACCAATATTGGCAATTCCAACCGTTAGACATGAGACCACGATTGGTAAGACAATCATCTGAATCAGTCGTAGAAAAATGGTTCCTAGCGTTGACATCGTGCTAATTGCGAGCTGATTATGATAGGTCATCGCGCCGATGATAATTCCTAAAACGAGCCCGATGACAATTTGACTTCCTTGATTTAACCTGAATCTGTGATAATGTTTCATCTTGACCTCCAACTTCACCGTGCTATTCTATCAAAACAGCTACTAAGATTCAAAGTCGGCTGGCAACTTACCTTGCCCAAAATGAGCCACAATCGCTGCCATAATCCGCTCACTGGCTTGACCATCACCATAAGGATTCTTCGCATTTGCCATGGCATCATACGCTTTTTGATTTTCTAGTAACGTCGTCATGGCAGCTTCCACAGTGTCTTCCTGTGTGCCCACCAACTTCAAGGTCCCAGCCGTGACCCCTTCAGGGCGCTCAGTCGTATCGCGCAAAACAAGCACGGGCTTGCCTAAGCTTGGGGCTTCTTCTTGCACGCCACCGGAATCCGTCATAATAAAGTAACTCCGCTTGGCTAAATTATGAAAGTCAACTACATCTAGTGGGGCAATCAAGTGAATATGTTCATCCCCTGCGAGGACCTCCTGTGCCACTTGTTGGACGCGCGGGGATAAATGCACCGGATAAATAATTTCAACTTGCGGATGACTGTCCACCACCCGCTTCATCACTTTAAAGACGCGGCGCATTGGTTCACCCTGATTTTCTCGCCGGTGCATGGTGACCAGAATAACGCGGTTACCTGGCGTAATTTCATCCATGACGGCGTGATGATAATCTTGCTTCACCGTTTGCTGAAGCGCATCAATTGCGGTATTCCCAGTGACCACAATCCCTGCAGCTGGATGGTTCTCTTTTAATAAATTGGCCTTACTGAGCTGCGTTGGCGCAAAATACAAATCAGCAATATCATCCGTCATCTGCCGATTCAGTTCTTCCGGAAATGGTGAATATTTATTCCAGGTCCGCAGGCCTGCTTCGACATGACCGAGCGGTGTTTGTTCATAATAAGTGGCCAAACTAGCAGCTAGGCTAGTCGTCGTATCACCATGAACTAAGACAATATCAGGCTTTTCGGTCCGAATAATCTGCCCCAAATCGAGCATCACTTTAGCAGTAATCTCGGCTAGCGTCTGGTTCTGTTTCATAATGTTAAAATCATAATCAGGTTTAATTTTAAAAATCGTCAGTACTTGATCTAACATCTCGCGGTGTTGAGCCGTGACCACGGTCACTTCACTAAAGCGTTCATCTGCTTGCAATTTGAGAACGAGTGGAGCCATCTTAATAGCTTCAGGACGCGTCCCAAAAACGGTCATTACTTTGATTTTCTTCATGTGTTTATCTCCTATTTTCGCTATGATTAATTGTAGCGCATGCTATCATGAAGCAACGCACTTATTTGGAGGCTTTCATGTACTTTTCTATCACTTTATTACTATTAGCGGTCTTGGTCATGATGATTGGCGTTTTTTGTCTAGTTTTTAGTTTCGATAGCCGCTTAAGAAAAAGCGCACGCCGACAGCTAAGACTGATGGCACTGCTCTTCTTACTGTTATTTGGAATATTTTTTTGGCTAATCATCACTTATCCTGTTATCCTATGATACCCGGATTTTAATAATTTTGTTCACCTGTTTGAAATAATAAGGCCATGATGGTTAAGGTCGCATCATAGTAATTATTGATTGGTAAGTGGCCAGAAAAAATATATTGCTCCCGGGTAAACAACACACTATGCGCTGACTTGGCAGCGGTTGGCAATTTGCTCACGGCTAGGAAGATGGGCGCATCAAAACTAGCGGACTGATAACGATGAATCGCTTTGCCCGACAAGTGATATCCTGCTCCAATATAACGCGCCTTTTTGAAGAAATTCAACAACTTTAAATTGATAGCTCGAGCCGACTTACTGGAATACCCGGCCAAATTCAGCGGGATCCGGCAAGCATTGTAATAATACGCCCCATCATATGCGGTAGCGACTGTTTTGCCAACCACGGGAAAGGTACCCTTACGAGTAGCCCAAGCAAAGTCAGGAATTAAGCCATCCCGATTTTGGCGACTTAAAGTTGCGAGTCGCGCCATCATGTCACGGCCAATTTGGCGCCACACGGGACGCTTAGAAGCATGGTAAAACGCATCAAACGCGTATGGTATCACATCACTCGTTCTTAGCAATTGATAGTAGCGCGTCTTTGGTTTTGCCCAGTTACCCACAGTTAGTAAATGAGTGGTCGGATTCACCTCATATTTTAAAATATCCGCTTGTAACTTGAGCGAAGCCTCGCGATAATGCGGTTCATCCCAAACGCGGCTAGCCAATAACAAGGCATGAGCAATCAGCACATCGCCATCTGAAGCACTGGTGCGACTATCGGCGGGTTGCGAATGCCAATTGCTCTGCCGCCACTGCATCAGCGTGCTGCCAGGGATTTGATTAGCTAAATAATAGCGATACAGCCGATCAAAATCACGGCGGACATTTGGCGCATGCTGCCTTTGTCCCAGAACTAACAGTAACATCCCATACCCAGTGGCTTCGGAAGTCGTTTCAAAATGTCGCGGTGACAGCGTTGGCGTCATCCGCACATAACTTTCTGGCTGATGCGGGACGCGTACCAGGTAGGCTTCGCGCCACTGCCGCAAAAAGTGTAACCGCACAGCTTGCGGATTATCCAGTCGAATATAAACCATAATGGCGGCATAAGCTACAATAAATAAGATGAAGCGGATAACATATCTGCTATTTTTTCTTTTTTTCATAGCCACTCCTTAATCCGCAAATCGTTTCGTCTTGACCCAATTATTACCACGCCGATGGAAGATTTTATCCGCCAGCACTGAGCAAACCGCATGAATTGACACCACAATAAAGAGCTGCGAATAAGTAAAGTAAGACGCTAAACTAATAAACAATTGTTCTGTCGTAAACTGCCCGAACTGCGTCGCTAGCGCAATCCCAATCTGTAACATAAAGAGCATAATCATCATCAACCAATTTAAGGCCAGCATCTGCATCATAAGCAAATTCGAGCCATCAAAGATAAAGGGTAAATTGACCGGAACAAAGAAATTTAGCAACCAAGCACCCAGATTACCAAGAAACAGCAGATCAGATAAGACAATGGCTAGATTAAACCAGAAAAAAGTACGGAAATAGTAAAAGACTTCAAGCTTAACTCGCCAATTAGCTGGTAAGAAGAGGTACTTGAAGTTCTTCATGACCACTTCATAATTTCCTTTTGCCCAACGCAGGCGCTGGAAATAGTAATCGTGAATCCGTTCCGGCTCTTGCTGGAAGGCCTCAGAAGTGTAGGCCAGCGCAATCAGGCGCCCCGTTTGCATAATTTTAAACGAAATATCGGTATCCTCGGTCAGTGCACCATTTTCCCAGCCACCAATCGACTCGACAAAGTCCTTATTGATGATAAAGTTCGTGCCAGGAATTCGGCTAATCTTAAACATGTGCCAAACCCCAACATGCTGAATCCGCTGTGTGACCACAATTTCTTGATTAATGCACTTAGTCAAAAAATTCTGTTTCGCATTGCGCGTCTTATTACGCCCAATGGCAGCCATATAATGCTCTGGATTTTTCAAGACTTCGCGTACCAAGAAGTATAAGGCATTCTTCTCGGGCATGGCATCCGCATCATAAACCCCAATATATTCACCAGTTGCCAGCTTCAAAGCATCATTTAAGACGCCAGCCTTGCCGCCCGTTCCAGTCCGCTCAATGATTTGAATTTGCCTTTTCGGATAAGCAGCGGCTACCCGGTGCATGACTTCAGCGGTATTATCATCACAATTATCGGCATAAAGTAACAATTGCACTTGATCACTCGGATAGTTCAATCCCAAAATCGCCTGTGTGGTATTGGCAATCACGAGACTTTCGTTATGAGCCGGCACGACTAGGGTGACTTTAGGATAACGCGGCAAGGGGGTAATCTTCACTAGCTTATGACTATGGGACATCCAAAAATGGGTCGCGCCACTTAAAGTCGTAATCGACATGAATAACGAGGTCCAAATGGACACTAGGGTTAAAATGATGATTAAATTAATCCACATGATCTTGCCTCATTGGTTCGTGACCGGCGTGTTTCCGGCTTGAAATAAACTTACGGTCATTCCGAAATAAGATAATAGCACCACAGATAAACAACACTAAAAAGCAAGTACAAAAGAAGACGGTAATCCCCATCGAAATTTGATAGAAAAAGGTAACCATTTAGTCCTCCTGCTTTAAATATTCAGTGACAATCTCAGTCTCTAGTGACCGCGTTAAACGACGCATCACCGCCTCAAAATCTGGATATTGCGTACGGTTCTGACTCGTCACCTGCAATGATGCCGCCTTCACTTCTAGACCAGCCGCCTTGCAGATGTGATCAAGTGCCACGGCAGTTTCATGATTAACCAAATTAGTGCGTGCTGGATCCAGTAAAAAGGAAAAAACTAGAAAGCGCGCATTTCCCAAGTAAAAGATTGGTTCACTTGGTAACCTAGTGGCTTTTAGTTCATTGGCAACGGCTAGTAATAAATCACCATACTCCTGCCGATGAAATTGTTTATACTGCGTGGCATCAATTGCAAACAAATACAAATCCGTCCCTAACCGGACTTTGGACTGATGACTAATCGCCTGAACCTCGCTAGTGTACATTTGGCGAGCTGACTCTAAGCCATTGAGACGCACCAATGGCACGAAATGATTCATATGATGTCGTAGCCTCTGATTTTTGTGTCCTAGCCCAGACCAGTGGAACAAATAACTAACAACCGAGGAAATCAAAATGACTTCAAGTGGTAAGCCCAAAATTAAAATAATTTTTTGATAAAACGGCATTACAATATAGCCGAAGACAAGGACGGCGACACCGATAATAATCATGATAGCATTCGCCCAAAGTGCGATTACCGTCGGCAAAACCAGCGGCATTAAAACGCCAATGATTAAAATACCGAGTAGTCCGAAACGCACATTATCCGGAAACTGGGTCGACATCGCAGCCAGTACCAAGAATAATAAATATGATAGGGCTAAGCCCACTTTTGCTTTCACGATACGTCGATTGTTCATTGTTTAATTAACTCCAACTACTTTGTAAGTCACATGCTTTTAGTTACTTTTATTTTGTTCACATAAAAGGCTTGTTTGCTTATCATTAGTAATGACTTCTACAGTGTAGACACAATCTGGTACAACTATCAAGCCTCAAAGTAAACAAAAGAGTTATAACGCCCTAGCATTATAACTTTTTTAGCTTGCTTGTTATTAACTTATTTAATGATGTGAAGCAGAAGTGGTCGTGTCAGGAGTGGGCTTAGGAGCTGGTTTAACTTTAGCCTTAGCTTCTTCCTTGGCTTCTGCCAGCTTGGTTGAAGGACCGGTTTTAGCATCTGGATCAGAATTGCGACGGTAAGTCGCACCAGTCGTGGCATCTGGATCAACCACCAACTTTTGACCAGTAGTTTCACAGAAGTACTTCACGAATGGATATAAATCTTGGACCCATTCATAAATCCCCATGTAGTTACCTTGTTCATCTTCAACCCGCTTATAGTAGTGGAGCACTAGTTCACGTAAGTTACCGGTTGGGACTGGCATATAAACATCGTCATGGCCGTCAACCTTGTGGCGTAACGCATAAACAACTTTTTTAGCTTCCGGAATGACTTCGCGAATATTCGGGTGGACATCACTCATCGTGCTACCAACTTGACTAGGTATCCGCTTGGCCTTCATCTTTTCGTTTAGATCTTGAGGACGGTTGTACCACAAGAATTGATTGTTGTCGTCAACAAAGGTTAATTCACCAAAGGTGTCACGCAGCATCCAGTTCAACTGATTAACCGTTAATAAACCGGCATCCAATTTAACATAATCATCCCCACTGGCAGCTTTAACCTGCTTAGCAGCTTTCTCTAACCAATCTGGATCACGCTTGTCAAGACCTTCGACGGTGTAACGAGAATGGCCTTTGGCGTCAAAGTCTTCTTGCAGATAATCTGACTTATTCATATTTTTTAACCAACTTGGTTCTGCCATATGCTTCTACTCCTATTAAAAATTTGTTTTTAATTTGCTTTAATATTTGAACTGCTGGTTATAACCAACCGATTTTATGCTAGCATGAAATCAACCAGAAAACAATGCTTCACCTACTTGCAAGTCAAAGTTTACTTTTAGTAAAGGAGCTGAGCCACATGTATGACTTGAAAATTGAACGAATTTATCAAAAACCAATTGATGATCACGGCCTTCGAATTTTAGTTGACCGCCTTTGGCCGCGTGGCATTTCGAAGGTTAATGCCAAACTCGATCAATGGGCGAAGGAAATTGGCCCGACGAACGACTTACGAAAATGGTTCGGCCATGACCCAACTAAATATGAAGACTTTAAAGTGCGCTATCAAGAAGAATTAGCCGGCAATCCAGCACTCCCTGCCTTTATCGCACTAGTTAAGGAAGAATTAGCCAAACAAAACGTTATCTTGCTATTCGGCGCAAAAGACACCAGCCACAACCAGGCTGTCGTCTTACAAGCCTACTTGCGAGCGCATCTCGCATAATTGCGGCAAGTGTCCTGTCCGCTCTAGCGTCAGCAACGCTGCCTTGCGCGCTAATCCACTAGCATAGCCAGTGAGCTGGCCATTTGCGCCAATGACTCGGTGACACGGAATCATTAGGGCAATTGGGTTATGGCCCACTGCGCCACCAACTGCTCGGCCATACCGGGCACGTTTAGTTGCTGGTACTGGCAATTGCAGCGCTAAATCACGATAGCTGCACACTTCACCATAAGGAATTTGCTCAAGCAAGTTGAGCACTGCCATGCTAAAAGGCGTGACTTGCGGCTGCAGCACCAGTTTGTCAGTCGTAGGACGCTGCCCTTGAAAATAAGCATCCAGCCAGTGCCATGCGGCCTTAATTGGCGCCGATGTCCCCTGTGCGATTTGCGCTAATTCAGCCGCAGTTAGTGGCGGGCGGGATTGATCTGCAAACCATAAGCCCGTGAGCGCAGTGTCACTCCCAACTAACGTGATGGCTCCTAATGGCGAGCCATAGCAATTTTTACTCAGCATTGTGAATCTCCTCAACTTTTTGACATGATTTGATTTATAATACAACTAATGGTATTAACTAACCTAGAAAGAAGAATGACCTATGACTAAAATTAAGAACATTTACATGTATGGCGCTTGTTTAATTTGCCTGATTGTTGTGTTATTTGCACTGTATGCAATCGTCAATGATATTGCCACGATTTTTTGGAATGTTAAAAGTGATCACGCCAATTACTTGACCTATCGTGATTTCTTTACCAATGGCATCATACTGATTGTGGCTAGTGGACTCTTCACTTTCCACTGGCGGCATGCTGACAAAGCTTAAACCAACAAAAAGACCCGATTTTATCGGGTCTTTTTTCTTTGCCTTAAATGACCCCGGTGAGACTTGAACCCACGACACCTGGTTTAGGAAACCAGTGCTCTATCCAGCTGAGCTACGAGGTCGAATACCTCTTTACTTTATCATAATCAGTCCAGTTGTGCGACTAATATTGGGTACTAAAGAAGACACGATGCGACTCTCGGCGGCCGATACCATCAGCCGTTTTAACAAATGGCATCCAAATGAGGGCCGCAACTACAAGATTCACTAAACATAGAATAATCGCGCGCCAATCATAATTAGTCGCAAAATAGGCACCTAAAATAGGGGGCATAATCGACGGCACGGATACCTGGACCGGATTGACAAGATGCAGCCAGGTTACCCAATAGCTTAACGCCACATTTACCACTGGGGCTAAGACAAAGGGAATCAAATAGATGGGGTTCAGGATAATCGGCAAACCGAAGACAATGGGCTCGCCAATATTGAAGAAACTCGGCCCCAAAGCCACTTTTGCCATTGCCCGTAAATCACTCTTCTTGGCAATGATTAAAATCACCATAATCAAAACCAGCGTCCCACCGGCACCACCATACCAAGCAAAGACATCAAAGGAACTCCGCGTCCACAGATATCCTGGCTGCCGATGGTTAACTACCGCTGCCACATTGACATTTTGCGCAGTCAACCAAATCGAGTCAAGTAAGGGCGCGAGTGCACCTAGTCCGCTCAACCCAAAAAATGAAAATACCGATACCAGTGCCGTGACTAATAAAACCATGCCAAAGCCTTGCCCCATATGAAGTAACGGCATCTGAATAGTATCAAGCAACCAACTACCGAAATAAGTTTTAGTCATCGTTTGAAAAATCAGGTTAATCCCACCCACCAAAAAAATGGCGGCCATCGCCGGAATCAGCGCTTCAAAGGCGGCAATTTCAGCATGTGGTAAAGTCGCACGGAGCCGGATAACCATCCGCGCACGGTAAAACAATAGATAAAAGCTAAAACCAATCGAACCAAAGACAATAGCAGTAAACACACCACTACTATCGAACTGAGAGATATCAAAAGCCCGCTGTAAAACGAAATGTTGTTGTCCGTTAGTTAGTTCAGCAAAATTCGCCACGCTCATTGTAAAGGAGGCCACTGAGACAATCGAGCCAGCTAGGCGATTCGTCTCAAAAACTTTAGCCAGATGATAACCTAATGACTGCGCCAAATAAAGGGCAAATAACATCAACGTCCCCCGCCAAACGATTCGTGATACCAGCACCAAGGGATGCATCATGAGAGCAAAAGTGGTCCAGCCGAGTTGCGTTTGCGCCGCACTAACCAGACTCTGAATGGCTACTGCTAGCGAGCCAACAATGGTAATCGGTAGCAGTGAAATAAAAGAATTGCGTAATGCCACTAGCCAGCGAATCTGGCCCAGGGTATTGGCAAGCGGTAAAAAATATTTTTCAAGCAATCTGAGAATGCGATTCATAGTTAGTCCTTGAGATAATGTGGGTGATAACCCTTATTCCTGTTTTTCTTATGCTTGCGTTTATGTTTCGGAGCTACTGCGGTGCTAACGGCGCTCACCGGCGTCACTTTAACCGGCTTAGTCGTCGTTAACTCATGGCGCGCAAAGTAAACGCGCGCAACCGTCAGCGGTTCTAGTAATTTTTTCAACTCACGCTGATCATGATCGTCACCTAGGGTGACAACAAAGCCACTTGCATTCATCCGACCAACCCGACCTGCGCGGTGGGTATAAGTCGTCAAATCGTGGGGCAAATCAAAATTAACCACATAGGTTAAATTCGGAATATCTAAGCCACGAGCTGCAACATCCGTCGCCAGTAATAAACGAATTTTGCCAGTACCCAATGCCTTGAGTGCCTGCTCGCGCCGAGCCTTACTAAAGTCATTGGCTAATAAGGCAAAGTCCGTCTTAGTATGACCTAAAATACCAGCAAAACGCAACATCGCCTGATTTGAGGCAAAAAACAAAATGCCACGAAAATCATGCAATTTAATGAGCTTTTGCACATCATCAACTTTGTGCCGATTATCGACTTGTAAGAAATAATGATGTAACGCCAGCTTTTGCTCAGGACGAACATCCACCAAAATAAACGAACGCTGGAATCGGTTCTCGGCATCCGTCGTGATGGCGGATTCAGTCGCACCGAATAGACAAATTTGGGCACTTGACGCTAAGTTTTGTCCCAAGCTCGTTAACAATTCTAGCTTCGTAAATTCTAATAAATCATCCGCTTCATCAATAATTAATGATTGAATTTGCGGGGTTTTAATCCGGCCACTCGAAAAAAAGTCAAAAAACCGCCCCGGGGTGGCCACAATGACTTCCGGATGTTGTTTTTTCAGCTGGTCATCTTGGCGCTTGCGATTACCGGCGCCGACTAAACTAATCCCGTGCAATCCCAGTGCAGCAATAAACGGATTAAGCACATGCCGAATTTGAACCGCAAGTTCAGTCGTCGGTGCCATAATCACGAGCTGATTGGCACGACCACTAGTTACCCGGCTCAGGGCTGGCAACGCGTAAGCAAGTGTTTTACCCGTACCAGTTCGGGCATAGGCCACAAGACTTGCGCCATTTTTAATTAACTCAAATGTACGTGTTTGAATGAGCGTTGGTGCTGTTAAATGTTGACGATCAAGCACTGCTTGAATGGTTTTAGGATACATTATTGTGTTAACTGACCATATCTTTCTTTGTATTGTAAGCTAGTTCCAGTATAAGTATACATCGTGACCTGCTTGTCTAAATTAGCAACCCGGCTGACATGACCATTGTTAGTATACTGCCAAAAGGCATATTGGGAACGGTTAGATAGCCTTGACCCTGCCCAGAGAAAACGCGTTTCAGCTGGGAAAAAGCCACGATAACGCGCCGATAATGCCAGCATTATCCGATGATGATGAGCTTGCAGGTGACGCGTAAAGCGGCGGAGCGAACTTAAATAGTGATAACTACGTGAACTGCTAGCGAGTTCAATTAAAATGGGCAAAGTCCCAACATCTTGCCCAATCGTCTCGCGGAGAAAGCGATAATGCTGCCGACTAGTGGACTGATCACTATATTTGATAATCGTCCCAAAAGCCATTTTGGTTCCCAACAATTGAGAACGAAAAGTAAGATAGCTATTATCGAAATACGAGCGCCCTTGCGTCCCCATCAGATAAACAAAGGAAATATTGCTATTCTGCAATTGGTGCATATCAACATAACCGACATTTTGATTTAATTGTACGCCTAAAGCACTCGGTGTCATCCCTTGTGGTTGCGTCGTTTCCGTCGGATAACGCACCATCGCATATCCTAGGCCGATAAACACCAGCAACAAGCAAACCATAATAGCTGGTAAAGTTAGCCGATGTTGAAAGTGTACCGCCATGCAGCTGCCCCTTTTCCATTTAAAAAATGCCACGACCCAGTTGATCGCGGCATTGATTGTTCAATTAACGAGCGGGTTAATATTCACTCGGCTTTAACACACCTACATACGGCAAATTACGATAATGGCCATCTAAGTCCATTCCGTAACCCACGACAAACTCATTAGGGCAGTCAAAACCAGCTAAATCCGGCTGATAATCGACACAACGACGTGCCCGCTTATCAAGTAACACAACTGATTTCACAGACCGCGCCCCGCGATCTGCCAATAACTTCTGCGTAAACTGTAAAGTTAAGCCGGTATCAATGATATCTTCCACAATCAAGACATCCCGACCCTTGACCTCACGGTTTAAATCATGTTTCACGACCAATTTACCCAATGACTTGGTGCCTTCATAGCTAGAAACATCAATGAAATCTAGGTCCATCTTGACGTCCATCTCACGCAGCAAATCAGTCATAAAAAAGACTGCACCAGTCAAAGCACCAACTACCAATGGGTTCTTACCAGTGTATAACTGCGTTAATTGGTCACCTAGGCGAACACAAGCCTCATGAATATCTGCTTCCGTATAAAGTTTGCGTTCAACCACAGCACTTAGATTGTCACTTCTTACCATCTATAAAATCCTCTGCTCTACATCACTCACACTAGCACTTATGGTTTCGATTATAACATTAAGTTACCATTATCTCGGTACTTTTTTCGCCTTAATGCATTCAACTCGTGATTAAGCCGCAGTAACGCTCACGGGCTGAACAATAAACCACCGCATAAAGCCTTGTTCCACAATCGCTAATTTAAACTTATAGCCCTCAAGGGTGACCGTTTCATTCTTCTTAAGATTCGGATAATGCTCCATCATATAGCCTCCAATTGTGATAATGTCACTATCTTGAAAGCTCTTCAAATCAGTATGGAAGTAACGCTCGAAATCATATAAGGTGGTTTTACCGGAAACATGAATTTGTCCCTGATCATCTTTAATAATGTAATCATCGGAAACATCATCCACTTCATCCTTAACCGTGCCAAAGAGCTCCTCATAGATATCTTTATCAGTGACAATCCCACTCGTACCGCCATATTCATCCACGACTAGGACAATTGGCGTATGCTTTTGAATCATTAAGTGCAAAATATCTTGCAGTGGCATTGATTCCGGTACCGTAATAATCGTTCTGATAATTCGCGTCACCGGCACCCGGCTATCTAAGAGTTGTTGTTGCACAATGTCGTAAGTATAGACATACCCAACCACATCATCTTTATCGTTATCGCGTACCACCGGCAAACGGCTATAACCCTCATCCATGTATTTCTTTAAGGCAGTGGCAATCGAATCGCTGGCATCAAGTACTTCTAGCCGCGTTCGATCGGTCATGATATCCTTGGCGACCTTATCATTCAGTTCGAAGGCCCGTTCCATGTAGGTTAAATCTTCTTTATCCAGAGCCCCACCATGAACAGCATTACGTGATAATTTAATAATCTCTGATTGGGAATAAACTTCATTCCCCTCGTCAGCTGGGTTAAACCCAAATAACTTCAGAATCCCGTTCGAACTCACATTAAGCAGCCAGACAAACGGATAAACCAACGCATGAAATAACCGTAGCGGCGTAACAATCAGCATCAGCATTTTAACTGGCATGTCAATGGTCATATTCTTAGGAACGACTTCAGTGAGGACCACTTCAAGATAAGTTAAAAAAATTACCCCAGCAAAAGCTGAGACTGAGCGAATAACAGACATACTCAGCGACGTCAAAACCAACAATTGCCGAAACAATTCAGCAAAGGTTTCGGCCGAGAACCAACCTAAAACAACCCCAACTAAAGTGGTCCCTACCTGAGTGGTCGACAAATACTCATTGAGATTGTGAACCATATGTAATGCCCGCTTCAATTTGCGGCTGTTACCAGACTGATTGGCAATCATGTCTTCCAATTGGCTAGGACGCGTTTGCACAAGTGCAAACTCCGCCACGACAAAGAATGAAGCCATGATAAAAATTAATAAAGTAGCCCCCAAATTAGTTGCTATTTCACCTGTAGTCAATTTTTTATTTCACCTTATCATTATTTAGACAAACGATACACCGACCGTAATGGTAATCGTTTGGGGATATATTTATCAGCATTTACTTCTGCTTTGCTATCAGCATATCCCAGTCCAATGGCCATTCCAACCGATTCATTGTCCGGAATCTGTGCATATTTACGCACAAGTTCGGGATAAGCCACCAACGAGTGAGCTGGGATTACTGCCAGTCCCTTATTAATTGCTAAGAGCATTAAGCTCTGGGCAAAAATACCTAAGTCAAAGATTGACCAGGCAGGACTAGCTTTCGGAATTGTCAAATAAACCAGCACCGGTGCATTAAACATCGTGTCATTTGCCTTGGTAAACAGTGATAATTTATCCCGAAAAAAATAAGACTGGGAAGCACCAAAGTTCACCATATTCTGACTGGGAAAAGTATCCCAATGAAGTGATAACATGGCCGCAAAATCTTCTTGGGGGTGCTTACCAGCACGGACCAAGGCTTCATATTCACGGCATAAATTAATGCGCGCATCCCCCATGACCGCATACACATGCCAAGGCTGTGAATTCAATAAGGATGGCGAATTCTGAGCATCCTGAATCAATCGCGCCAGTAGTTTCTCGCTTACCTTCCGATTAAGAAATTTACGCGTGGCGTGTTCATGTGTATAGACGTCTTCAAAATTCATCATTTTCCTGCACTTCCTAAACAGACGATGGGGTACTTGCTTAGCTAACACCTCTCTGGTTAATCTGACTGCAATAAGCTATTAATTCAATACTATCAGAAAGAAAAGGCGATATCAAAAGAAAGCAGACTGCAATTGCAGTCTGCTTTCTTAAGTTGTTATTTTAAGCCTGACCATTTCCAAGTCGTCACTTCAGGAATGTCATGTCCATTATCTCTAATGTATTGGTGGTGCTTAGCAAGTAAGGTTTCCATCCGGTGAATAAAGCCGGTGGCTTTACCCCGCAAACTTGGAATCCGCTCTGCCGCATCTTTCGCTAAGTGGAAGCGATCAAGTTCATTGAGGACTCGCATATCAAATGGGGTAGTAATATCACCATTTTCTTCATAACAATGAATGGACACATCTTGCCGCTGACGGGCAAACCAGATGGCTGACATCATTGTCTTATAGCCGTGCCAAGCAAAGATGACTGGTACATTTGCTGGGAATAAACGCGCGAATTCCGCATCTGAAATCGCAGCTGGGTTATCAGCTGGACTCATCAATTTCATCACGTCCACAACATTAATGTAGCGAATTCGCAAAGCTGGAAACGCATCATGCAATAACTCAATAGCAGCTAAAGCTTCCATCGTTGGCTCAGTTTCCGTCGAAGCAAAGACGACTTCTGGTGCTGCAGCTTGATCAGTCGACGCCCATTCAACATAACCTAAACCGTGATCCACGAGTTCACTAGCTTCAGTGATGCTGAACCACTGTGGTCGAGGCTGCTTAGAGGTGACCAAAACATTAATACACTCGCGGTCACTGAAGGCTTTATTCGCAACTGCTAATAAGGTATTGGTATCGGCTGGCAGGTATTCATGAATGAGGTCAGGACGATTCTTCTCGAACAAATGCGTTAAAATGCCAGGGTCTTGGTGCGTATAACCATTATGGTCTTGTTGGAAAACCGTTGACGTCGCCACAAAGTTGAGGGCTGGGTAATCCTTGCGCCAATATTGTTCCTTAGCTTTACGTAACCACTTCATATGCTGCGTGAGCATTGAATCAACCACGCGGCCAAAGGCTTCGTAAGTCGCAAAGAAACCATGACGACCAGTTAGAACATAGCCTTCTAAGAAGCCTTCATCTTGGTGTTCAGACAGTTGCGAATCAATTAATCGACCATGACGGGCTAGATTCTCATCATGTGGCTCATGAATGACAGCTTCCCACTGCCGCTTTTGCGTATCTAGGAATTCGAACAACCGATTTGACTTCGACTCATCCGGTCCAAAGCCCCGGAAAGTAGTTGGGTTCAATTCTGCGATGCGGTTTAAATATTTAGCCCATTCTGACATGTCTTGGGCTTCAATTTGACCAGGGTGGTCAAATTTTAAAGCAAAATCACGATAATCTGGCAGATTCAGCCGTTTCGGATGTAAGCCACCATTGGTAATCGGGTTCATCGCCATCCGCTGATTGCCCTTAACGGTATTAGCTAAGACTTCAGCTGTTGGAGAGCCATCTGGATTGAAGAGTTCCTCAGGGTGATAACTCTTTAGCCAATCCAGTAACATGTCTTGATGCGTTAAATCATCTTGTTCAACTGGAATTGGAATTTGATGTGCCCGGAAACTATTTTCAATTGGTAAGCCATCCAAGTCTTTCTTTGGACCAGTCCAACCCTTGGGACATTGAAAAATGATGACTGGCCAATGAGCTGGTGAAGTGTCACCTGACTCACGTGCCTTAGACTGAATCGCTTTAATCTCGCTAATGACTTGATCTAAGGTCTGTGCCATTTCGTGATGCATGGTCATATGATCTTTAAAGGGACCAAAACGACCATCCTTAAAGACGGATACGAAGTAAGGTTTCCAACCCATACCTTCGAAATACTTCGTGAGTTCTTCATCGCTCATCCGTGACAAAATAGTTGGGTTTGAAATCTTAAAGCCATTCACTTGAATAATTGGTAAGACTGCCCCATCTTTGGCTGGATTAATAAATTGGTTGGAGAACCATGAAGCCGTCAGTGGACCAGTTTCGGCCTCTCCATCGCCAATTTCAACGGCCGCAATGACATCTGGATTATCTAGGATGGCACCGACCCCATGAGAGAGGGAATAACCTAACTCGCCACCTTCATGGATAGAACCTGGCGTCTCAGGTGCAGCATGTGAAGCCACCCCACCTGGAAAACTAAACTGCTTAAATAGCTTCGTCATCCCAGCTTCATCTTGGGTAATTTCGGGATAACGCTCCGTATAAGAACCGTCCAAGTAAGAGTTGGAAACCATGACCTGACCGCCATGTCCTGAACCTTCAATATAAAACATGTTCAAATCATATTTTTTAATAACCCGGTTAAGATGTGCATATAAGAAATTCTGTGGCACAATGGTACCCCAGTGCCCGATTGGCTTCGGCTTAACATCCTCAGCAACTAATGGGGTCTTTAAGAGGGGATTCTTCATTAAGAATAACTGCCCCACTGATAAGTAGTTGGCAGCACGCCAATAAGCGTCAACTTGCTTCAAATAATGATGTGAATCATAATCAATCGTCATATTAATCTGCTCCTTTAATGACTATTCTGATGAATCAGCTTACTGATATTAGTATAACGCATCCCAATTATTGGTTGCAATCTTTTAATAAATTGGTTCGTCCCAATTTTTCATCAACCATTCCCTCGTCCTGCGATAGCTATTTAAATTGACAAAGTGTCACCCCACCGTTAACATGACGTTAAAACGAACCCGTTATCATGATCAGCAAATGACTTGGGGATGCAAATGGCTTATCTAGAATTAGCAGACATACATAAATCTTATTATCTAGGATCAACCGCCTTTCCGGTACTAAAAGGTATCAACTTAAAATTTGAGCTGGGCAACTTCGTATCGATTTTAGGCGAATCCGGCGGCGGTAAATCGACCTTAATGAACATCATTGGTGGGCTGGACCGCAATTTTAGCGGTGAGGTCCGGGTAGACGGTGAACGACTTGATCATCACCAAGAGCGCCTCCTAGATGCTTATCGCCGCGATACGGTCGGCTATATTTATCAGGCTTACAACTTAGTCAGTCATCTCAGTGTGCTTGACAATGTTAAATTGGCGCTTGATATGACGCGGCTAAACGCAAAAGCTAGAGATGAGCGAGCACGCGCCTTACTCACTAAAATAGGACTGGGAGATCAAATGCGTAAATATCCCAACCAGCTCTCTGGTGGTCAAAAGCAGCGAGTGGCAATCGCCCGGGCGCTATCATCCGATCCTAAGATTATTATTGCGGATGAACCAACCGGCGCGCTCGATTCGCAAAACACCGAAGAAGTCCTGAAGTTATTGCAACAGATTGCCCAAGAAGGCCGCCTGGTCATCGCCGTTACCCACTCCGAGCATGTAGCGGCTGCCGGTACCCGCATTGTCCGCCTAGCTGACGGCAAGATTACTGGTGATGAACGCATTAAACCGGCTTATCCCCTGCAGGACGTCAAACGATTAGCTTCACGTGACCTCAGTTATCTGGCAACACTCAAAAATGCTTGGAATCATTTCAAGTATCACTTGGGTCAGAACGCATTAATTGTCGCTGGTGTCTCGATTGGCCTAATTGCCGTTTTACTCTTCACCAGTTTGGGAACCGGCGTGAGTGGCTATGTCAATCAGCAAATTAATAAAGTAGCCAACCCAACAGCCATCATTGTTTCTCGGCGTGTCCCAGTTAGTGCGAACACCAATCGGGCGCAAGCTGCAGCCGAGCGACAGCGACAGCAGCTGCTTAATCTAACCGGTGAAGGTAAGAGTGCCAACCACACCGACTTTAAAACCAGCGATTTAAACCAAATTAAGGCCTTCAAGCATGTCAACAGTGTTGAACGCGTTTATAATCTGAACAATGTCAAAGTCACTTATGGCCGCAAACAAGGCAGTATTGACAATTTAACTAGCTGGACCAAGAGTAACTCCGCTAGTGATATAAAAACTGGACGTGCACCTAAAGCTGGCGAAGTGGTACTGGATCGTAATCTCGTCATTAACAGCCTAGGACAAAAGCGTTACCGCAACTTACTCGGAAAAACTGTTCATTTCTCTTATAGCGGCGTCAATCAGCAAGGGAAACCCACAACGGTCAAATTTAATGCCAAAGTTGCTGGCATTTCCTACTCAACTCGGCAGAGCTTCAATGCGATTACCGCTGGGCGCTTGCGCCAGGCAGCTAAAGCAGCCAACGTACCATTAGCTGCTAGTGCCATGGCCGTTACCGCTGATCGATATGACCATGTTGAAAAATTGGTTAACCGGATTACGAGCATTAAACGACGCGGCAAAAAACAATATTCTGCTTTATCAGCCGCTAGCATGATTGAGACCATTAACACCTATGTGCGCCTGATTACCGTTATCCTAAAAGCCATTGCGTCAATTTCACTGCTGGTCTCAGCACTGATGATTATCGTTACCATGTATATGAGTGTGGCCGAGCGGACCAAAGAAATTGGAATTCTGCGGGCCTTAGGTGAAAGTAAACGTGACATTCGTCGCCTCTTTACCAGTGAATCGTTGTTACTAGGTCTCATTAGTGCAACCGTCTCTACGCTGTTAACCTACGGTTTAGCCGGGCTGGGTAACCGCATGCTGAGCCGAATTACCGCTTATGATTTCTTACAAGTGACACCGAATGCCGCTGTCGGCATTTATGTAATTGCGTTAGTGATTGCCTTGCTGGCTGCCTTTCTACCAGCTAGACATGCTGCTGGGCTCAATCCTATTGATGCCTTGAGCAACGACTAATTAAAACAACTAAAAAAGCGCTGAAATTCAGCGCTTTTTGTTTACTCTTAATTAAGATTCACAAACGTATTAAACCGCATGTACTGATAATGAACCCGCATCGTTGAAACTTCAATTGGAGTTCCATCATCTAGAAAAAAGATCCCATCCATCACCCCGACTGGCTCCACTGACTTCATGCCTAATAGCTGTTGGTCGGTCTCAGAAGACGGTGAAACCGTAATATTGAGGAAAGAGCGTGTCACTGGCTTGTTCTGGCACCTTTGCAAATAGTTAAAGAGTGATCCTTGCAAAGTATGAGCGGTCAGTTCAGGAACTAATTTAATCGGGACATAACCACGCTCAATTAAAAAGGGTTGCTGATCAATCTGTCGCAGCCGCCTAAACGCATAAACAAAGTCGTTTTCGGTTAAAAATAAATCTTGAGCAATTTCAGTGCTAGCTGGAATTACCCGAAAATCGAGTAGTTCAATACGTTGTGCTTTTCCTGGTACCTGAAAAGAGTCTGTCAGACCTAAATTAGCGCCTTCGTAACGAAAAAGGGCCTGGTTTTTAAGGTACAGGGGATTAATAAAGGTCCCACTGCCCCGTTTTTTAAACACAATCCCTTGATCAGCTAGCAGCTGTAAGGCACGTTTGAGTGAAGAGCGGCTAACTTGATAAGTCTCTGCTAAACTGCGCTCATCTGGTAGCCGCATCCCCGGAAATTTTTCTGCCAAAATCTGCTGTTTCAGGTCATGCATCAGTTGACGATAAACAAAATCAGTCATGAGTTAGTGTCCTTGCGGAATCGCGGCGATTGTCGCTAGCAGCCAGTTGCTAAAATCAGTCCGATGAATCGTCACACCAATTTCAGCATTCGGCTGCTGCTTAAAGAAATGCTCGAAGTCCATCACACTAGCACCGTAAGTGTAAGCATGGTTTGTCTCAATATTAACAAAGGCCGGCTTAAATTCATACATGTCAGGATTAAGTAGCATCCCAGCTGCCAAAGCATCATAAATTTCCACACCCTGATTGGTATTCCAGTCATGCAAATTGGTTAACAGCGCCGCAATCATATGGCCCACGCGGCCTGTCTGATCAATCTGCTTCAATACTGTTTGGTCCACATAAGCTTGATGGCCTAATTCCAAGGGGGCAACGCGAATTTTTAGCCCGCTCTTGAAGACCATCTGGGCCGCTTCAGGATCACCCGCGACATTGTACTCAGCATAAGGTCCCCAATTACCAGCTGAGATGGCGCCACCCATGATAACGAGCTCCTTAATATGAGCCAAATCATCTGGATACTGGTTAAAATACAGCGCAAAATCAGTGGCCGGGCCAATCTGCATTAGGGTAACGGGTTCTCTGCTGGCAGCAACCACTTCATGAATGGCAGTCGCTGCAAGACCTGGCCGCAAACAAGCTGTGGCAGCAGCTGGAAAAGCAAAACCAGCCAGGCCGCTTTCACCGTGCACATCAGCAGCACTAATCGCTGAGCGTAGCAGTGGTTGGCTAGCACCACGGACTACAGGAACTGTTTTACCCAAAAAAGCTAACAATTTTAGGGTATTAGCGAGTGTTTTAGGTAAGGAAACATTCCCCCAAGTGGGGACAAGCAGTTTCACATCAAGTTGTTTGGCAAATAACGCAATGGTGATTGCCACAGCGTCATCGATACCAGGATCAGTACTAATAATTAAGGGTGTTTTGGTCATAGAGACCCCTTTCACTTTTGATTACATGAAAAAGTTTCCTGAACGTTAATTCAGGAAACTGACTAAGCTCACCAACAAACGTTATTTTTGACGACTTTCAATCTGACCGTCACGATGCGCAATAATGACCTCATCACAGATGTCTAAAAACAAACCGTGCTCAACGACACCAGTCAGCTGATCAAGGTAAGCAGCCAACCCATGTGGCGCCGGAATCGGATCAATTGCTAAATCAATAATATAGTTGCCATAATGGGTCACATAGCGCTGGCCGGCTGGCGTCAAGCGATACTGCGGCTGCAAACCTTCTTGCTCGAACCGGCGGAAATTTTGCTCGCATGAAATTGGGAGCACTTCAACGGGCAAAGGAAAACCGCCCAATCGCGGTACTACTTTAGACTCATCGACAATCCAAACAACCCGTTTAGAATTGACAGCAACGTTCTTTTCCAAAGTGAGCGCACCACCGCCGCCTTTAATCCCATCCAGATTTGGCGCAACGCGATCACTCCCATCAATGGTTAGATCGACCTGTGCCACGGCAGCGAGCGGACTTACTTTAAAGCCTACGGCATCTAGCTGCTCTTTAGACCGGTTCGAAGTCGTCACAACGGCTGCCAACGTTAAGCCCGTAGCCCGTCTTTTGCCTAATGCAGCAATTAAATAGGCAACAGTTGACCCCGTTCCAACCCCCAATACCATACTAGGTTGCACTAATTGCGCGGCTTGCTGCGCTGCCGCTGCTTTAAGTTCAGCTTGTGTCATAGCTTAGCCCCCATGGCTTCAGCCACTTCTTGTGCCATAGGAATTGATGGCTGTGCACCAGAGCGCTGAACAGCAATTGATGCTGCTCTGCTAGCAATGATTGCTGCCTCTTTCATATTCCCAAAGTCAGCATCTAAGTGCCCAGCTAAATACCCCAAGAAGGTATCGCCAGCGCCAGTCGTATCCACGACGGCCACTTTAAAGGCTGGCACAAATGCCTGTTGTCCTTGAACTGAGAAATAACTACCACGTGCACCATTGGTAATTAGGACATTGGCGACGCCCGATTCCTGCAAGGCTTGACAACTTTTTGCCAGCGAAGCTTCATCACTAATTTCCACCCCAGTAATGGCCGCAGCTTCAGTCTCATTAGGTGTAATAAAATCGGCGACTGCTAGTAGCTCAGCCGGAATCTTCCGCTCAGCTGGCGCTGGATTTAACATGGTCACTTTGCCAGCCGCTTTAGCAATCTTAAATGCTGCTAAGGTGACTGCTAGCGGAATTTCAAATTGCGCTAGCACCACATCGGCAGCTACAATAACGTCTTGCGCTGCTGTAACATCAGCTTCAGTTAAGCTGTAGTTGGCGCCATGATCAAGCACAATATTATTTTGACCACTCGCATCCAAGTTAATATACGCATGACCCGTATTCGTTCGCGGCGTCGTCTGCACATATTCGGTATTCACACCGCATGCCCGGAGTTGTCTGAGCATAAACTCACCATCAGCATCTTCACCAATTCGGCTGATGAAATAAGTTTCGGCCCCACTTTTAGCAGCTGCAATCGCCTGATTAGCACCTTTGCCACCACCAGCTGTGGTAACCTTTTTGGCATTAATCGTCTCACCCGGTTTGGGAAAATTAGCCACATGAAGGGTGGTATCCACATTGCTAGAACCAATCACTACAATCTTTTGCATCTCTCTTAGCTCCTCTAATAAATCCTGCCCTCATTATAGCAAATCCTATCGGTCAAACGGTACTGACTGCTCAACTTTCCTAAATACTCCTGTCAACCGCCCTCCTGCTGGGTTAAGTTAAACGGTAATAAATCTTCGTTTGATCAAGCTGCAACTGCGCATACAATTGCGCGAGTACTTGATTAAAATGCTGAATACGCTCGCCCTCATCTTTTCCCTTTAAGGTGGTCGCTAAATCTGCCATCAGCTGCTGATTGGCAGCTTGATATAAAGCCGGTCGTAATTCAGACTGGCCGCTTTGTGCTAGCAAGGCCTGAAAACTCAAATGCGAAGCTTGTGGCAAAAAGTATAATTGCGGATCAAAACTCAGCTGATAGCTATAATGCGCTAAGCCATCAACTGGCTGCTGCACATTGAGAAATAACACAAATTCATGTGGTGTCAATTGCTGCGTAATGGTTTTGAACCGAATCCAATTCGTAAAGAAGTCATAAAAATCACCATAAAAATCATCGGTAAAGTGGTCTAGTGCTGGACTAGCTACCTCAATTGTTTGTGCTTTTAACCACGCTGTTTGATCCATGCCACTTCCTCCTAGCTCATTCAATCAACTCCGGCGATGTGTTCCCTAAACCCATTCGCCTTGAAAACTTATTCCTATTTTACCGCTAAATATTGGTATTCTGCTCAAACTAAAGTAAAATAACTGTTGGTGTAATAAGGAGAAGAACATGTCGAAACTCAAACAGCCAGTTATTATCGGCATTACCGGCGGCTCCGGATCAGGGAAAACCACGATTGCCCATGAAATTGCGGCCCAAATTCATGATAACGATCATGTGATTATGATTACCCAAGATGCCTATTATCGGGCTAATGATGCTATGCCAATGTCAGCCCGTCAGCAAATCAACTATGACCATCCTGACGCATTTGATACCCCATTATTGGTGCATCAAATTGATCAATTGGTTCATCGGCAGGCAATTGAAATGCCCATCTACGATTTTACACAGCACAATCGTAGCGACCAGACGATTCATGTCGATCCAGCAGATATTATTATCCTAGAAGGCATTCTGGTTTTAGCTAATGAAGAACTACGTGGCCTCATGGATATCAAAATTTACGTCGATACCGATGATGATATTCGCTTCATTCGGCGTTTAACCCGTGACCTCAAGGAACGTGGGCGCTCGCTTGACTCAGTGATTAAACAGTACTTGGCCACTGTTAAGCCGATGTACCATCAGTTCATTGAGCCGACTAAACGTTATGCTGATATTATTGTCCCTGAAGGTGGCGCTAATAATGTTGCCATTGATATGCTCACAACTAAAGTGCGGTCCATTCTTGACCATAATCAGGACGAAGACAACTGACATACCGCTTTTTAACCAACAAAAAAAGGACGCCTCACTAGTAGGTGTCCTTTTATTCGTCTGATTAGTCTTCAACACGCGGTTTCAGGCTCTTTTCAAACAACTCGGTGACCAATTTAATCAGTACCCCATCAAAGAGGAGTGATGAAACGAGTCCGGTGAAAAACATCACCAGTTGCAAGCTCAATTTATATTGGCCCCAACCATACATGAAGTAAGATGAGAAGAAGCCACCAAAGTGAGCCCCAACGGCCCCAATTAACACGCTGGTCCAAGAGAAGCGTTGGTAGCGTTCCTTCTTAGGAAAGAAACCAATCTCATTTGGTAAACCTTGGCAGATCCCAGAAATAAGCGTGGCAGCACCCCACTGACCGCCCATGGCAGCTTCAACAATGGAGGCTAGCAATTCGCCAATCGTACCTGAACCAATGGTTGGCACAAAGTAGATTGCCAGTGGCGCTGCCATATACCATAAACCTGAAAAGATGGTGTCAACTGCTGGCGCAAAACCAGTTGGCGTGAGTAGCAACTTAATGGCATTATAAGCACTGTTAAAACCATAGGCATAGATCACACCCATGATAATCCCAATCAGTGCAATCAAAATAATCGACTTAACATGCCATTTTGATGAACGTACAAACATAAAAAAAACTCCCTCTATGCATAAAGTCAGAAGAAGTCCAAAAAAGCTTTGATAATGGCACTTTCCTCTCGCAAGAATTATCTTGTTCAGGTTCAAAGGGTATTTCTCAGCTACTAGCACCCCTAGTGACTTAACACGTAATTATTTAGTTACTTAGCCATTATAGCAAAAAATTAACTTGATAGGGGAAAATTCGTTCGAAAACCAGCAACACCCAAAATAGCGTAAAATAGAAGCACTGTGACTGGAGGCACAACTGTATGGAACCACAAAAACCAATTTGGAAACGTAATATTCATTTTTTAGCCCTAGCGGTCTTTATTGCCGGACTTGCCTTTTCAGAGTTTATGCCCTTTTTAGCGCTCTATATTGAAACGCTAGGGCATTTCAACCATCAATTACTCAATTTTTGGTCTGGGCTCATTTATGCGAGCATGTTCGTCGTCTCAGCCCTCGTTTCTCCTTGGTGGGGAAAACTCGCTGACCGCTACGGCCGCCGCCCGATGATTTTGCGTGCAGGACTGGGAATGGCCATTGTGTTATCACTCATGGGTGCCGTGAACAATGTCTGGCAATTACTCGTCTTGCGGCTCTTGCAAGGATTCTTTTCCGGCTTTATTTCTAATTGTAATGCGCTGATTGCCACTGAAACGCCGAAACAACATGCCGGCCAAGCCTTAGGTTTCATGGCTTCCAGTGTGACGGCTGGCACGCTACTGGGACCCTTTTTAGGCGGCTTTATTGCGTCATTTCTGGGCTACCGTTTCACATTTTTCGTCACTGGTGGTTTGCTCTTTATTAGCTTCTTGTTAACGTTGCGTTACGTCCACGAAGAAGGCTTCAAGCCAATTAGTAAAGCTGACACCCCCAGCTTTCAAACGGTAGTGCAGCAGCTGCGCTCACCCCAACTCATTGCTGGCTTGCTGCTCACCACCCTGATTATTCAAGCCGCTAATAGCTCAATCAACCCTATCGTGTCGCTCTTTGTCCGCGAACTGATGCACCACACTGGTAACATTGTCCTGATTGCGGGCCTAGTCGCAGCGCTTCCTGGCATTTCCAACTTTTTAGTCGCATCACGGCTAGGTGCCTTAGGCGATGAAGTTGGGACCCAAAAAATCATCCTATCCGGTTTCATCGCTGCCAGCGTGCTTTTCTTTGCAACTGCTTTGGTACAAAATGTTTACCAATTGGGGAGTTTACGTTTTCTCATTGGTTTTAGCGATGCCTGTTTATTTCCACAAGTGCAAACTTTATTGAGCAAGAACGCCCCGGAGCAGCTAACTGGGCGCCTGTTTTCTTGGAACCAATCTGCGATGTGTATTGGTAATATTGCCGGTCCACTGCTGGGATCAACCATTTCTGGTGCTTTCAACTATAGTAGCGTTTTTCTACTAACTGGGCTGATGGTCGTCATCAATCTACTACTATTTCGCAGCAACGTCATGAAGCACCTACCTAAGCATTGACAATTCATCCAAAAACGAGTACTTTAGTGCTAAATATGTGATGACCTTTAAAATAGTCCCGTGAGGCTGGGAAGGAAATCGAAGCTACGCTAATCTTAATTAGCATCTGCAGAGACTACTAGGAGCCGATCCTGATAGTCTTTTTTTCTTCAGTCATCCCATGATGAGAGGAGTTAGTCATGAGTCAATCAAATTTTCACAACGACGATGCGATTTTCGACGTCTACGAAAAACCGCCGTTAGGTGAAGGCATCCTGCTGTCCCTGCAGCATATGTTTGCAATGTTCGGTTCTACCGTTCTAGTGCCAATTTTAGTGGGGATCAACCCGAGTATTGCCTTAATGGCATCAGGCGTGGGGACCTTAGTCCACATGATCTGTACTAAATTCAAAATTCCAGCCTATTTAGGCTCAAGTTTTGCCTTTATTGCCACCATGCAGGCCCTGATGAAAACCGACGGCTATCCGGCAATTGCCCAAGGGGCGATTGCTTCAGGGCTTGTCTATGTGATTGTGGCCTTCATTATTCACAAGGTCGGCTCCGCTTGGGTGAGCAAGGTACTACCGCCAATTGTGGTCGGTCCCATCGTTATGGTGATTGGACTGTCGCTTGCCGCTACAGCTTCTAATGACGCCATGATGCATGGCACGCACTATGATTTAAATTACTTTGCGGTCGCAATTTTTACATTACTGGCAACGCTCATTTTCCAAATGTACTTTAAAGGTTTTGCTAGCCTAATTGCGATTATGCTTGGCCTAATTTGCGGTTATCTATTGGCTTGTTTACTAGGAATTGTCAATTTTACGCCGGTCCTAAAAGCCAGTTGGATTTCAATCCCATCTTTTGAAGTGCTAGGGCTGAGCTATTCTTTCAAATGGTATCCTGCAGCGATTCTAACGATGGCACCAATTGCCTTTGTCACCATGACGGAACATATGGGCCATATTATGGTCATTGATTCACTGACTAAGCGAGACTTCTTTAAAGATCCCGGGCTTCATCGCACCATGCTAGGTGATGGTCTCTCCACGATTGTTGCTGGCTTTATTGGTGGGCCACCAACCACCTCTTATGGTGAAAACATTGGGGTGCTAGCCATGACCAAAGTCCACTCCGTGTGGGTATTAGCTGGTGCGGCGTGCTTTGCGATTCTCTTCAGCTTTATTGGCAAAGTTTCAGCACTGATCCAGTCGATTCCCACTCCAGTTATTGGTGGTATTTCCTTCTTACTGTTCGGTACGATTGCCGCTAATGGGCTGAAGATTCTAGTTGATCATCAGATTGACTTCTCAGAAAAGCGCAACATGTTAATTGCTTCAATCATTCTCGTGATTGGGATTGGTGGGGCCTACTTACAGATTCGCGATTTCCAATTAACCAGTGTTGCCTTATCCACCATCTTTGGGATGCTCGCTAACTGGTTACTACCCAAACGGGCAGCTAGTGACGTCGCTCTTGACGCAAAAAAAGCTCAAAACTAAACCTAGTTAACAAACAAAAGCACCTGACGATTGGTCAGGTGCTTTTTTAATGGCTAAATTAATGTTGCCAATGTTTAGCAATAAATTGATGCCGCCCGCCGCTGATCTCTAGCTCGTGGCGCGCCGGCTGCTTTCGATAAAAGCCTTGATGATAATCTTCCGCGAGATAAAATGGCTTGGCCGGTTCAATTTGGGTCACAATCGGTTCATCAAAGCGACCACTATTAGCCAGCGCGGTACGCGAGGTCAACGCAATTTGTCGCTGGGTTTCATCTTTGACAAAAATTACAGGGCGATAACTCGGCCCACGATCTTGAAACTGCCCCATCGCATCGGTTGGATCCGTCTGGCGCCAATAAATTTCGACCAATTCCGCATAAGAAATTTTGCTAGGATCAAACGTAATTTTAACCGCTTCAGTATGCCCTGTTTGCTCTGTGCAAACCTCTTCATAAGTTGGATTGGGCACGTGACCACCCGTATATCCAGACTCGACCCGAATAATCCCCGGCTGTGTATCAAAGGGTTCTACCATACACCAGAAACACCCACCAGCAAAAATCGCTGTGTCAGTTGCGCTTTGTTTAGCCATGTCCGCTTGCCCCAGCTTTCTAAATTATCATGCTACTAGTTGCATTATAACGATTGAACTGGCGCTTGGCTAGTTTTCGCTTTGCGGTTCAAATGAACATTATAGTAATAATTAAAACTGGCTGCTAACACTAGCAAAAGACAGGAAACCAGCATAATATGCTGAATCCCATTATGAAAAATCGCCCGCATTGCTGGTAACAAAGATTGTGGCAATGTTTTGGCGGTTGCAGCGTCAGACAATTTATTCATCATGTTAAGACTAATTTGATTCTGACCCCGGACGCCATTTTCCAAAGCAAAGTTCATGATCACCCCATAAATGGCTGCCATCAAGGTTTGCGCCAAAATGCGAATAAGGTAAGAGGTTGACGTGGCTGCTGCCATGGCTTTTTGCCCAGCATCAATCTGCACCTTAACTTGTAAGCCAACGAAGATAAAACCAACGCCAATCCCTGAGAAACTACACAAGAACACCAATTGCCATAGCGGACTGTGGACCGTTAGGAAAAACATCCCAAGCGCCGAAATCGCCATCGAGCCAATCCCCCACGAAACGAGCGCAAAAGTTGAAATTTTTTCTTGCAAACTAGAAACCGATTGACTGGCAATGATGTTAACAATTGAGTTGGGAATCAACGCCATGCCGCCCATTAGGGCTGATAACCCGAGCAGTGCTTGCGCCCAAGTCGGCAAATAAGTATTAACCGCTAAGAAGGCGCCCCAAGTCGTCGCAAAAATCAAGAAGTCACCATTGAGCGCCTGATTTTTTAAAATGGTTAACGGCAAGACAGGATTAACTGCCTGACGCTCCGTCCAAATGAAACAAATCATGGCTACGAAGCTAGCAGCAATTAGGCCACTCACCAGCCAGCTGCTAGCAATCCCCATGAGCTGAATGCCAAGTAAAAAGCAGAGTAGGCCCAGGACCAAGTAGCTAGCACCTAACCAATCAAATTCGGCAGCAGAAGGTTCAAGTTGTGGATGATAGAAGATTGCTGCAATGACAATCGCAATCAATCCAATTGGGATATTAATAAAGAATACCCAGTGCCAGGACAGACTATCAATAATCGTTCCCCCGACTAGCGGCCCCAAAATCGCGGCACCATTAAAACCGGCCGTTAAAACCCCTAGCATTTTGGTACGCTGTTTAATGTTGGCAATGACATAACCAACAATAATGTACGGGAGTGAGCCCATCCCGCCAGCACCAAGTCCCATTAAGAAGCGTGATAACAAGAAGAAATAGATGTTACCAGCGAGTCCTTGAAATAATGAGCCCAGAATAAATAAGACGACTGAAATTTCATAGGCTTTTTTATTACCAATCCGCTCACCAATTTTTGTCCACAAGGGAATTGAAACCGACATCCCTAACAAAAAGACCGCAACAATCCAACCCATGAATTCAATGCCATGAAGCGCCGCTACAATCGCTGGAATCGCCGTATTAATGACCGTACTATCCAGTCCCGTCATGACGTTGCCTAAGAATAAAGCAAACATCAAATAACTTAAGTCACGTTTAGTCATAACTTACCTTCCTAAACAACGAAAAAAGCCTTCCACCGGTTCGGCAGAAAACTTATCATGAGACCTGCTTGATATCTGTCCTTATTATAGAGATATTTAGGATTTATGCCAGCCCTTTAGGTCATTTTTCTGACAATCTTCCTTGTCACTTGTCATTAAATGTGAGAAAATGCCAACTGGTATCCAAAATAAGAGGTAGCCTGTGAGCTACAATTTTGAAAGGACAATTAAATATGCACCAATCAAGCGGTTTATTTCGTGCGATGACGTCTGACCAGAAATGGGTCATGGCATCAACAGCATCAGGGTTCACCCTAGAAAATATGGACATCATGTTTTTGAGTTTTGCACTCGCGCCCATGATAGCAAGTCTACATCTATCTGGCGCTGCTGCAGGCTGGATCGGATCAATGACCAACCTTGGCATGTTAGTCGGGGGCTTAATTTTCGGCCTGATTGGGGACAAGCTGGGTCGTGTAAAAGCGTTTAGTTACACGATCTTTATTTTTGCCTTCGGTACGGCAGCCATGTTTTTTGCACATCAGCTCTCACTCGTTTATCTGTTCCGTTTCATTGCCGGAGTCGGTGCGGGTGGTGAGTATGGCGTCGGCATTGCCTTAATTGCTGAGAACTTTGACCAACATCAAATCGGCCGACTTTCCAGTGTGGCTGCCATCGGTGGTCAAGTGGGAGCAATCGTAGCCGCCTTAACGGCAGCTTTGATTATCCCGAGATTCGGCTGGAATGCCCTCTTCCTGATTGGTGTCTTGCCAGTAATACTGACATTCTTTATTCGGCGCCATGTAAAAGAAAGCCCTGCGTTCCTAGCTGCCAAGCAGCACACAAAAAAAACTAACCAGCGTGTTTCAATTCGGCAACTGTTTATCACGCCTCAAGTGGCTTGGCAAACGACCGGCTTAATGCTGATGACAATTGTGCAAATTTCGGGTTACTTTGGCCTGATGAACTGGCTACCAACCATTGTGCAACAGCGCCAAGGTTTATCCGTTGCAGGTTCATCGCTTTGGATGATTGCGACCATTTTGGGGATGAGTCTGGGGATGGTCGTCTTTGGCACGCTACTTGATCGTATGGGGGCAAGGGTTGCCTTTACGCTCTTCTTACTTGGTAGTGCGAGTGTGATGTTCATCATCCTGATTGTCAAATCGACGCTTGGTCTCATCCTAGCTGGTGCATTGATTGGCTTCTTCTCGAACGGGATGTTCGGCGGTTACGGTGCAGTCATCAGTCTGCGCTACCCAACGGAAATTCGAGCAACAGCCAACAGCCTGATTATGAATGTCGGCCGTGCCATTGGTGGTTTCTCTTCTGTAGCCATTGGCTGGCTCATGGATCACTACAACCTAAGCATCACGATGGCTTGCCTAGCTGGGATGTATCTCATCAGTTGCCTAGTTTTGCAATTGCTTCCTGGCTTACGCCACACCCAACTGGCCCAAAACAGTTTAAATTAAACCAAATAAAAAAACAGCTAGTTACGACTAACTGTTTTTATTTGTCGCGAATTTGATTGGCGCGCTCGCCCCAATTAATCCTAAAAGTGACAAATCATAAGCACTCACTTGGGCAACTGTTACCACCCCAGCGACTGCTGGCCAAGCGACTTTCATAATCTCGAGTTCACCTGGCAGTGGGGCTGCTGGTCCTTGATCTAGCGTAATGGCACCAATTGAGCGTGCTAGCACTGGTCCAGTTAGTTCAAGCTGACGGCTGGGACCCTCTGCCAACCGCACTACATCACGAGCCACATCACTACGCTGATGCCAAGCTGCCTCACTCAGCGCTGGCACTGCTTGCTCCAAGTGTAATAAAAAGCCATGTTGCTTTTGATAATATTCTAGTTGTGCCAAGCTAGCCTCACTTAAGCGGCAATCGGCAATATAAATCTCAGCTAAGCCCATTGCCTTCATGCCAAGAATCTCAGCTAAGGGATTACGATATCGATCTTGCTCAAGGGTTGGCAGGCCCTGTTTTAAAGGACCTGATAAGCAACCGTCACCAGCTACGAAGGCGAGCACTTTTAGCCCCGCCTGCTTAAGCCACGCATTTTGACGCAAAAACCACTCAGTATCAAGACCAGTTGCTGGGCGCGGATAAGCTTCATGAGCGACTGCAATATTCGCTAAATTAGCCGAATACGACTTTAATTCATCTAAATGGGTACTAGTCATCAAGTTCGCATTGAGATAAAGGACAAATTGCGCTGATAGTTCAGCAATTTCCGGCAAGCTAAAATCAGCGCCTAAGCGAAAGCTGGTAACGTGTAAAGCAGCCAGCGCATCCCGATCATTGGTAGCAATGCCTAAGCGCGCTAAAGCGGCAGCACTGACATCGGTCAAACAAGTCAATCCTAAATCGCTACACCACTTCGTTAATTCTTGCAGTCGTGCTAATAACTCTGCCGGTGCCACTTCTGGGCATAACGAAGTAAAGACCCCGCTAAATCCAGCATTACGCATCCGCAACATATAATCATGATCTGCAGCGGTTAATTCATGGTCAAGATAAATTGAAAATCCAATCATGTTTGTTTTCCTCCACCAATTTAAAAATTGGTCTAGTCAATGTTTAATATTATCATGGCTGTTTCCGCTGATAATCAAGCATATTTAAAAAATCTATTGTCGTTATTTAAAAATTGGTATATGATATTTCCAATTGAAATTACTTGTTTTAGCTGAAAGGTCATCATGAATACCATTAATACTTTGTTCATTATTGTCGCTAGTATTTTAGTTTTGATTATGACACCAGGACTCGCCCTCTTTTACGGTGGTCAGGTGTCAAGGCGTAATAGTGTTAACACTATGCTCACAGTACTGCTGCCATGTGGCTTAAGCGTCGCCTTATGGCTAATTTGCGGTTATAGTTTAAGTTTCTCAGGCGGCGCCCATCAACTTATCGGTAACTTAAACCATGTCCTGATGCACGGCATCCCACTAACCGCCTTAACCGTAACTAAATTACCCGTACCACTATTCTCGCTCTTTCAAATGATGTTTGCCATCATTACCCCCGCCTTATTCGTAGGCGCTATTGTCGGTAGGATGCGTTTCGGCTATCTCGTTACCTTTATCACGTGTTGGTCGCTACTCGTTTACTATCCACTCGTTCACCTCGTCTGGGGTGGCGGTTTTTTAACTGATTTAGGGACACTAGATTTTGCCGGTGGGACAGTTGTCCATATTAATGCCGGTATCACGGCCCTCGTTCTAGCAACTGGACTTGGGGCACGCAAACAACCACAAACAAGCCATGCCAATTTAGCAGCTGTATTACTGGGAACCACCCTTTTATGGTTAGGTTGGTATGGTTTCAATGCTGGCAGTGCCCTAGCACTCAATAATGCAGCCGTGCTCGCAACGATTACGACCACGGTATCAGCCAGTTTTGCCTTACTGAGTTGGCTGTTACTGGAGTATCTTACCACGAAAAAAGTTACCTTACTAGGCGCATGTACCGGCGCAGTTTGTGGTCTAGTAGCTATCACACCAGCTGCCGGCTACGTGGACGTGGCTGGCGCCATTGGAATTGGCCTAGGTGCCAGTTTGGTCAGTTTTAGTTATATTCGTTATCTCAAGCCTTACTTTAAAATCGATGATGCCTTGGACGTTTTCGGTTGTCATGGCATGAGTGGGATTTGGGGATCAATTGCCACTGGGCTGTTTGCCACCCAACAAGGGCTCTTTTATAGCGGAAACTGGCATCAATTAGCCATTCAATTACTCGCAACTGCCTTTACAGTTGGCTTCACGTGGCTAATGACGGCAATCATCACCAAGCTGTTAGCGCTCGTGATTCCGATGCGCGTCACGGCTCAGACCGAACAGGTAGGGCTTGATCAAAGTCTTCATGATGAACAATTAGTTCACTTTTAAGTGTATCAAAAAAGACCCTGAAAGCGTCAGGGTCTTTTAGTTTGCTCATAATTATCGCAAAAGTTAGTGCGGAAAAGTCACCAAAATTTCCAGCCAGATAAGCAGACCATTTAACAAAATCATCCCGCATTGCAACTTCCAAGTAATCGTCAGATAAGCGACAAACTCACGTAAAAAGGCATTCAAGGTAAAGTACCACTTCGTCTTGGAGCCATAGCCAATACACTCTAAGCCTAAGCGCTTTGCCAAAACGAGCGCGCGATAAACATGATACGAACTCGTCACTAAGGCAAAGCTGGCACCAGGCCGCATCAGCTTGGCTGAAAAAAGCAAATTCTCATGAGTGGTGCGTGATTCTGTCTCTAAGAGTAAGTCGGATGCGGGGACACCTCGGGCCTGGGCATAGTTAGCCATGGCATAAGCTTCAGCAATCACTTCATTAGGCCCCTGCCCGCCAGAGAGGATTAATTTTGAACCCGGATATTTGCGATAAATTTTAATTCCTTTGCGAACTCGGGCAGCCAGGAGTGGCGTCACTTGTTCGCCAATGAGCCCCGCACCAAGGACCACAATGTAATCAAGTCGCACTCGCCTCAAATTAACCAAATTAATTAATGCGGTCAAGAAATACATCAAGAAGATAAAGACTAGCCACCCCACACAAAGCAACGCAAATTGATACAGATAGCGATACATCAGCCGATGCGATACATGTGGCACGAGCCACAGATTGATGACCGGAAAGAAGAATAACAATAGCCCTAGTATCAGTGCCAGCCAATTGCTGGGCCGCAACCCTTCATGCCGAATCAGTTTAATGCCGTTCCAGACAAACATAATAATGACGCATACAAAAATCAGTAGCATCAGGAACATAAAGGCTAAAAACAATAAAATCAAGAGTCGAATCATCAAATTGCGATGGGCATGCAAGTGATCCGTGTATTGTAATAATAAGACTGTGGTTAATAGGCCTACTGCAAACAAGGTAGCCGTCGCAAACATCCCTGCGGCTAAAGTCCGCCTGTCTTGTAATAGCACACCGACTAATCCTAAAAAAGTAAAGGCTAATAACGCCAAGCAAAAGATGATGGGCGTGTTTAGGCTCATGAACAGCCTTCTTTCTAACTATCGTGGCTATATCATAACGACTTTAACTAGTAAGCGTCAACTCAATTTTCCGCGCTGGTAAACAAAAAAAGCTACTCACCAGCGGCAAGTAACTTTTTAGAAAACATTACTATGAACGTTTTATTTGCTTTCACTACCTAACGCACGGCCTAAGAAGGCAGCTAAACCAGCGCCAACAAGTGGTGCAACCAGGTATAACCAATAATGAGCTAAAGCACTACCACCGGCGAAGATGGCTGGGCCAAAGCTACGAGCTGGATTAAGTGAAGCACCGGTTAAGTTAATCGTAGCAATAATCATTAAAGTTAATGTCAACCCAATGATTAAACCAGCAAAGTTAGCATTGCCATATTTAACACTCGTCACAAGCAAGATCACCAAGACAAACAAGAAAGTCGCAATGACCTCAGTGATAATTGCAGCTGGGACTGATAACTTCGGGAAGTCAGTTTGACCCAGGTTACTAGTCGCAGCACCTTGGGCACTCAAGAGAAACTTAACGAGGCCAGAAGCTAAAATCGCGCCGATAAACTGACTAACAACATAAGAAATGGCCGTTTTAGCACTAATCCGTTTGTTCAACCACATTGCAAATGTGACTGCTGGATTAAAGTGACCACCAGAAATGGCACCAACTGAATAAGCCATCACCGTAACAGCTAACCCAAACGCTAATGCGATGCCTAATACTTCTGCATGACCAATGGTCACAGCAGCAGTCCCGACAAATACTAGGACAAAAGTCCCAATCAATTCAGAAAGATAATTCTTCATTACAATCCCCTTTTAAAAATAATCGCTTAACAACTATTAATTTCTAGGTTAAAACCCATGGTCCACTTTGTAAATTAAAAAGTGTTAACAATTCATAAGCTTTAGTCCGTTATTCACATTATAACGCTTGTTATCAAAAATGGCAAAACACCACTTGCTTTAATCAGCCCCCACTGCCCGTAAGACTGCCATCAATTCCTGCTGATCACTTTGACTAAAGCGAGCAGGCTTAGGACTATCTAAATCGAGCACTCCTAACAGGTGGTGATCGCGCAAAATAGGCAGGACTAATTCGGAACGTGACGCTTGATCACGCGCAATATGGCCGGCAAAAGCGTGTACATCTGGCACCAGTAAAGGTTGACGGGTTTGGGCAGCAATCCCGCAGACACCATGGTCTAAGGCAATGTGCACACAAGCAGGCCGACCTTGGAAAGGACCAAGGATTAACTCACTATTTTCATACCGATAAAAGCCGGCAAAATTAACATCCGGCAATACTTGAAACAATAATGCGGACAAATTGGCCGCATTCGCAATCCAATCTGGTTCATTTGCGACCAGCGCATGTGCTTGAGCTGCTAATAAATGATAATCAATCGCCATCCTAAAACCCACTTTCTTGATACGATAAAAAATGATTTGCCCCTAGCTTACCGCAAGAAACGCATCATGCGTGACGTCATCACTCAAAAAGTATTATTTTTTATTTGACTGATTGGTCAAATAAAGGCTAAAATACAGCCATGGGACGAAAAAAGAGTTTTAATACCGACATTGTGCTTGAGCAGATTGGTCAACTATTTATTAGTCAGGGCTATAACGGGACATCAGTAGATGACCTCGTGAAGTGTACGGGTTTACTACGTGGGAGCCTGTATGCGACTTTTGGTAGTAAGCAAGGCATGTTTATCGCTGCCTTAAAACGGAGTGTAGCGACCGACAGCCCTGCGAAATGGGGCTTATTGATTGTCGCTATGCTAGAAGTCACGTCGACAAATCAAAAGGTGGCCCAGCTGGTTCACGATTGGTATCAAGCACAACAGACAGAAAATATCGCTGAAGAAATTGGCCGCGCTGTTTTAGCGCAAGGTCAATTGATTGATGAAGGAGTAAACCATGGAAAATAAAGTCACACTTACCGCCGATAAGTTAGTGGTCATCCCCCAAGGGCTGACCAAAATCACCGCGCTCAAAACAAAAATTGCAGTTCCCCTCGCACATGTATTAGGGGCCTCTATCGATAATGGCATCTTAAAGGAAAGCAAGGGTTTAAGGCTCCCCGGAACTGCAGTTCCCGGCTACTGGACCGGAAGTTTCTTTAAAGTCGGCGAAGAAAGTTTCTTCAATGTCAAAATGAGCGATCAAGCGGTCGTTATTCAGCTAAAGGATGAAAAATACACACGCCTCATTTTGGGTGTGGCCAACCCCACTGAACTCGTCAACGCCATTAATAATCAACTTGATTAACGACTAATACTGCCATTAATTGGCAGTATTTTTTTGCTCGCGGGCATTATAAGCATTGCCCCAAGCTTCCATGCTAAGAATCACCGGGATCAAAGTTGCCCCAAAGGCAGTTAACTGATAGTCCGTCTTGGGTGGTAAGCCTGGATAAACCTGTTTTTGAATCACGCCATCTTGCTCCAATTCTTTTAATTGTAGTGCCAACATCCGCCGGGAACATGCCGGCATTTGCCTTTGCAACTCACCGAAGTGCGCTAGTGGTTGCTGCATTAATTGGTATAAAATGACAGCCTTCCACTTTACCGAAATAATCTGTAAGGTGCTAGCCACTGGACATCCAGGCCGACAATCATAAATGTGACGTTTCATCGTATACTCCTCCATTTGTTCCTAGTAACTTAATTTACATTATTGTCCAATTAAATGATACCCCTTAAGATTGAACCATCAGAGGAGGTCAATAACATGACAGAAAAAATGAAAGCAATTGGTTTTACGCAGCATTTGCCAATTACAGCAAAAAATAGTTTATTTGAATTTGAGGCGGATCGGCCGGAGGCACGCGGACATGATTTACTAGTTAAAATTGCAGCGGTGGCCGTTAATCCAGTCGATGTGGGCATTCGTGGTCACGGACGCGGTACCCTCAAGCAACCAAAGGTGATTGGCTGGGATGCGGTGGGAACTGTCATTGCGACTGGTCACAAGGTCACATTATTTAAGCCTGGTGCCCGCGTCTTTTACGCCGGATCCTTTAAGCGCCCCGGTAGTAATAGTGACTATCAGCTCGTCGATGAACGCATTACCGAACATGCACCACAGCAGCTAACAATCGCCCAAAGTGCTGCCATGACGCTTACAACATTAACTGCCTGGGAAGCACTCTTTGAGCAATTAGAGATTAAACCGAACACCCCTCAGAATCACACCAAGACCATCTTAATTATTAATGGTGCTGGCGGCGTTGGATCAATTGCCACCCAACTCGCACATTGGGCTGGGCTACAGGTCATTGCAAGTGCTTCAAGACCAGAGACCATTAAATGGGTGATTGCACATGGCGCCGACCAAACGGTTAACCACCGTCAAGATTTAATCACCGCAGTTAGAGCATTGGGTTATCAGTATGTTGATTACATTTTAAACTTAAGTGATCTTGATGGTCACTGGAATGAGATTGCTGAACTCATTGTTCCTAGTGGTCGGATTGCTGCGATTACTGAAAACAAGCGTCCCATCAACCTACGTCAGCTAACCCAAAAGCGGGCTAAATTTGCTTGGGAATGGATGTATACGAAGTCCTTTTATCACACGCCAGATATGATTAGTCAGCATGATATTTTGGAGCGCATTGCAACTTTATTAGATGAGGGCACGATTAAGAGTACACTAACCCAGACTTTAACGCCGATTAATGTCAGCAATCTCAAAGCCGCTCATCAGCTAGTTGAAACGAACCAGATGATTGGAAAAGTAGTCATTACAATGTAAACAAAAACCTAGCCAGTTATTACCGGTTAGGTTTTTGTTTAATATTATTCTTATTACTTATGACGCTTGACTTTGATATGTTTCTTCGCCTTGTGGGTTACTTTCTTGGATTTCTTAGCCTTTTTGACGACTTTGCGGGATGACCGTTTTGAACGCGCACGTCTTTTAGCTACTTTCTTAACAACCTTTTTATGTTTCTTTTTAGGTGCTGGTTTACGACGCTTGTGAGTCACCTTGCGTGCTGGCGCTTTACGAGTCCTACGCTTAGGTGACTTAGCTTTTTTACCGGACACATATTTCATGTCGCGTACTAAATCGCCGCCATTAAGCGCTTGATCGACCTCATCACTGACAAGATCAATGCCATCTTGACTCATTTGCTTGTCATTTAGCACGGCATCAGCATCATAAACCGCAGCTTGTAAGGCATCCAGACCGGCTGTATAACTGCTTGGCATAGCTAAAGCATGATGGGCCTGATTCAATAAAGCGTTTAACCTACTCGTATCACGCTTCGTTAAATCGCCTGTGTAAACTGTAAATGATGACTCATCACCATTTCCGATATCAAGGCCAGGACTATTTGTCCCATCGGTAGTGCCATCAGGACTATGCATAAAATCATTAACAAGCTGATTTAATAGTGTCGTTGACTTCTGATCAGTCACATCCTGAAGATTATTACTCGATTGGACATAACGGGCAGGGATTTCACCAAGTGCGTTGATATTCCCCTCAGCATCACTAGTTAAAGAGAGGTAATAAGGGGTGCTAGGATCTGATTCAACCGTACCAAAAACGACTTTAGCTACCTCAGTCCCAACGGGATAAACGTGACCGGACGGACCTTCAAGTGCCTTGGTTAGCGTTCCCTTAATTAGTGCCGCTTTAGTAACCGTATCAGCTAAGACTGGTTGCACTGAGCGCGTTGTTGCTTCGCTGATTTTAAATCCACTAACCACTAACAGCGCAGTCGTTAGCATGCCTACCATCAAAAATTTCCAATGAAACCTAAGACTACCCATGTTCACATCTTTCTTCAATTTATATTATCTAATTATTTGTTTAGTATGGCGCCTAAACAATTTGATGTCAACCAGGTTGGAAGTTTGCTTATGACAGCGTTTTCCTGATATGCTTAAGGAGAGTAAAGAAGGAGGCTATTTTTATGAACACGACAATGACACAAAATGACTTATCCACTTTAATGTCAACTCGTCACTTAGGACCTTTTGTGGCGATTTACTTACCAACGCGCACGATGGTAACTGATTTAGCCCACCAAAGGCTACAATTCCAAAGCCTGATTAAAACGGCAGCAGATAAATTTGTTAAACAGTTCCCACAATCGGATTTCGAACCTTATGCGCGGCAATTTAAAGCCCTATTATCCGATAATACCTTCTGGCTGAAACATACGGGTCCACAAACTGGCTTAATTGCTAGTAGCAGCGACCTAACGGTCTTCGATTTACAATATGAGGCACCTGCTACAGTAATTGTTTCCAGTTTGCCAGCAGTGCTCCCAATTCTAGCTGATAGGCAGCGCCAAAACGACTTTGAACTTATCTGTCTTAATGAAGATAACTTTAGTTGGTATCATTATCGCCAGCATGAACTACAACCAGTAGAATTGCCAGAAGATGCGCCCCGCACCTTAAAAATCGCTTTAGGCGACGAACTCCGCGGCGGGGAGACGAATTTCAACGCCAGTCCAGTCCATGGCCCATCCTACCATGGACATAACGCTAAGGCGGAAGAAAAAGAAATTGATCAGCGCAATTACTATCAATTGATTGATACCTATCTGGCAGATGCCTTAACTGGGCCAAACAACTTGCCAATTATCTTGTTTGCCCTGCCACATAATCAAGCAGTCTACCGTAAAATCAGTAAATTACCGCACTTAATTGAACTCAATATTCCTAAATCACCAAGACATTTATCAGAGGCCGAATTGTTAGTCGCGATTACGCCGCTTGAAAATAAACTTGCTTCCCAGCAGCATACCGAGCTGATGACACGGTTTGATCGTGCCACTTCGAAGCAGTTAACGACCACCGATCCGCTTAAATTAATTCGTCCCGCATTAGCAGGTCGCATTGACACCTTGCTAATTAATGACAAAGTCATCTCAGACGAGTCGGCACATGGCCTACCTGACAATTTAATGGATGATTTAGCTGATGTGGTTGTGGGCGCTAAAGGAACGGTTCAAATTCTTTCATCAGCTGAAATGCCAGACCGCTCCTTAGCTGCTGGAATCCTTCGTTTCTAACACACCCCTGGTTATCATACGACATCTTTCATTAACGAATATCAAAAACGACATAACTTAACAGTTATGTCGTTTTTTTAATTGTTAATGTTCTCTTTTTTATATTGATTGGTCGTAATCGTAATGACTTGTTGGTCATCAAGTTTAACCTGATATGTCGGTTTTCGTAATAAGCGGCCGTATGAAAGACAATATAACACGCCATTTTTGGTGACCATCGTAATGTAGTTAGGCTTAAAAGGTAATTGCAGTATTTCAGCGCTAATTGCCGCGACCGAATTAACCTCTCCCAGATAATTGGGTGAAAGATTCATCCCCTGCCATTGTTTCACTAAGGCAGGTAGACAGTCTAAATGTTGACCAACCTGATTAAAAATACAGTAACGATAATCCGTACCTTGCGCATACAGGTCTTGCCAGTGTTGATACCGCTAAGCAAAGCTGGCTAAAGTATCAGTCTTGGTGACGACCCACGGAACAGTGGCATGGATATCGCCGATAACAGCGCTGGCATCAAACTGGTTAAAGCGCCGAATATTCAGTGCGAGCTTGCCCGTGACTTGCTGCATGTTATGATCTTTAATCATTGCTTGATCTAAGAGGTACAGGCTGCGAATGTAGACTTGGCCAGTCGTTTTAACTGGACAAGCAAATTTGGTTACATACAGACAACCGGCTTTTTTGCTGAAAGCCAATTTTTGCGTGGTTTTAGGAACTAACGTCAGCGCCCTTTTTAAATCGATGCCTTGATTAACTTTGGCGACAAACGTCATAAAGTCTGCATATGAACTGGATTTAAGCTGATCTAGGTTGAGCCTTGCTTCATACAAGCCCACAAATAGCTTCTTTAGCTGGTTAGCCGAAGACGCATCAATGGTATGGTGTGAAAAAACAACTTCTAATTCAGATTTATTCAGATTGAATATCAGACAATAAATCGGTGTGCCTGCTTTCGCAGACATGATTTTTGCGAGCTCGTCTTTCGAAAAAACGTTTATCGCCACGAAGCAAACTGGCACGGGATGGTTGATTTTCTTAAAATATAATTTCCCGGCGGAATCTTTAAACCAAGCAAATTTCAGCAAATCGATTTTAGTCGCTAAATCTGCAAAAATTTGCCTAACTTTTGCGACCACTTGATCGTTAATGGTCGTTAACGCAATGCTTAAAATATCTAGCGAAGCCTTCTTTTGCGCAAATAAACTTTGCTGCGTGGATGATGCCGTGATGTTATCCGGTTCATAGGTCGAACTCAAGCTAGTAAATAATAAGTTGAGATTAAGCAATTCCGCTAGCTTGGCTGCTGCGTTGAATGGTACTTTTGACACTAATGCCTGATCCTGCTGGCTGCGAATGAATGTTGCCAATCGTTCAGTGGTATGCAATAACGCGATTTGCGCATCGCTAATCTGAATCTTAAAATCATTTTCCACTTCAATCATAAAACGCACTAAATCTAACGAATCTAGCTCGTCAATTTCATTGACATGATAGTGGCTAAGCCGCTGCCGGAGTTGACCCAAAACATCCTGCTGGTCAGCTACTTGATAATGCTCATGATTCGCAATCATCCGCTTGGTATCAAGCTTGCGATTATAGGTATACAGAAAGTTTTTTACCTTGATAATAATCGGGTTTAAATATTTGGGTAGTGCTCGCTTGATTGCTTGGACCTTATTTTCAGCACTAATATAGAAAACATAGAGCCGCTTATTTTTAAATTTAACCGCGGCGGCGGTAATCCCATTAATTTTAGCTGTTAACGTTTGAACTTCGCCTAACTCAACCCGAATCCCGTTAACTTGTACTTGGTCATCTGCTCTTGCCAAAAAAATCAACTCACCGCTAGCGCTCGTCGTGACCTGATCGCCAGTTTTATAATACCGGTGACCTTGAAGCGTCACAAAGCTTGCCCGATTTTTAACCGGGTCTAACAGGTAGCCGGCAGTAACCCCGGCGCCGCCCAGATATAATTCACCGCTTTGCGCTGCTTGCTGTGCCTTGTCAAAGACATTAACCGTCGCACCAGGCAAAGGACGACCAATGGGGACCTGTTTGCGCTCGCTACCGGTTACCTGATGATAAGTGGCATAGACGGTCGTTTCTGTAGGGCCATATAAGTTAAACACCTGACAACCTGCCGCAATAGCAGGTCGTAATTTCTGCGCTAAACTAGCTGGAAAGGCTTCTCCGGCAACCATTAGAAATTTAAGTTTACGAAATGCCTCCGGCCCCGCAATATCAAGCAAGGCTTCAGCAAATGAGGGTGATAACGACAGGTGCGTGATTTGTTCCTGATTAATTAATTTAGGGATCAATCTAATGCTTTCTGTCTTAGACGGACTCGTTGGCAGACAGATTAATTCGGCACCAGCGACAATCGGGGCTAGGAGTTCAGTTAATGAGACATCAAAGGAATATGGTGTTGAAAACAAAAATTTGGTTTTTTCATTAACGTGAATTAATGGGTACAGCTGTGTCAGAATCCATTTAAGATTCGTTTCTGTCAAAAACACCTTTTTAGATACTCCGGTACTGCCGGAGGTCGCAAGAATATAGGCCGCGTGCGGGGATGCTGGTTTAGGCCGATAATTTACTTCAGTAGTCCGATCACAGAGAACGATTTGGCACACTTTTTTATGGTTAAGTTTGAGGCCAAAGTCGGTGATTAAGGTGTCCCACGTGACTTCTGCGACACGGTTAAGCGCCTCCGGTACTCCCAATGCGGAGACCAGTGGCATCGGAATCCGTCCAGCAAGCCAAATGCCCAGGACAGTTGGGAGCACGAAACGCGTCCCCTTTAAATAAAAGGGGACGATTTCTTGTGCCTGTGCCGCATCCAATTCAGCCCCTAGTTGATTAGCCATATTTAGAAGTTCCTGATAAGTGTAACCATCGTTAATTGCTTTAACCGCAATTTTCTTAGGCGTATTTTTGACACGTTGCCTAAAATTATCAATGATAAACATCTTTAAACATCACCCTTTCAAATTAATTCGTCTCTTCTTTGCTAATAATTATATAATTTTTTAATAAATAAAGCTTTAAAAGCTGATAAGCTTACACTCACGAGATTTCTGTAAAGGTATTTTCTACAACTTAAATTTTTTTATACTTATTCTCTTAATATTTAGGTTAA
>JAKDPD010000016.1 GCA_030455605.1 Lactobacillus sp.
AGCATTCCCTTTTTGAGCTTACCAACGATGCTCAATCTATTTACCGAATTACAAAAACAAGAGATTATTTATGATGATTTTCGACATGATAATTTCTCGATTCTTTTTTATATTTATAATAATGTGATTTTATGTTTACTAGACCATGGTCAATTAACTAATGCCAGTATGCTGGTTGACCACTTAACTGCTATCTTTGCGCATCGTGATAAAGATTATTATCATCGGACCAGAATCTTTAATTTAAAGGGGTTAACGCTATACTTGCAAGGAAAGAAAAAATTGGGATTGCGTTTGATTAAAAGGGCTAATTTGATAACCTACTTGGTGCAACATGAAACGCGATTTATCACAAATGAAAAAAACTACCTTGCCAAGTATTTAACACCAGCAGAATTGAGGGCAGTTTTTGATCTGGCAGATGATGTGTAAGCCGTTAACGCGTAGTCACTAGGGTTGGAGTATACTAGGGCTAATCGAAGACATTAATTAGCCCTTAAGGAATACTGAACATGATTCTGACTAAAAAACAAAAAAGCCTGTTACAAAATTTAATGCAATCTGAGCAAGGCTTGCGGATTAAAGAATTGGAGCAACAACTTGGGACGAGTCGGCGCACGCTATACCGCTTATTTAGTCAGCTGCGGCCACTGCTAGCGGATCAGGCGCTTAGCCTAGTGAATGTTCAAGGCTTCGTGCAACTTGCAGGCACCAGTCAGGCTTTAACGAAGCTTGCGTCCGAGCTTAAAGAGACACGAGCCCAGCGTGAATTATCGGTCACTGAGCGCGAAAATGCGCTCGCCAGTTTGCTCCTTTGGCATGATGAACCCCAGACGATTTGGACGCTGAGCCATACCTTAGCAGTGAGTCAGGCCACCGTAAAATCAGATTTAAAGGCGGTTACTGATTCTTTTACAAACTACCAATTACAACTCATCCGTCAGCCTGGGGTGGGCATTTATGTCGAAACCAGTGAATCGTTACGCCGCCGCTTATTAAGCCGAATTCTGCTCGTCGAGAGCAATGATCACCTGTTTTTTAATTATTTGAAAAGTCCGACGGTGCAGACCAATAATTTTTTCTTACGGTTACTGGATAAGGAGACACTCGTCTTAGTCAAGAGCAGCTTGCAAGCTGCAATGACTGATCAAATGGTCGTTGAAACTGATCATCAATTCATGGCCTTGATTTTCTTGTTTAGTATTAGTCTGATACGGATGCAACAAGGACATCCGTTAGTAGCAACGGCTAATGCAGCGATGTCCTATCAAGCCATGGTTTACCGCTTCTTTGCGTGCGTTAGCAAAGTACAAGCGGTCACGCCGCCATGGGCAGAAGTCCTTTTTTTGGCGCGGCAATTACAATTGCGCGATCGCCCTGCTGCACCGGCTTATGATGACAACCAGACGCTGGCTGCTAGTGTGCGGATTAACCAGTTTGTCCAAACAGTTTCGACCCAATTTAAGTGGGATTTTGAACGGAATCCCACTTTTTTGGCGCGGTTAAAAAAGCATATTTTGGGTTTACTGCAGGATCACGTGGCGCGCTTACCCAATGTTAAAATTGATACCTTAACTTGGCTAATTGATCGTTTCCCTGCTCTTTATCAAGTCATTCGCCGCGCTTGGCAGACGGTTTTTCCGGATGAAGGCATCAATGATTCTGAAATGCAGCTATTATTACTTTATTTTGCCAATGAGTATCGTAACGCCAGCGAGCAACATCAGTTTTCAGCACTCGTGATTTGTGACAATGGCATTGGCACGGCCGCTATTCTAGCATCCCGTTTGCGTGCGGAATTTCCCGTGATTAAACAGCTCAAACTAGCTAAAGCCTCTCAGCTCAGCCAATTACCGCTGCAGCAATATGATTTAATTTTATCAACGCTAAAATTGCCGGGTTTTCCGCGTGAATACAAGCTGGTCAGTCCGCTCCTCTTAGAAGATGAATTTGAAGGTATTAAGCAGTATCTTGCCGCTTATGTGCAAAAGTATCCGGCTAAAGCAAAAGCTGTGCCGGCCCTGGGGCGGCAAATTAAGCATCCGGCTCGGCAGTTGGCCAATGTGGCGATGACGAGTTTGCTCTATTCGGAATTGGTTGAAACGGTCGCCGTGGTCAAGTTGGACAATCAAGGCTGGTCCTTGCCCGAGTTGCTACGCGCTGTGAGTGTACGCGTTGGCAGCGAATTTGTTCGCAATCCGGACCACCTAGCAGACAAGCTCCAACGAGCTTAGGGCGTAGCATCAAGTGGAACTTTACCAAGTTTTTAGTTCACCCTGATGGCATAACCGTTGAGCGCTTCGACCCGAAGACAAGTCCTAAGAAAATGGTAGGCGAGATTGTAGCAGCTTTAGCCGAGGTTAGCCCTGCAACGATTAAATAGCTTAAGAAAAAAACAACCGTGAACTTCACGGTTGTTTTTTGATTTAATATTATTTTAGCCATAGAAAACGATTAATCGTTTGGGCGACCTTGGGATTTTCATGCAGGGCAGAGTGCCCGGCGCCTTTACCTGTAAAAATAAGCAGCTGGTAGCGCTGACTGCGCGGCTGCAGGAGGTATTTGAGGGCTAGCGATGAGCGATTATCCACCGTGCCATCACTACCATGTCGTAAGTTGCCAATAATATTGAGAACTTTAATCGGCTGCGGGAGCTTGCGGCGTAGCGGTAAGAGCTTGCGATAAGTGGCTAGCATCGTGTGCGGCTTGCCAGTTTTGGCATCTAACTGCGGATCAGCTGGTACAAACTGTCCCACGCCATTATAGATGCCAGCTAGTGAGATATACTTCGTGACGCGAGGGAGCCGTGGCTGTTTGCTACTGGCAAGGAGATAATGGACTGCTGCCATCGTCCCCATGGAATGGGCGACCAGGTTAAACTGGTTAAATTGGTAATGCGCTTGCAGTGCTCTGACGACGGAAGTCAGATAACGTCCACCTTGATCATAATTGGTGTTGCGATTGTCACGTAAGTTGATTTTAACAATGGGATGGCGACTTTTAGCAGGAAGCTGTCCTTGCAAGGTCACCTGACCATGATCGGCAACATCAGCTGTAATCACATTTTGGGTGACCCCCGCGTTAATCGCGCGCGTAACAAGATAGCTTTCCGCCTGTGTGCTACTTCCGTAGCCGTGGAGGAATAGGGTGGGGGTGCCAATTTTAGTGTGAACTTTGCTAGCTGGTGCTGGGGCTTGGAGATGAGTTAAATAAAGACCAGCAGTACTACTAGCGATGAGGACCAGGGCAATTATGCCCCAGCGGATAGGATGCTTCATGATAAAACCTCCTTGGATTAATAGCAGATTGTGTGTGTATCATAGCATACGGAAAGACAGAAGACGTTATTGCCGCTTGTGGTTAAAAAATAATAAATTTTGAGCTTTTTTTGAAAAAAAGCTGATTATTAGTTTTCGTGTGCTATAATAAATCTTGTTGATACCTAAGAAAATTTAGTCGACGTTTACGTGTAATTTCTCTTGAGCGTTAATGACAGTTTTGGTTTAGGTTTTTTAATCTTAGGAGGATTATACTTATGAAAAATGGTACTGTAAAATGGTTTAATAGTGACAAAGGTTACGGCTTCATCGCTGGTGAAGACGGCACTGATGTATTTGTTCACTTCTCAGCAATCAAGGTTGACGGCTACAAGAGCTTAAACGAAGGCCAAAAGGTTACCTACGAAGTTGAACAAGGCGAACGTGGACCACAAGCAGTCAACGTTGTTCCAGAATAATGATGGAACAGGCAGCTAAGCCTTTAGCTTAGTGTGCATTGTTGAGTTGTTTCAACTCAGAACGACTTAGAATTGTCAGTTGACAGTTCTAAGTCGTTTTTTGTTGAGCTCAAATAGGATGACTACATCCCGGACTAAAAATATGTTACAATAACGCTACTTGATTAACTGCAAGGGGAGCCTAAGCGCTGAGATTAGGTTGAATCATCAACCTTAACCCTGTATGACCTGATCTGGTTAGTACCAGCGTAGGAATCGCAGCCAATAACTATGTGGTAGCTTTTTGCTATCACTTAATTAAGGTTGAATTTCTCGTAAATTCAGCCTTTTTTTGTTGGAATCGATCAGTCGCAATTAATTTGGTTTATTTAAAGGAGGTTGCGTATGAATTCGCAAAAATCAACTATTACTCATCCCACCGAACCACATCTACCTTGGGGTCAGACGCTACTCATTAGTGTCCAACATATCTTTGTGTCAAATGTCTGGCTAGATCCCATCTTCGTGGCTGCCTCGGCGGGATTATCATGATCATTGTCATCTAACTTAGTGAATGCGATTTTTATTGCTTCAGGGGTAGTGACGCTGATTCAAGCCACTCGGCTGGTTAAATTACCCATCGTTCAGGGACCATCAGCCGCCTTTGATGCCGGAAAGAATGGTCTGCTCAGTGCTGCTGGCGGTTCAGTACTAGCGAGTGCGGTGATGGTGATGTTATTAGCTGTCACGGGTTTGCTGACGAGGCTGGTCAAGAAAATTACGCCTGAAATTACGGGGACCATTATCTTTTTGGTGGGGGTCTCGCTCGCGAATTTTACCCTATTAGAATTTCTAGGTGGCGCACCAGGCACACCCAGTTTTGCGGCACCGACAACCTTATTAGTAGCGATTGTCACGGCTGGTCTGGTGGTCGGCTTGTCGCTCTTTGCTAAAGGGCTCTGGCATCGCTTTTCGTTTTTAATTGCGTTAGTGGTTGGGGATAGTTTAGCTGCTATTTTGCAACAGATTCATTTTACTGGTTTAGCCAGTCACGCCTGGTTAGGTTTACCACGGTTATTACCATATGGCGCCTTAACTTTTAACTGGGCGATTTTCTTGTCATTCCTAATTGCCTATGGGGTTGCAGTGGTTGAAGCTATCGGCGTTTATGAAGCGTCTGCTGCCATGACTCAGGAAACGCTTAGTCCAAAAAGGGTGCGTAATGGCATCATGGGTGAAGCGGCCGGCTCCATCCTGTCCTCACTCATTGGTGGTTTTCCAACGACCGCGTTTGCGCAGAACCTTGGGGTGATGCAGTTAACTGGCGTTCATTCTCGTAAACCAATTTTATTAACAGGGAGTTTATTATTAGTACTCGGCTTCTGTCCCAAGTTAGGTGCATTTTTAGCGCTAACCCCAGCGGCAGTTATTGGCGGGATGTTTTTACCATCGGCAGCTACGTTAGTCATTACCGGACTTAATATTCTTAAGCAGGTGAAGCGCACGGATGCGACTGATTTAATTATTGGTTTGTCTATTATTTTAGCGACTGCACTACCAAGCTATGCGGCTGATTTTCCAAGTGCGATTCGACCACTCGTGTCAAATCAAATTTTGGTTGGTGCGATTGCGGTTACAGTTTTGCACATTTGTTTACTAACAGTACCGCATTTAATTAGAAAGAAGTAGGTCAGATGAATACTGAAGCAGAAACAATCAAACAAGCAGTGCTTGCCTATATTAATACTTATCGTGGTGAAAATGCGCCTGATGAAGCTTTTAACGCCTTGGCGATGCAAGTGTTTGCCTATCAATTCAAGTTTAATTTGCCGTATCGTAAATATGCGCAAAGTAAGCGGCAAACTCCATTATTGGTAAAGGACTGGCAGCAGTTGCCGCTCATGCCAATTAACGGCTATAAAACGTTCACCCTTTCGGCTACGCCAATTACGGCTGATGAACCAGTGTTTATGTCCAGCGGGACGACTGATGCCCTCCCATCGCAGTTATAATTATCACCCTAGTTTTGCCATTTGGGATGCTTCCATGAAGTATCCTTTTAAACATTATGTGATGCCCGATTGTGACCGCATGACCATTATTGGTCTCTTCCCCTCGTTATCACGCTATGTGACCAAGGCAGTCGAGTACTTTGGTGATAGCAACAGTCAGATCTTGGTGAATGAACAGGGCTTACTTTATCCAGAAATTGTCGCAGCCCTAAAGGCGGCCGTGGTCGAAAAGCGTCCCGTCATGCTCTTGGGGGCTAGCTTCTCCTGCGTTCATTTGTTTGACTATTTGGCGCAGCATCATTGTCAGTTTCGTTTGCCAGCTGGTAGCCGTGTCTTTGATACCGGTGGCTTTAAGGGGCAATCACGCACGGTCGCACAGCAAGATTTGTTGACTGCAATTGCGGACAAGCTGGGGATTAGCCGTGATTATTATCTCAATATGTATGGAATGACAGAAATTTGTTCACAATGTTACGACCAGAATTTACAAAACATCGCGTCTAAGCAACCCGTAAAATATCGCAAGCAAGCCCCAGCTTGGGTCCGGGTACAAATTTTAGATCCTGACCGCTTAACGCCAGTACCGTTTGGTCAAACCGGACTCGTTGCTTACTATGACTTGGCAAATTGGAATTCTTGTGTTGGAATTTTAACCGAAGATTTGGGGATTGCTGACGAGACTGGGTTTGAAATTTTAGGTCGAGTTAGTGGTGCGGCTGCTAAGGGCTGTTCGATTTCAATTGATCAGCTGGTCGCAGCGCAAACGCATAAGGAGTAGCATTCATGGCAACAGAAACGCCTCTGGATATCTTTTTTGCCCCCGAGGGCACAACTTTTTCACAGTTTAAAGTGCTTCCGGTCGTCGCGGATGGTAAGACCTATCAATTACGCTATCCGCTGGTTACTGCGGAAGAATTGACAGCATTGATTACCCAACTGCATCAGGCACAGGCCGAAGTCTTAGCACCACTCTCAGTGACCGCCTTGGTGGCTAAACTGGGGCAGGCCGTGGCTTATTGGACTGACCCTAGCTACCCCTTGCGTCAGCTCGCTGAACGGTTACTGCCAGCCATTACCGGGTACAATGCGGAGACGGTGCGCTTAGAGTTGAAGCGCTTTGTGCGAGTTTTTCGGAAAAAAGAATTGCAGCGTTTTTTGGAAACAGAATTGGATCAACCTGCGATTTTGGATGATTTTCATCCCCAGAAAAGTGGCCAACTCACCCGCACTTATGGTCCGGAAACTGCTTTCCAAGTTTTTTCAGGGAATATTCCGGGGTTGCAGATTTGGTCATTGGTGATGACGACCTTAGTCAAGGCCAGTACGCTTGGTAAAACCTCCTTGTCGGAGCCACTCTTTCCCGTGTTGTTTATCCGCTCGCTCGTCCAAGTGGATCCGCGGCTAGCAGCCTGCTTTGCCATTTTGCCTTGGAAGGGTGGCACCAAGTCCCTTGAAACGGTTGCTGCCCGTCAAACTGAAGCGACGATTGTTTATGGTTCAGATCAAGCCGCGACTAGTATTGGGCAGCTAGTGCCGCTAGATCACCGCTTTTTGCATTACGGTCATAAAATTAGTTTTGCGATGATTGGACGCGAGGCGCTGACGTCAGATCATTATTTAACCACCATCAAGCAAGTGGCCGATGATATCACGATTTATGATCAGCAGAGCTGCTTGTCGGCTCAGACCATTGTGGTTGAAGCTGGTGGTGCTGTGACGCCTTTGATGGTGGCACAGCTGCTGGCAGCTGAACTTGAAAATGCACAGTTAAAACGACCGCGGGCTCAACTCACGCAAGCTGAAGCGGCTGCGCTGATTCGGTTTCGGTCTGAAAATGATTTAGCGGCTTTAGCAGATTCACAACTAAAAGTGTTTGCCAGCAAACAAAGTACTGCTTGGACGGTAGTTTATCATGGTCAACCTGGCTTTGCCGGCTCGCCGCTCAACCGAACAGTACATATTTTCCAAATACCACACTTGGAACAAGCGCCAACCTACCTCACCGCGTATCGGCCCTATTTACAATCTTGTGGGTTAGCAGTTGGGCCAGAGCGCTTATTGCGTTTAGCTGCGCGACTGGGACAAGTTGGCGTTGGGCGCATTTGTGCCTTGGGAGAAATGACGCGAGCACAAGCGGGCTGGCATCACGATGGGCAATTTAACTTGCTTGATTTATTACGGTTTGTGGATATTGAACATCAAGCCGAATTGGCCGCCGAACCATTTGATCCGGATGTGGAATAAGGGAGGAGAGAAACATGTTATTGAAACAAAAGGTCGCCTTAGTGACTGGTTCCGGTCGTGGCATTGGCGCTGCGATTGCCACGCAATTTGCCCAAGAAGGTGCCATCGTGATTGTGAACTTTTTACAGCATCGCGAACGCGCTGAAGCTACCGTCAAACGGATTAGGGAGGCTGGGGGTACAGCTATTGCCTTACAAGCCGACGTGACGCAGGCGGATGAAGTCAAGCAGTTGATTAAGCAAATTTGGGCAGAATTTTCTGGTCTAGACATTGTGGTGAACAATGCTTTAACTCATTACCGCTTTGACCCTAAGCAGCGTGAATTACTAACAACGATTCCATGGCAGTCATATCAAACGCAACTTAATGGGAGCCTAGGCGGGGCCTACAATGTTTGTCATGCTGCACTACCAGTCATGATGACGCAAGGTAGTGGTCGTATTATTAATATTGCCAGCAACCTGGTACAATTTCCGGTGATTCCATATCATGATTACATTACCGCTAAAGCCGCGCTAATCGGCTACACGCGTTCACTCGCCAGTGAAGCGGGGGCTTACGGTATTTTAGCCAATGCGATTGCACCGGGGCTGACTTACCCGACTGACTCTAGCCGGGCGACGCCTGAAGATACGCGTGAGGCGATTATTAAACTCACGCCCACTAAGCGGTTAACGGTGCCTGACGATGTGGCGGGGTGTGCCACTTTTTTGGCTTCAGATTTATGTCGCAATTTGACCGGACAGTGTCTCAACGTTGATGGTGGTCTGGTGATGTCCTAATACTTATTGATTTTTTTAAAACTGGTTCAGCTAATGGCTAAGCCAGTTTTTTGTTATTGTGCTTGACTTTAATGTGGACTGCATATATAGTTAATCACATAAGTAACTAACCAATAAGGAGGTGTGATAATGCTGTTCAATTTTGATAGTACAGATCCGATTTATACCCAAGTAGCTGAGCAAGTTGAAGCAGCCATTTTGACACAGACTTATCATGAGGGGCAACAAATTCCGTCTACGACTGAAATTTCGAAGTATTTTCATATTAATCCGGCGACGGTCCTGAAGGGGTTCAATTTACTAGTAGCGAAGGGATTGGTTGAAAAAAAGCGTGGTGTTGGGATGTTTGTCTCACCAGGTGCTTATCAGCGGCTGATTGATCATCGGCGGAATGAATTTTATCAATTGAAAATTCGGCCACTTATTAAAGAAGCACAGCGGTTGCATTTTTCGGAAGCAGCCTTATTGGATTTGATTAAGAGGGGGTTTGAAACAAATGACTAATGTGGGAATTCAAGTCAAACAAATTAGCAAACATTATCGGCATAAAGATGCCTTAAAAGGTGTCAGCCTAAACTTTGCACCAGGGAAAATTTATGGTTTGTTAGGGCGCAATGGCGCCGGGAAGAGTACGCTTTTAAATATTATTGCTAATCGTATTTTTCCTAGCAGCGGTGATATTACCTTTGATGGGGTCACACTGAATAACAATGATCAGGCCTTGGGGCAGTGTTACTTGATGAGTGAAGTGAATTTATATCCGGATGGGGATAGATTGGAGCGGCTCTTTAAGAATACCGAACTGTTCTATGGCAGCTTTGATTATGATTACGCGCATCGTTTAGCCCGCAAATTTGAACTCGATTTACATCAAAAATTTGGTAAGTTATCCACGGGTTACCGCAGCATTTTTAAGTTGATTGTGGCTTTAGCAAGTCCCGCCCGTTATGTCTTCTTTGATGAGCCCGTGCTTGGGCTGGACGCAAACCACCGCGAATTATTTTACCGTGAACTCGTTGATAATTATGCCAAAACTAACCGGACTTTTGTCATTTCGACCCATTTAATTGAAGAAATTGCAGCAATGGTGGAACATGTCTTTATTATCAAGTCTGGCGAGTTGATTGTTGATGATGAAGTTGAACACTTATTGTCACAAGGTTATCTTATTACGGGAACTAAGGCGGATGTCCAAGTTTATTGCCAAGGAATGAAGGTATTGGGCCACGAGAACTTGGGAAGTCTCTATGGCTGCTATGTTTTACTTGGCGACGACACCTTGCCTACTCCGCCGGCAAATATTACGACTGAACGGTTGGACTTGCAACGCTTGTTTGTCCAGTTAACGAATATTGATGAGGAGGAGCTTGACGCATGAAATCGAAAACAATGAGAGTAACCACTTATTTCTTTAAGCGGATGCTACGCCAAATACTTTATGGACTTGGGGTTGTGCTTGCCATCATTCTTTTCAGTTGGCTACTGAGCAATCGCGATACGGAATTCTTTGCCAATTTTAAAATTCAATTTGGTGCTTTGATTGGCTTCTTTGCCATGTTTGTGGCCTTAACGCCCTATGCAGATTTTAAATTATTAATTCAAAATGGGGTCTCACGGCGGACCTTTTGGCTCGGCCGCACCATCGCGTTAGTGGTGATTAATTTGCTAGGCCAGATTTTGGATATGATTTTGGGCTTCTTTAAGATTGGGACACCAGTAGCTGAAAATTCGGCTGCTTGGCAATTATATGGTCGCTTCTTCCAATCGGCTAGCCTTAATTGGTTGATCTGGGCGGTCTTGGTACTCGTCGGATCAACGGTGACAGTACTGCTAGCGAGCGTTGTGGGCAGCTGTTTTAGCTTACTTACGAAGCGGGTACGGCGCTATGTTTTCTTGGCTTTAGCTGCCGCTTTCTTCTTAGGAATTCGCCTCATTGCCATGGTTATGACTGGTGACGCGGTGGTTCACTTTGCAATTTGGCTTCGTAACATCATTTACTTTTTGATTGGCGGTACACCAAACGTCGGAGCAGGGCATTTTAATCCGACAGTACCGTTCATTTCCCTGTTAGTACTATGCTCAGCCGCATTAGTAGCAAGCTACTATGTCACCCAACAGTTTAAGATTAAAAATGAATAAATTAAAGCTACCATCCGCAAGGATGGTATTTTTTGCACATTTTTCGGGCTAAACACGAACTATAAAAAGAAAATGCAAATAATTGTTTGAATTAAGCCTGAATAGGCTTATGATTAGAACATACGATTTGAAGGAGGAAAGGTTCGTGCCAAAACAACAAGTCTTTCGGGGAAATTTCTTCCATGCCCCCAAATATGGTGAGATTGCGTTATTAGCACAATATTTATTAGTCGTTGATGAAGCGGGGATAATTACCGCTGTTCTGTCACCGACCGCACCGAATTATGTGTCCGTCCTTGCAGCTGCTAAAACAGCAGGGACGCTACATGATTTTGGCGAGCAGTTGGTATTGCCAGGCTTTGTGGATTTACATATCCATGCGCCGCAATGGCCACAAGCTGGAGTTGCACTTGATGCGCCACTCAATGTCTGGTTAGATCAATGTACTTTTCCATTAGAAGCCAAGTATCGTGATTTAGCATTTGCCCAGTCGGTTTATACCGATTTGGTCGCACATCTGCTTTCCCTAGGAACTACTACCGCGGTTTACTTTGCTACCCAGGATTTGGCTGCCAGTTTAACCCTTGCCAAGGTCGCTGCGCAAGCAGGCCAACGGGCTTTGGTTGGTAAAGTCGCGATGGACAATCCTGATCAGACACCGCAAGATTATCGCGATCGGAGTAGTGCGGCGGCCGTGGCGGATACTGAAACTTTTATTCTAGAAACACGCCAGCTGGCCCAAGATGCACCACAAGGTGTCTATCCCGTCGTGACGCCACGTTTTGTGCCAAGTTGCAGCTCGGCTACGCTGAAAGGACTAGGCGAGCTTGCGGATAAGTATCACACTTATATTCAGAGCCACTGCAGCGAAGGTGAGTGGGAACATCATGCCGTGCAAGTTCGCTTTGGACGCAGGGATGCAGAAGTATTAGCCAATTTTGGCTTGCTTGGGCATAAAGCCATCATGGCACATTGTAATTTTTTGAATGAATCTGATGCGGCTTTATTTGCTAAGAGCGGGACTGCCATTGCGCATTGTCCGATTTCAAATGCTTACTTTGCCAATGGGGTTTTACCCGTGCACCGATTAAAGCAAGCTGGCGTTGAAATTGGTCTGGGGAGTGACATTTCGGGCGGTTTTTCGCCTAGTCTGTATGACAATCTTAAGCAGGCGGTGATTTCGAGCCGGATGTTAACCGATGGCGTAGATGTCACCCGGCCAGTAGCTGAGCGCGGTGTGGCTAATAGCCGGATATCTGTTGCCCAAGCTTTTTATCTCGCGACGCGCGGGGGTGGCAAAGCGGTCAATTTACCGTTAGGGCAGTTTAAAGTGGGACAAATTTGTGATTTTCAGGTGCTTGATCCTAAGCAGCCCGCTAATCAGCTACCAGGGTTAAATCTATTTCCACAGCCGCTCGATCAACTAGCAAAATTGTTATATTTGGCAACACCGGCGAATATTATGCAGGTTTGGGTTCAGGGTTCAAGGGTTAAATAAGGAGGAGTTTTGTATCATGGAGAAAAAAGCCAGTTAGTTATCTATCGGGGTCGATGATCCGGTCTCATGGCAGCAAGCCCTAATTTTAGGCTTACAACATGTTTTAGCCATGGACGTTTATGTGCCACCAGTCATTATCGCTGCGGCAGTAGGGATGTCAGCCACCAACTCGGCTGCCCTCATTCAGTCCACTTTCTTAGGTGCCGGGATTGCTTCACTCATTCAAGTGTTGTTCTTCTTGCGCTTGCCAGTTTGTCAAGGACCATCGTTCGTGCCGATTGGCGCTTTAGTGGGTATTATCTTAAGTGATGGTGGTAAGTTAGATAACGCAATTGGTGCCATTTTAGTGGGGGCGGTCGCCGTCGTACTGCTCGGCTTAACTGGTGTGTACAAATACATTGTGCGCCACTTTATTCCCTCACTGGTCAGTGGCACAATCATTATGATTGTGGGTTTAACCTTATTACCAACGGCCTTTAAGAGCAATATTTATATTACGACGAAGCGCCTGAGCATTGGTCAGAACCTCTTCTTAGCCGCCATTACGGCCGCTATCATGATTTTCTTTTCCATGCTTGGTGTTTATTTCCCGAAAATTGGACGCTTGTTCCGGATTAGTTCAGTTATCATTGCGTTAGCCTGTGGGGCTGGGATTGCGGCCTTGATGGGTGGCTTGGATCTCTCAAGCGTTGCACGCGCACCATTCTTCAGCTTGCCGCATTTAGTCTTTCTTAATTTTGGCGTTTCCTTTAACTGGTCAGCCATTTTAACGATGCTAGTCATTTACCTGGTCTTATTGGCTGAAACGACTGGGACTTGGTTTGCGGTATCTGCCGTGATTGAGCGACCACTCGCAGATGACCAAGTTAACCGCGGGGTCATTGGTGAAGGGATTGGTTGTTTCGTGGCTGCTTTAGTTGGAGCGACGCCTTTAACGGGCTACTCAACGAATGCTGGGATTATTTCAATTACCGGTGTTGCTAGCCGCCGCGTCTTCGTCGGTGCTTCTATTTTCTTCGTGCTTTTATCCTTCTTAGGCAAATTGTCCGCCTTGATCAATGCTATTCCAACTGCGGTAATTGGTGGGGTCTTTGCGGTGGTGTGCATGGTCATCATGCTTAGCGGCTTTAGAGTGATTAAGAATGCAGAATTTTCCGAACGTGAATTGTACATTATCGGAGTCCCACTGATTGTGGCGATTGGTCTGCTGTTTATGCCAGCTAGCCTGTCAGCACATGCCCCACAATTATTGAAATATTTACTTGATTCACCCATTGCGATTAGTGCGATTGTCGCGATTGTGATGAACAAGTTGATTCCAGCACGTCCTGCGAAATAAGTCGCTGCTGCAAAAAAAGAACCATTGTCCTAGTCGACAGTGGTTCTTTTTTTTGCTAGTATTTAATATTTTTTCACATGTGGTTTGAAACCCCCGTCATTATCATACGCTAAAGGTGGATAGGGCGTCTCACTATTTTTGAGTCTGGCACGATTAAGATAAACAATCAACATGACCTTTTTAGTTTGCGAATCCATACTGTAGTTGTACTGATAAGTCTTGTGATGGGCACGAATGAAAACATCTTCTTCCCATTGCCCAATGTTAATCCAATTAAAATCGATTTTCTGTGACTTAATCTGCTTTTCCGGAATTTTTTGCGCCACCATATAGGTACGGACTTCCCCGGCGAAGTAAGCCCGGTGTTGCCAGTAAATACCAGCCGAAAAGATGATGATGATTACAACTAGACGGCTAAAGCGTAACTAATTTTCTTAAGCATATGATCTTTTCCCCTTGGCATTGTTACTGAATGCTATTCTCCTATTGTTCATAAGCTTAATTATATAACGCTAAGTAACGCTTCTAAATAGTGACTATTTTTTATTTACAACCCAAATGGGCTGCGCTATACTGGTTAGATTTAGTTATTGCAATTAAATCAGTACAGTTGATTTTTTAATAGATGAAAAGAGGAATTATCATGCAAGCAAATATTATTTTAGCCTGTGAAGAAACTGGCGAAAGATGTTACCTAACCAAGAAAAATAAGCGTAATACGCCTAGTCGCTTACGCCTGCGCAAGTATTCGCCCAAATTACGCCGCCGTGCTTGGTTCCTTGAAACCAAATAACGACCAGTGACGATGTTCCTTAGGAGCATCGTTTTTTGATGAATGCCTGATTTTAAGTAAAGCCCTTTACCTAAAATTTACATAGAATTTACCTGATTGCCATTTAACCTTTACATCAGCCCGCTATACTCCTAGTTGTAATCAAGGATGACTTAGAAAAGTCGAGGTATTGAGGATGATGGGAAAAAGAAGTGCATTTTTAACTGGCTTAACAGTGATTGCAACCGCAGTGACATTAACGGCTTGTGGCGGTCAATCTGGATCTAAAACAGCTAGCAGCGATAAAGCACTAAGCGGTAAGGTAACGGCAGTTGGCTCGACGGCTTTACAACCACTGGTTGAACAAGCTGCGAAAGACTTCCAAGCAAAAAATCCTAATGTCACCGTTAATGTTCAAGGTGGTGGTTCTGGAACGGGCTTAAGTCAAGTTGCACAAGGGGCTGTTGATATTGGTAACTCGGATATCTTTGCTGAATCTAAGCCGTGTGTCGCCACCGATAAAATTACTGAACACAAAGTCGCAGTGATTGGCTTTGCCCCAGTGGTGAATCCTGATACTAAGATTAAGAAACTCACCATGGCCCAATTGCAAAATATTTTTGCTGGGAAAGTGATCAACTGGAAACAAGTTGGCGGTAAAGATGAAAAGATTGTCCTTGTTAACCGGGCGACAGGTTCTGGGACACGTGCCACTTTTGATGATAATGTCATGAAGGGTAAGAAGAGTCTCAAGTCGCAAGAACAAGACTCAAGTGGTGCAGTACAAAAGATTGTTGGCAGCACTCCTGGTGCCATTAGTTACTTAGCCTTTTCTTACCTGACTAAGAATCTGCAAGCCGTTGCCCTTGATGGCGTCGCCCCAACTACCGCCAATGTGCTCAACAATAAGTGGAAGATTTGGTCATATGAACATATGTATACCCAAAAGAAGGCTAGCAAAGCAGCGGTTGCGTTCATTAAATTTATGAATAGCGATCACGTTCAAGGCGATTTAGTAAAGAAATTGGGTTATATTAGTATCAAGGACATGCAAGTTGTCAAAGATGCCAAAGGCAATGTTACCAATAAATAAGGAATTGCGATGAATAAACAACTATTCAATAGTTCCAAGGAGATTAGACAAGACAAGCTAGGTAGACTGCTTGTCTATTCTGCGTTAACGGTCGTTTTAGTGCTCGCACTAGCCATGCTCTACTTTATCTTTAGTAAAGGGATTGCGACTTTTACCCAGAATCATATTAACTTCTGGGACTTCTTAACCCGTTCAAATTGGAATACCGATAATTTACAAAAACCAGATTTAGGTGCGTGGGCGCTGATGGTGACTTCTGCCGAAACAACCTTGCTCGCAGTCCTCGTGACGACGCCTTTGGCACTGGTGATTGCCATCTATATCGTAGTAATGAGTCCGAAAATTGGGGGGCGAATTGTGCAACCCCTAACCGAATTGCTGTTAGGCATACCATCAGTTGTCTATGGGTTTGTCGGACTCACATTGCTAATTCCGTTTTTACGTAATTGGGCTGGCGGCACGGGTTTTGGGGTGCTAGCAGCATCTCTAGTGCTGGCACTGATGATTTTACCGACCATTACGTCACTTGCGGTAGAAGCCCTTAATGGGGTGCCCCAGTCGTACCAAACCTTCGCTTATTCTTTAGGATGCACCAAGTGGCAAGTCATTGTTCATGTGCTCCTTAAAATTAGTGCACCTAATTTATTAGTGGCTGTTATTTTTGGTGTTGCTCGTGCGTTTGGCGAGGCTTTAGCCGTTCAAATGGTCATTGGGAATACCGTCCAATTACCACTTGGACTCTTTACGCCAGCTGCGACCTTGACCAGTAAATTAACCACCGATATGGGGAACACGATTGATGATACCCTTGCCAGCAACGCCCTATGGTCACTAGCTTTGTTACTCTTAGTGATGTCACTGATCTTTAACTTATTGGCTAAACTTGTCCTCAGAAGGAGTCAGAGCCGTGAATCGATATCGCGTTAATCAAATTATGACCGGCATTCTCAACGGGGTGACCTTGCTCGTTGTGTTATTTATTGCCGCTTTTATCTTATATTTACTGGCTTCTGGCATGACTGCCATTAATTGGCGCTTTTTAACGACGTCAAGTGAAGTGGGATTAGGGATTCGCGATCAGCTCTTCAACTCGCTCTATTTATTATTGTTAACTCAGCTGATTTCACTGCCAATCGCCTTAGGGGCCGCCATGGCATTAACCCTTTATGTCGACAAACGTAGCAAATTTGCTAGTTTTGCCCAAGGCTTGATTCAGATTCTCAGTTCACTTCCGTCAATTATTGTTGGGCTCTTTGGCTTTTTGATTTTAGTCTTGAAGTTTAATCTCGGATTTTCAATTATCTCCGGGGCACTGGCTTTAACTTTCTTCAACTTGCCGATTTTAACGCAAAGTATTGCGGTCTCACTCCAAGGGGTGCCAGACGAGGTGATGCAAAGTGGTCTGGCATTGGGCATTTCCAAATGGCATACCATTACTAAAATTATTTTGCCGGAAGCCATGCCAGGTATCTGGTCTGGCATTGTGATTAGTGCCGGGCGGGTCTTTGGTGAAGCCGCCACGTTAATTTATACTGCTGGTCAAAGTGCACCGACGCTTGATTACACCAACTGGAATCCACTGAATCCAGCCAGTCCGCTGAATATTTTTCGGCCAGCAGAAACCTTGGCCGTCCATATTTGGAAAGTGAATACTGAGAGCTTAGGTCAAGATGCGGCAACGGTGTCGCGGGGCACGATTGTCATTCTAATTTTAGTCGTGTTACTGTTTAACCTCGTAGCCCGGTACTTTTCAACAACCATGCGCAAGAAAGTGGGGCGCTAATAATGGATACTTACTTAAATTTACCCGAAGAAAAGGATAGCGATATCGTTGCTAAAGACGTTAATATCTACTATGGCAAGCAGCAAGCGATTGCCAATTGCAACGCTAATTTTCCGCGGCATCAGATTACTGCGTTAATCGGCCCATCGGGATCGGGGAAATCTACCTTTTTGCACAGTATTAATCGCATGAATGATGGCATTGCGCGGGTTGAAGGGGAGCTAGTATACCAGGGACAAAATCTATTAGATCCGAAAGTTAATGTGTATAACTTACGCCATCAAATTGGGATGCTCTTTCAAAAGCCCATGCCCTTTGCCAAATCCATTTATGAGAATCTAGCACTGCCCCTACGTGAAGCCGGGAATCACAATCAAGCCGATATTGCCAAGCGGATTGACCGTGTTCTCAAAATGGTTGACTTGCAACATGAAATTGGGAAAGATTTAAACAAGAGTGCCTTGCATTATCAGGTGGGCAGCAACAGCGGCTTTGTCTAGCACGAACACTGTTACTTGAGCCCGAAGTTCTGTTACTGGATGAGCCGGCGAGTGCCTTAGATCCGATTTCAACCGCGAAGATTGAAACGAATTTGTTGAGTTTAAAAGCGCACTGTACCATTATTATTGTGACGCATAATTTGGAACAAGCCTCACGGATTAGTGATTACACGGCCTTTTTCTATCAAGGACAACTGGCCGAGTTTGACCGCACGAAGAAAGTGTTTTTGAATCCGACGCTAGCAATAACCGAGCGTTATGTATCAGGAGATTTTGGCTAATGGCAAATAAACAGCAACAGACGGAAATCACCACACGGCATGTGAATGTTTATTATGGGGCTAAGCAAGCGTTGTTTGATGTTAACCTCGCATTTCCTAAGTATCAGTTAACCGCCCTCATCGGGCCATCGGGTTGTGGTAAATCAACTTTTTTACGGTGTCTCAATCGTGGTAATGACCTGCTTGGTCATACCCGCGTGAGCGGCGAATTTCAATTTGAAGGACGCGACATCTATGATCAAGCCGTGAATGTCATGCAACTGCGTAGTCAGGTCGGGATGGTTTATCAACAGCCCACGCCGTTTCCTTTTTCTATTTTTGACAATGTGAGTTTTAGCCAGCGGATGAGTGGAGAAAAGAATCCTCACAAGTTAGCGGCTATTGTGGAAAAAAGTTTGCGTCAAGCGGCCATTTGGGATGAAGTCAAAGATAATTTACAGCAATCTGCTTTAGCGCTATCAGGTGGTCAGCAGCAACGGGTTTGTTTGGCTAGTGTGCTAGCAGCCAATCCCAAAGTGATTCTACTGGATGAACCGACGAGTGCACTTGATCCCGTGGCTACTGCCAAAGTGGAAGAGACGCTGCAACAGCTGAAGGCCAACTATACAATTATCATGGTGACGCATAACATGCAACAAGCCAGCCGTATCTCTGACCAGGTGGCCTTTTTCTTAGATGGTAAATTAATTGAATTTAATGCGACCAAGAAGATATTTTTACATCCGCAGGAACAAATGACGAGTGATTATTTAAACGGAAAGTTTGGTTAAAAATCATGGCAAAACAGTTTGAAGTGGAACTGGAAAAATTACATCAACATTTGATGGACATGGGGATTAATGTCAGTGAGCAATTGTATCAAGCCACAAAATCCTTTATTGAACATGACAAGGCACTCGCTGAAACCGTCATTAAGCAAGATGATGGCATTAACCAGAGTGAAATTGACCTCGAAAAACAAGCACTCTATATGATGGCGTTAGAGCAGCCGGTAGCCAGCAGCTTTCGCGAGATTATTTCCATTTTGAAAGCCAGTTATGATTTGGAACGAATTGGTGATCAAGACGTCGGGATTGCACGTGAGACCATTCAGATTAAAGGCAATCAGCGGGTTCCTGAGATTGAAGCCATGATTGCCAAGATGACCGGCGATGTCAGCAAGATGCTTGAAGAGGCACTGGATGCTTACTTTAAGGCTGATGCGGCTGCTGCGCGCAAGATTGCGACTTTTGATGATACGATTGATCAAGATTATCACCAGATTCGTCAAGCCATTAGCGGGTTAACCGATGAGACCGTTATTCCAGCTAGCACGAGTTATTTACTGGTAACTCGTTTCTTAGAGCGTAGCGGTGATCATGTGGTCAGCATTACCGAATGGGTCATTTACAGTCAAACTGGCCATATTGTTGAACTTAATGGCGATTATAACAAACGGCATTAGGTTGCGGTAACGTGTAATTAGATGGTGTGATGGCAGATGACAGATAAGATTTTAGCTTTTACGAAGCGGTTAGATCTCTTCTTACTTTTGAATGAAAAGCTAGCCAAGCAAGGCTTCACCGTCATGAATGTGGCAGATAGCGATGGCTTATTTAGTTCGCTGAATCAACAACCAAGATGACGTGGTGGTGATTGACAGTGAAGTACAGCGCCATTTGAGTGATTTGTTAGCGGATATGCGGGCCATTTTTATGGGACCGATTATGGTGATTAGTCAGCACGCAAATCATGAGGAGCTGCTGGCATATTTTAAATTGCAAGTTGATGATTATCTCGTATCACCGGTGGATGCGGCCGAACTCGCTTTACGCTTAAAGCAGCGGCTGTGGGCTCACCGACAAAGATGGCCTAAAGCACAAACTTTAGTGACGGATAAACCAGCAGAGGCGCCGCGGCCACAGACGATTAAATTGGTCGCACATGGTCTGGTGGTTGATTTAACCCACTTTCGGGTCTTGCGGGCTGGCAATGATTTGGGGCTAACGCCCAAGGAGTTTAAACTGTTTGTATACCTCATTAAGCATCCCGGCCAAGTCCTGTCACGCGATCAGATTTTAGATCGCATCTGGGGTTATGATGACGACGATTTTACGTTTACCCGCATTGTGGATATGCATATTAGTCATTTGCGCGATAAAATTGAAGTCGATCCGCGTCATCCAGCCCTGATTAAAACGGTTCGCGGTTTTGGCTATGTTTGTGAGCTACCCGAAAAACTGGATTATCAAACGTAACTGAACGCATCAAAAAAGCCTGGCTAGTGTTTAACTAGCAGGCTTTTTTGCTTTAAACGAGTTTTGTTAACATTTCACCCAGGCGTTTAATTCCCCGGGTAATTTCAGCGGGGCTACAACCGACGAAGCTGAGCCGCATGCCGTTGTTATGAACGGGAATAGCAAATTCACAGCAAGCTGGGACATAGGCAATGTGGTTTTGAGGAACGGCGACGTCAGCCAGTAACGCACCAGCATCAATCCCAACTGGTAAAGTGGCCCAGATAAAGAAACCACCTTTAGGCTTAGTATAAATCACGTTCTTAGGGAAGTAACGGTCAATCGCTGCAAGCATCGTATCGCGCTTTTCCCGATAAACGCTGCGCAGCTGTGCAATATGCACATCAATATCTTGATGGCTGAGGAATTGATTAATGGCCCGTAAGCTAATCTGGGGTGATTGGAGGTCAGAAGCCCCTTTAAGACTAATTAAGGCTTTCAGATAACGCTGATTAGCCACAACCCAGCCGGTCCGTAAGGCTGGCGAGAGAATCTTGGAAAAGCTCGAAACAAAGATCACTTGGCCAGCTTGGTCGAAATGTTTAATTGCTGGTGGCACACTTCCATTGTAACTAAGATCGCGATAAGGACTATCTTCGAGCACGACGACTTGGTACTTAGCAGCTAATTCAGCAATTCGTTGGCGCTTAATGGAACTCAAGGTTGCTCCGGTAGGGTTTTGAAAATCAGGGACAGTATAGATTAGTTTAATCTCTGGATGGTTGGCTAGTAACGATGCCAGTTGATCGACATCCATTCCAGATTCATCCATGGGAACTTCGTAGTAATGAGGCTGATAACGATTAAAGACATCAAGGGCGCCTAAGTAAGTGGGGGCTTCAACGACGACGCCATCACCTGGCGTTAGTAGCATCTGCGCGATTAAACTAATGGCTTGTTGGCCGCCTTGCGTCAGCATGACGTCATCAGCATTAGTAGCTACTTGACAGTGGCTACGCATCCGGTCAGCTAGACGCTGACGTAAATCTAAGTCACCTTGCGCGGTGTGGTATTGGAAAATTGCTTGACCATCTTCATTAATAGCATCAAGGTAAGCTTGCTTTAAAGCGGCCTCAGGAAAGAGCTTAGGATCAGGAAAGCCTCCGGCAAATGAAATCATCTCGGTATCGTTCCCATAGCTTAAAATATCATCTAAATTAATTTTTGCTGATTGCTTGGTTTGCATTACTGTCATTGTGACTCCTCATGCCTTATCTTTAATTAACGTTGTAGTTATATGGTAAAATGAATTTAAGCATAAGTAAAACTCAACATTTTCAGTTGAAGATGAATATATTTCATGTGAGGAGCTGCTATGAGTCATTTTAGCTATCAAGTCTTTGCAACTGTCGTCTCGCAAAAGACCTTTTACCAAGCCGCGCGGCTTTTGCGGGTCACGCCTAGTGCTGTCAGTCACTCGATTAACCAATTGGAACAAGAATTAGGCTTTCCGCTGTTTCGGCGTAATCGAGGTGGGGTTGAGCTGACGCATGATGGCCGCCAAATTTTACCATATGTGCAAGAAATTCTGAATATTGAACGCACGCTGCAGCAGCAGGCCGATAATATTCGTGGCTTAAATGCCGGGTTAGTCCGGATTGGGGCCTTTAGTAGTGTCTGCATTAATTGGTTACCGGAAATGATGCAACGCTTTAAGCGCAGCTATCCCAAAGTAGAAGTGACCGTTTCGCAAGGGGACTTTAATGAGATTGCGCAAGCCGCGCGGATTGGCAGTATTGATATTGGGTTTACGGCGATGCCGGTCATGGAAAAGTTGCAGGTCTATCCACTGATTAATGATCCCATTTACTGCGTGACCTCGCAGGACTTCATTCCCAGGCACCATTCCTACATCACCAATGCTGATATTGCAGGGAAGAAATTTATTTTGCAACAGATTGACTATGATCGTGATACGAAGAAAGTCTTAGACCACTATCAAGTTGCCCATCATTCACTGAACTTTTCAATTGATGACCAATCCATTATTTCCATGGTGGAATCACAACTTGGCATGGGAATTTTACCGGAACTCGCGTTACAAAAGTTGACGGGGGATATTAATGTTTATCCCTTTGAAACTCCGTATGAACGCCACATTGCCTTAGTCGGCAACAAGACACAGATGGCCGCTCCAGCTACTAAAGAAATGTTACTGACGATTAAGGAATATCTGAACGAACGTTATGGTGAACGTTGCCTTTGGCAATAGCAAGAGCAAAAAAAAGAAGCATCTAATTGATGCTTCTTTTTTGATGAGTGAAGTTAAGTTGTTTGGCGCTTTATTAGGGATACAGGGATAATGATTTTTCGGTTTGAAATAAGTTCCTTTTTTAACAAACTGATTAAATTTTGACAGGACAATAATGCCAATTTGTTGATATCTTGTTTTATTGTGCTTAATTGTGCTTCCTTAGCATGAGTTGAATCATCAAAGCCGATAATGCGTAAAGTATCAGGCACTTTTATGTTTAGCTTCATTGCAATTTGGTGTATATAGACTCCCAGATTATCATTTACAGCAAAAATGCCACTTCTTTCATGCTTTTTGATTATATTATTAAGCAACTGTCGAAGGTTTTTGGTTGCATTTTCAAGATTATCTGAATTGTTTGACAAAGTAATAATTTGTGGAGAGACAATACCACTTTTTCTCGCTGTATCTTTAAAACCTCTAAGTCGTTTTTGATTGCTTGAAAAATTGTTATCTTTTGTGGTAACCATTACAGGATAGACATTGTTATCAAGTAAATGTTGAGTCGCCAAGACAGCCCCTGTGTAATTGTCTGATGAAATGAGCACACTATTTCGAGTTGATTTAGGAAAACGATCAATGAATACAGTAGGAATAAATGTATTTAAATTTTTATTGTCTAGTGTTAACTGTGTAGAAATAATAATAAGGCCATCTACAAAATGATTTCCCAATTGTGCAATGTACTTTTGTTCCAGAGCAGGGTCTCTGTTAGTGTTGCAAACGATTGTCAAATATCCATATTGAAAAAAATATTGTTCACATTTTTTGACAATAGATGCGTAATAGGAATTAGTAATATCTGGAACCAAAACTCCAATAATTGATAGGCTGCCGCTCCGCATACCTTGTGCAATGACATTCTGTCTATAGTGGTGCTGATTCGCAATTTTAATGATTTTTTTTCTGGTTGCCTCAGTAAATCTACCTGTATGATTTAATACACGCGATACAGTTGAAACTGAATAGCCACTAAATTTGGCAATATCTTTTATTGATATCTTGTTATTATCCATATTAATGAGTCCTTAAAAAAACTTTACATATATTTAGCTTTATGATAGCATGAATTTGTAACGAATGAAAACGTTATCATTATAAGCCTGAGGAAAAGGCTTTTTATTAATGATATTTGCGCAAACGTTTTCGCAAATGGACATACTAATTTGAAAAGAGGAAAAAATGAAGCTTAGTGATTTAAACGTTCATATTTATGCAGATGGTGCGGTTATTGAGGATATGATTCGTGCAAAAGAAAGTGGTATGATTAAAGGCTTTACAACGAATCCCTCGCTGATGAAACAGGCGGGAGTCACTGATTATCTTGCGTTCGCTAAAGAGGCATTAGATAAAGTGACTGGGTTGCCAATTTCATTCGAGGTATTTAGTGATGATTTTTCAACTATGGAGAAAGAAGCGCAGAAAATTTCTGATTTAGGTGATAATGTTTTTGTAAAAATTCCGATTACAAATTCAAAAGGAGTTTCTTCGGTGCCCTTGATAAAACGTCTATCCGAAAAAGGGATCAAAGTTAATGTAACTGCAATTTTTACCTTAAATCAGGTAAAGGATGTATTAAGGATGTTGCAACCGAACACAATAAATATTATATCAATTTTTGCTGGTAGATTAGCAGATATCGGCATTGATCCTATTCCGCTCATGACAGAGGCAGCGAAACTTTGCCATATGAAGGAGAATGCTCTGTTATTATGGGCGAGTTGTCGAGAGGTATTTAATATTTTTGAAGCTGATAGATGTGGTGCAGATATTATAACTTGTACTACACCCGTAATTTCTAAATTAAAACCAATTGGTACGACTCCAGAAGAACGTTCCTTGCAGACTGTACGAGGTTTTAGTAGAGACGTACTTACTTTAGGATTTTCGATTTTGTAATGATTCGGAGGTAAGAAGATGTTCTTCTCAGCATTATTAGTGGCATTATTGGCTACTATATCACAATGGTGGTTTTTCGCTCCTATCACTCGCTGCATGACATATCCTTTAACAACGGGCCTTTTGGTGGGAATTGCAATGGGTAATCCTATGTTGGGGATGTTAGCAGGTGCTAATATTCAATTGGTTTATTTGGGATGGATTAATACTGGTGGGGTAATGCCAAGCAATACTATGGTTGCAGGAATTTTTGGTACTGCGCTCACTATTTTATCGGGTGCCAATCCAAGATTGGCGGTTACCTTTGCAGTACCATTTTCATTGATAGGTTTACTCATGGTACAGATTTATCAGAGTGTTAATTCTTTCTGGGTTCATCGTGCAGATGCTGCTTTAGTTAAAGGTGACATTAAGAAAATTAGGTTTTTGAATTATGTACCATCTCTGGTTGTCGCATTAATCGTCTATGGTATTCCAGCTTTCTGTTTAGTCTTTTTTGGTAAAGGTTGGGCTTCAGGCATGCTTAAGATGATTCCTGCAAGTTTAACTACGGCACTTGAAGTTGTTGGTGCAATGATGCCTGCACTTGGGATTGCCATGTTATTAAACTATCTAGGTAAACGCAACTTGGTTCCCTACTTCTTTATTGGTTTCTTTTTAACTGCATATCTTAAATTACAGATTATGGCAATTGCTATTTTTGCAGGGCTTTTGGCATATCTGGTGTATTTAAACTCTAAAAATAAGACCGTGGAGTTAAACAAAAATCAAGAAGGAAAGAAGATTCGTCGGTTAACATTAGCGAATCGTTCAGAATCTGCGCAGCCCCTTTCGAAAGAGAATGGTGTTGAAGGAAGTCAAGCAACTGCGCCATTAAACTATCATGTAAGATTAACAAAATCTGATTTAGTCTCAACGTGGTTGTGGGAGCAGTCCAGTGAAACGGCCTATAATTATGAAAGATTACAGGCTCTCGGACTTACTAATATGATGATTTCTCCCATTAAAAAATTGTATCCTGAGGAACAGCAAGCTGATGAATTAAAAAAATATATGGTCTTCTTTAATACAGAGCCACACATGGTTGGATCAGTGATTCATGGGATTGCTTTATCGATGGAAGAAGCTAGGGCTAACGGCGCGGAGATTTCAGCCGAAGATATTAATGTTGTTAGAACTGGATTAATGGGTCCTGCAGCTGGAATTGGAGATACTGTTCAACAAGGGATTTTATTTCCAATTTTAGCTAGCATTGGTGCTACTCTCGCTTTAGATCATAATTACCTTGGCCCTGTCATGTTCACTTCCATATTCTTGCTAATTATTTATGCAATTGGGTATTGGATGTTTATGTACGGGTATAGAAAAGGGAAAAAGTCAGTTATTTCTATTTTGAAAAGTGGCCTATTAGATCAAGTTACGAAGGCCTTTTCGATTGTGGGCTTGATGGTTGTTGGGACTATGGCAGCACAGAGTAACAATTAAGACTCCGCTTGTTTGGCGTGTTGGTCAAAGTACAGTTAGATTACAAGCACTGTTGAATCAACTGGCACCAAGCCTTCTACCATTACTACTTACTCTGCTAGTATGGTGGTTATTACGAAAGAAAGTTAATGCTAGCTTTATTGTGGTTGGAATCTTTTTACTAGGTATTCTTTGTTCATATATTGGTGTTTTAGCAATAATTTAATAAGGGTGTGAAATATGATACAGATTGTTTTAGCAAGTCATGGTGATTTTTGTTTAGGATTGAAACAAAGTCTAGAGATGATTGCTGGGAAAACATCAGATTTAGTTGCTATGCCTTTTCGACTTGGAGAAGATCCCCAACAATATCGGGATGAGCTTTCTAAAGTTCTAGGGAAGCGGACTACACTAGTTCTAGTTGACTTAAAAGGTGGTACACCTTACAATTCAGCACTATTCTTGTCTAGTGAAAAGAGTCTTAAAGTAGTGACAGGGGTAAATCTTCCAATGCTACTTGCGGTGGTTACTAGTCGAAATGAACATAGTAAAATACAGGAGCTGGTTGATATTGTAACCGACTCTACCAATTCGGGAATTGAAGAAATGAGTTTAGGAGGTAGTCCACATCGTGAAAAACTTAGTGTTAACAAGAATTGATGATCGGCTAATCCATGGACAAGTTATGACAAAGTGGATTAAGGAAACCGGTGCTGAGAATGTAGTAATTATTGATGATGCTACGGCTAAAGATAAATTCATGATAAATGTTTTTGAATCTGCTGTGCCAGAAGATATCGGTATTGGAGTATTAGAGTTACTGCGAAACTAGATAGCCAGTTCTTGGTTGATGATCCCGCAGAT
>JAKDPD010000017.1 GCA_030455605.1 Lactobacillus sp.
TAATTGAATCAGTTTGCAAGTCTTCCTTAAAATTTGTGTCCATTGTGACTTTACTTTCATCAATTTCGAAGTTGTCTGCAATTAACTCACGGATTCTCTTAAAAATAACTTCTTTTGTCATCGCTGCTTCACTTTCTTTCTAATTAGGTACGCTTACTGCTTAAATTGCGCCCGAAACTTGCCAATCATATCTTTAGCAAGCATTTTATCAAGCTGTTTGAGCGTGTAATAAATGGGACGCTTAGTAGAGCGGCCATGCGTTTTAACAACTGGTGCATTAACGCCAAGCAAAACCGCCCCGCCGTAACGCGCGGTGTCAAACGTTTGCCGCAAATTACCTAAGGCGTTCTTGACTAACAAAGCGCCAATCTTGGTTGTCAAGTTGCCATTCAATAAAGCAGCCTTCAACTGATGCAACAGCACCCCAGCGGTTCCTTCCATAGTCTTCAGGGCAGCATTGCCAGTAAAACCATCAGTGACAATCACTTCTGCTTTACCAGCTAATAAATCGTTGCCCTCAATATTACCAATAAAGTTAAGCTCACTGTCTTTTAGAAGTTGATAAGCCGTTTGATGGGTTGGATCACCCTTGTCAAACTCAGCCCCATTATTTAACAGTCCAACGCTAGGTTTCGCAATCCCTCGCATTTCAGTCACGTAGCAAGCGGCCATTTTAGCCCATTCGAGTAAAAATTCTGGCTTGCTTTGAGCATTGGCACCAACATCAATCATATTGAAACCGGTGGTACTCCCTTGCGCAGGCAAAGTGGGCATTAAACCTGGACGCGCCACCCCTTTAATCCGGCCAATAATGAAGATGCTAGCCGCAAGTAATGCCCCAGTGTTTCCAAGTGATAACAAGGCATCAGCTTTACCGGCTTTAACATAACGGGCGGCAACGACTAACGACGCATCCTTTTTGTGACGAATCGCCTTCACTGGTTCATCCTCATCTTGAATGACTTCAGTGGTAGCGACAATTTCTAAATGCTCATCTAAAGCAGTCGCTGGTACCAGTTTCTGCAAACGCGCTGCATCCCCAAATAAGATTAACTTCGTTTGTAGCATTTCTGACTTAGCAGCTAACACTGCTTCGACAATCGCCTCGGGGGCATGTTCACCGCCCATGGCATCAATTGCAATTGTTCTCATTCTTTTTTCCTTATCTATTCTCGCATCTGGGATAACTGTTGATAATCTAAAACAGCCTTCAACCCCGCATGCTCTACTTGCGTCAAATTGGGGTCAGCCAAGGTGAGCTTGCGGGCCTCTTTTTGGGCCACCACCATCGTTTGATAATGATTAACCACATCACCCACTTTAAAGTCAGGGACTCCAGACTGCAACTTGCCAAACAAATTACCTTCACCGCGCATTTTCAAATCGGCTTCAGCCAATTTGAAGCCATCACGTGTGCTCGTCACAATTTTCATCCGTGCCTTACCAGCATCTGTTTTCGGATCAGCGACAAAATAACAATAACTAGTCGTTTGACCACGGCCAATCCGGCCTCTGAGCTGGTGCAACTGACTTAAACCGAAATGATCAGCATTATAAATCACCATCATATTCGCATTCGGTACATCAACACCAACTTCAATCACGCTCGTCGTTACCAAGATATGCACTTCACCACTCACAAAATCGGCCATCACGGCATCTTTTTGCTCCGCTGGCAACTGACCGTGCAATAATTCGACCCGCTGACTCGGAAAGTCATGCTTAATCTTGGCAAATAAATCTTCAGCACTCTTCAGATTAAGCGTCTCCGAATCTGAAATTAGCGGTGTGACCACATAAATCTGAAAGTGCTCAGCGAGTTGCGCATTCATCTGCGCATACACTTGATCAAGCTGACTACTCGTGCACCATTGCGACTGCACTGGTTTACGGCCAGCCGGCAAACGATGGATTTCTGAAACAGCCATCTCACCATAAACTGTTAATGCTAGCGTTCGCGGAATTGGCGTAGCAGTCATGGCCAGGACATCCGGCTGATTGCCTTTAGCAATCAGTGCCTGGCGCTGGGCAACCCCAAAGCGGTGCTGTTCATCAATAATAACTAACCCCAACTGCTTAAAAATCACTTTCGACTGAATGAGCGCATGCGTGCCAATAACAACATTAATCATGCCACTCGTTAATTCTTGATAAATTTCCCGTCGTTCCAGTGGCTTAGTGCTGGCAGTTAATAGTGCCACCCGCACACCTAAGGGAATAAGCAAAGCTGAAATTTTCTGAAAGTGCTGATTCGCTAACAACTCCGTCGGTACCATAATCGCGGCTTGATACCCGGCGGTAACAGCTGCATAGAGAGCATAAACCGCGACAATCGTTTTCCCCGAGCCGACATCTCCTTGCAATAAGCGCCGCATCTGCTTCGGTGCTTTTAAGTCTGCGAGAATTTCTCGTAATACTTGCTTTTGGTCTGCCGATAACGCAAAGGGTAAGCTGGTCGTTAACCGGCTAAGCTCTGGCACCTGATAAGACTTCGCAAAACCAGTCGCATGTTGATGACCAGGCACTTGCAACTGGGCAAGTTGCATTTGAAATAGGAAAAATTCGCGAAAAATAGCACTCCGCTGTGCTAATTGATTGTCATGTTGGTTGCGCGGATAATGCATCCCCTGCACAATTGCCGCTTCATCAAGTAAGCGGTAATGCGTTCGTAATGCTGCCGGCACCACTTCTGGTAATGGCAAATTGGTGGCAATTGCCTTTTGAATGAGCTGTTGCAATTTAGGCTGACGCAAATGCCGATTAGTCGGATAAATCGGTGCCATCCCGCTATCTTGCCGCTTTGTCGCTAATTTTTTAAAGAGCGTTAACCGCTGGCTAGCCAATTCATACTTGCCATAAACTGCAATTTCTTGACCAACCTCTAGACTTTTAGCGAGCCATGGCTGATTAAAAGAATTGACCATGATCACCTCATGGTCAATTCTAAGTTTAAAACTGAGGCGACTCTTCCTGTAACCAAAGCGTGTTACCACGGGCGGTGTCGCCACCACGCCTTGCAACACGACTTTTTGACCATCTTGGACCTGTGCCAAGGGAATCGTCGTTAAATCATCATAGCGAAACGGATAATCATAAATCAAATCATAGATACTATAAAGGCCTAAACTCGCCAAGTGGGCAGCTGTTTGCACCCCAACGCCTGGCAAATCCGTCACCGGATTAAATACTGGCCACGTCATCGTTATTATTCAACCGAAACGAGGAAGTCATATACAGGTTGGCCCCCATCGTGAACTTCGAATTCTAGGTCAGGATGTGCTGCAGAGAGCTTGGCAACGACTTGCTTGGCTAACTTCTCATTGGCATCGCGGCCATACATCAAGGTAATAATTTCCGCATCTTCATTGAGCATTTGCTCAACCATCCGTACTGTAGCCGCAACAATATCTGGATCATCTAGGGCTAATTCGCCATCAATAATCCCGATATAATCATTATTCTTAACAGTGACCTCATTAACGACCGTATCACGATTGGCCTTCGTAATTTCACCGGACACAACAGTTGCTAAATCTTTGGTCATCGCAGCCACATTATCTTCGACTGAAGCTTCTGCATCAAAGGCTAGCATAGCGGTTAAGCCCTGACTAATCGTCTTAGTTGGGACAATTCCAACTGGAATATCAGCCACTTCAGCTGCTTGTTTAGCCGCCATAATAATGTTGCCGTTATTCGGCAGAATAATAGCTTGGCTAGCACCAGACTTCTTAATGGCATCGATGATATCTTGCGTAGATGGATTCATCGTTTGCCCACCAGAAATAATCCGATTAACGCCTTCACTCTCAAAGAGCTTCCGAATCCCATTACCAGAACAAATGGCAATGACTGCAAAAGCCACAGCAGCTTGCTCATGATCATCACGATCAACAATGGTTTCATGTTGAATTCGCATGTTATCAATCTTAATCTTGCCAAGCTGCCCAAATTGTTTCCCAAACTCAAAAATCTGACCAGGATGTTCGGTATGAACATGGACTTTAGCAATTTCACCATCAGAGACGGCTAATAATGAATCGCCTAATCCAGCTAGGTGCTGACGAAAGGCCTCAAGGTCAAATGGTTGTTTGCCTGGAGTTTCAGCCGTTAAGTCGACTATCATTTCGGTACAATAACCATTAGCAATATCCTTAGTCGCCAATTGGCTGGCAGCAAATGATTGATGGTGCATAGCATTAATCATTTCATCCATCTCGCCTTGATCAGGTTGATACTGATCGGCAAAATTCTCGCCTAGTAACCCTTCAAGGAAACCTTCATAGATGAACAACAAACCTTGACCACCAGAGTCAACCACTCCGACTTGCTTTAATACGGGTAGCAAATCAGGTGTCGTCTTCAAAGCAGCTTTCGCACCGTTAACCACAGCAGTCATCACTTCAATGACGTCATCGCTGTCGTTGGCAGCTTCAGCACCAGCTTGGGCAGCCAGACGAGCAACCGTTAAAATGGTTCCTTCAACTGGTTTCATGACCGCTTTGTAAGCCGTCTTAACACCGCTAGTAAAAGCATCGGCTAATTCTTGGGCGTTAAGTGTATTCATCCCTTGAGTGGCCTTATAAACGCCTCTAAAGAGTTGTGACGTAATAACCCCAGAGTTACCCCGGGCACCCATGAGCATCCCTTTGGACAAGCTTTCGGTCAAATCACAGATTTGATCACTAACCGTTTCATTAACGGCCTTGGCACCACTCTCAATCGTCAAATTCATATTGGTGCCAGTATCGCCATCCGGTACTGGAAAGACGTTAAGTGAATTTACGAATTCAGCATTTTTACCCATTCGCCGGGTCGCAACCCGCACCATCACTCTTAATTGTTGACCATCAATTTCTTTTAATATCAAAATCCCTAACTCCTCCGTATCCGTTATTCGTCAAGCAGTTTAACGCCTTGAACGATGACATTAACGGCCTTTGTTTCAATTCCAAGCTGATTTTCCAAATTATATTTAACGCTGCCTTGCACATTACGACTCACCTCAGAAATTTTCAAGCCGTAACCCACAATGATGTTGACATCAACGGTAATCTCGTTCTCTGCTGATTTAACCACCACACCACGTTTGTAATTGGAACGATTCAGAATGCCATCAAAGCCATCACGAATCGCGTTCTTTGAAGCCATGCCGACGACACCATAATTAGCTGTCGCTGCGCCACCCACAACCGTTGCGATGACACCGTTTGAAATATCAATCAAACCATCTTTTGTTTTGATTTTAACCGCCATGTTTATCCTCCGTCTACTTCTAGTCAGAATATACGTGTTTATTTTATCATAACCAGCCAAAAACCATGCTAAGAAAACAACTTTTAGAAAAAATTGTTTTGGATATTGTTTTATATTAGCCCACATGGTAAAGTGGTTAAGTATGAAAACTCAAAAAAAGGAGGTTTAGTAATGGCTAAAGATTTTATTACAGGTAAGAAGACAGTCTACGGTAACAAGCGTTCACACGCGTTGAACTCAACTCGTCGTGCTTGGAAGCCAAACCTTCAAAAAGTACGCATTCTTGTCGATGGCAAGCCTAAGCGCGTTTGGGTCTCAGCTCGCACTTTGAAGTCGGGTAAAGTGACTCGCGTCTAATTGGCGATTAATCCTGCAACTATCTCGTTGCAGGATTTTTATTTTGCCCACCTAATTTATCACAACCAAAAAAGAGTAACCTAACGGTTACTCTTTTTTAATTGACATGATCAAAGCGAACTAAGTCACGGGAATAAATCACCGCAACGAGCCCTGCTTCTAATTGTAGCTGAAAAGTCGTCTGATCTGGCAAAAACTCATTTGAGGCGAACATTCGCGGATAATCACCATTATAACGGGTTAAATTGTAGCGTGCCCCGCTAATCGTGAGTCCCTTAACTGCTAATAAATTCGCCACACCAAAGTACGGATAGCCAGCAGCAGGCACCGTCCAGACTCCTGGCGTATAAAAATGAATCAGATTCTGCCGATCACAAATCGCAATGTGACGCGCCCACGGGCGGAATTCTGGTTGCAAAACCGTCAGCAAATTAACCAAAGCATGATCAAGTCGACCGCCCGTTGCACCAAACAAGGTTAATTGACTAACATGATAATCGCAAAAGGCAGCTTTAATCATGACTTCTGAATCAGTATCATCTTTGACCGGATTGGAATAACGAATATCGGGAACTTGCGACGTCACCTGCCGCAGTTCAGCGTCCTGCAAAGAATCAAAATCGCCCAGTGCTAAATCTGGCACTAAGCCGAGTTCCAACAATAACAAACTCCCGCGATCAACCCCAATGAGCAAGGTGCCAGCTGCTTGGGCAGCCTGCAATTGCTCGTGCAAATCAGCTGGCCAAGCACTTTTAGGTCCACCTAATAGCGCACAAGCTTTCATCGAATCGCCTGCGCCAATTGCTGAATCTGATCGGCAATTGGCCCCTTTTTAAAAATAAAGGAGCCAACGACGAAAATGTCAGCGCCCGCTTGGCGACATTGAACTGCCGTCTTGGCATCAATCCCGCCATCTACTTCTAACTGTACCGCGGGATTAACTTTGTCAAGCAATTGCCGCGCGGCCGTAATCCGCGCAGGTGCATCCTTTAAAAAGCGTTGCCCTCCAAAGCCTGGAAAGACAGTCATGAGTAACACCTGAGCTACCTTCGGGGCAAATTTAGTTAAAACTGCAACATCAGTCTTAGGATTAAGCACCAGACCCGCTTTAACCCCTTTTGCTGCTAAATAATCGAGCCAGTGTAATAAATTAGCTTCTGGCATGGCTTCATAATGTAATAACAATAAATCCGTGCCTGCTTCGACAAAGGCTGGGACCAAGGTTTCTGGAACATCACTCATCAAGTGAACTTCAGCGGTTAGCTGCGGATAGCTCTGTTTAAAATCAGCAACTAGCGCCGGACCATAGGACAAATTCGGGACAAAATGCCCGTCCATAATATCAAGGTGAAACCGGCTGATACCAGCCGCAGCTGCTTGTGAAATGGCTTCACCTAGTTTGAGTTGATTGGCATTTAAAATTGACGGTGCAATGAGCATCAAGTTCTCCTTACTTTAAATATTCTGGGGTACGTCCTGCAGCAATTTCGCTGCGAAAATCAAGATAGTGCTGATAACGACTCGCACTAATTTGACCAGCTGCAAGTGCCCGCTTAACTTCGCATTTAGGCTCTTGCAAATGCTGACAGCCGCGAAATTGGCAATGCTGACTCGCGCTGGCAAATTCGCTAAAATAGTGCGCTAGCTGCGTTAACTTAATCGGCGTCAGATCAATGGCTGAAAAGCCTGGGGTATCGGCTAAAAAGCCGCCACCCAATTGGAACAACTCCACCTTCCGCGTGGTGTGCTTACCATGATTTAGTACTTTTGAGATGGCATTCGTTGCTTGTTGCGCTTGCGCTGCTACTTGATTAAGTAAGGTTGACTTACCTGCACCGGATTGACCAGCCAAAGTCCAAATTTGATGATGCTGAATGCGCTGTGCAAGCTGTAATTCAGCTGGCGCAAAATACACCGGATAACCTAATTGCTGGTAGTAGCTCAGCTCTTGACGCAATTTGGTGAGCTGATCAGAACTAATTAAATCCGTCTTAGATAAATAAATCGAGACGGCCACGTTTTGCCAGTTGAAAAAGGTTAAAAACCGATCTAGCAAAATCGTCGAAAAATCAGGCTCAACTGCCGAAATAACCAATAAGACATGGCTAACATTAGCCACCGCCGGACGTCCAATTCGGTTCAGACGTGGCAAAATTCGTTGTAAATAATTTGTCCCCATCGGGTCCAACTGAACTTCCACTTGATCGCCGACCGCTGGTTTCTCTTTAGTTTTACGAAAGACTCCACGAGCCCTAGTGCGCACGACTTTACCAGCGATTTCCACGTCATAAAAACCGGCAATCAGCCCGACTACCACACCTTGAACTTGTTCCACTACTTTGCAACCCTTTCTTCTAGGACGGTTTTCCCATCACGTAACACCTTAATTTCACCATCTTCCTGTTGTAATAGCAGCGAGACGGTAAAATTCGTGTCTTTCTTAATGTAGCTATCTTGGTAAACATTTGTTAAATCATGTTTACTGTCTTTGATAAAAATCTGAATATGATTTCCTTGGTCATTATTGCCTTGACTCTGATCTGGACCACTATATTGCACCGTAAAAGTTTTCTTGACGGTAGTCGTCGTTGGTTTTGGGCCTCTGGATAAGGTTAATGTCAGCTGACTATTTCTTTTCACCTTCGTGCCAGCATTAGGGCCCATGTCTAGCACTCGATCCTTAGCAACATCATCGGAATAAGCCCGATGCAGATTCAACTGTAATTGGTGTGCGCTAGCGTAACGCCGAGCAGCTGCCAGTGTATCGCCGGTTAAATCAGCCAGTGTCACAGTAGTTGGCGTCGGCCGTTTGAACTTCCCAAGCGATACCGTGAGCGTAATTGTGGTTGATCCGGGATTCACGCGAACGCCGCCAGCTACACTTTGTGAGATGACATTGTCTTTCGGAACTGAATTAGAAAAATCATTTACCCGCTCAACTTCAAAACCGCGCCGCTTAAGTTGCGCCCGAGCAACTTCATAATCCAGCAAGGTCACATCCGGTACAGTCGCTAGGCCTATGCCAGTCGAGATAACCAAGTCGACACTCTTTCCCTTGGCAACAGCAGCGCCAGTAGCTGGCAGAGTCTCAATCACGCGACCGGTACGAATCTTAGCCGAATGACGACTATGTACCTGCCCTAAGACAAAACCGACCTTCTTAAGTCGCTGGTTGGCTGAACGCGGTGTTAAATTGGTCACATCCGGCACCCGGCGCAATGGCGCTGAACGCTGCGTTAACGCCGCAAACATAATTGCCACAATGACCATCCCAATCAGACCGGTAAAGAGCCACCACCACTTGTGACGTCCAATTTTTTTCCAGAACGGAACTGCTGGTTGCGATGTTTCCGGCTCATCCGTAAGTGCCGTAGCACTCGTTTGCGTCAAATCGGCTGCCGTAAAACCGGGTAAAATAATGGTCTTATCTTCATCGGGGTGATAGGATGGTTGAAATTTCGCCTCATCGGCCCGACTTGCATCCAAACTGCTATCCAAATCGGCCCGCATCGCCAGCGCGCTCTCATAGCGATCCCGACTATCTTTGCTCGTTGCCCGTAGCACCACGTTTTCTAATGCTTGTGGCACATTGGGATGATTGCGACGAATCATCGGAATTGGTTCTTGTGCATGCTTCAAGGCAACCGCTAAAGCCGTTTCGCCGGCAAACGGGACACTACCAGTAATCAATTCATACAGAATAATGCCGAGTGAATAAATATCCGATTGTTTAGTGGCGAGACACCCACGCGTTTGTTCTGGTGACATATAATGCACCGAACCCATGACGGAATTCGTCTGCGTGACTGAACTTTGATTCAGTGCCACCGCAATCCCAAAGTCGGCAATTTTAATATTGCCCCGTTTATCCATTAAGATATTTTGCGGCTTGAGATCACGGTGAATGACATTGTGCTGATGAGCCAGTGTAATCGCACTGAGTACCTGATCCATAATTTGAATCACTTCGGGCAATGGTAATGGTGAATGCTTTTGAATGTAAGTCTTAAGATCTGGACCATCGATGTATTCCATGACCATATATGGTTGTCCATTCGTGACGCTGACGTCGAGAACCGAAACAATATTAGGGTGACTCAGCTCGCTGGTCGCAAGCGCTTCCCGTTCAAAGCGCGCCAAAGTCTGGTGGTCTTTTTGCAAATCAAGCCGCAACATTTTGACGGCAACTTGCCGTTGTAAAATAATGTCCTCAGCCAGATAAACGTTGGCTGTGCCGCCTTCACCCAAGGTGTCTAAAATTCGGTATCGCTCGCCAAGCAGATAACCCTTATCGATCACCTTGCTCCTCCTCCTTCATGAAGACTAGACAAACGGTAATATTATCACCACCGCCTAAACGGTTAGCTTCATTCACTAGTTTATGACAACGTTCTTTCAGCGTTAATTCCTTAGTAGCTAGAATCTGTTGAATTTGCGGATCGGTTAAAGAATTCGTAAGTCCATCAGTGCACAGTAATAACATGTCACCAGCCGCAAAGGGGAGCTCATTATATTCCGGATCAATCGTACTTGAGACGCCTAAGGCTTGGGTAATGATATTCTTCTGGGGATGATGCTTCGCTTGTTCCTGCGTAATTTGTCCCATTTTGACCAGTTCATTGACCAGTGAATGATCTTGGGTGACTTGGGTAAACTTACCCGCCGCATAACGGTAAGCCCGTGAATCTCCTAAATGAACCACTAGGGCTGCCATAGCCATGGCAAAGACTAGCACGATGGTAGTTCCCATCCCATTTAAGTCAGGAAAGCGATCAGCCGCCTTTAAAATGTCATCATTTTCAGCTTTCAGTTGTAACTCCAACCATTTATGGGCTGGCTCAAGCGCATCAAAGTCAGTCATCAGGTAATTATGGCCCAAATGATTGACGGCCATGGTTGAGGCGACATCGCCACCTTGATGACCACCCATCCCATCACAAACAATGGCCAGCGTCATGCCACTCTTATTTTTAAATACGCGAACAAAATCCTGGTTGCTTTTTCGAATTCTTCCGATACTCGAAGCAAATGCTGTTTCAATCAAAATCTAACCTCTTAAAGTCATCTTACTAATAAAAAAGCCATCACATTGATTCGTATCAGGCAAAATCTTGAGCTTACCATCTGCACTGGTTAAATGACCCGCCTGAAATGGTTTGAGTTCAAACTGAGGATGCGTCTGCAAAAATTGGTCCAGTACTTGTTCGTTCTCTTCAACCGAAATCGAACACGTTGAATAAACAAGTTCACCACCGACCGCCAATAACTGGCTAACTTGATTTAAGATGTCAAGCTGGATAGCTGCCAAATTGGTGAGGTCTTGAGGATTTGTATGATAACGAATTTCAGGTTTACGCCGTAAAAGTCCTAGGCCGCTACAAGGTGCATCTACTAATATTTTAGCAAATAGTTGGTCTGAAAAGAACTCATCTGCTTGTCTAGCATCACACGCTTGCGTCTTGACCTTGGCAGCAACCCCTAAGCGTTTAGCGTTAGCCTGCACTAAGCGCAACTTCTTGGGATGCAAATCCAATGCTAAAACGTGTCCGTCCGTTGTTAAGCGCTCCGCGATTTGAACCGTTTTACCGCCATGCGCACTACAAGCATCAAGGACAGTTTCAGTACCATCAAAGTCGAAAGCATCCACGACTAAACTAGCTGCCTCATCTTGGACAGTCACCTGACCAGCTTTAAAGAGTGCGGTATTGACAATCCCGCCATGCGCCAGAATGACGCCATCAGTTGCTAAGGCCGAAGCTTGTGGGGCGTAGCCCAAGGCCGTTAACTTAGCGAACACCTGACCACGATCCGCTTGCCGCGACACGCGAATACTATTTTTGGCCGGCTGATTTAAGCTAGCAAGGAGCTTTTCAGTCCGTGCCATGCCCCAATGTGCTTTAAAATACCCCACGAGCCAACGCGGCATACTTTCTTTGATACTGAGGTAGGCTTCCAAATCCTGCTCAGCTGGTAAAATAACGCCTCGCCGTTTAAATGAGCGTAAAATGCCGTTAACAATCCTATAACCACTCGAATGATGTTTGCCGGCTTGCTTGGCTAAGTTATTCGCTTCGTTTAAGACAGCGTGCGCCGGGACTTTATCCAAAAAGATTAATTGGTAGAGCGACATTAACAGCAGCGGTTCTAAATATGATTCCGTTAATTTAGTCCGCACTAGCCCCCGCAATTGGTATGACAAAAACAATTTATATTGAATAGTGCCATAAACGAGCCGCGTCGCTAATTTATCATCAGCTGGACTTAAGGGGGCTGCTGCTAATTCTTGATTTAAGCGTAAATTGGAATAGGCACTAGCGCCAAAAACTTGCATTAACGTGGCGAGGGCGACCGCCCGGGCATTATTTTTCACTAACAAATTGTTCACCTGGCACTAATTGCTGCCCTTGGCCGTTTAAATAAGCTTTAATCGACATTGCCTTTTTGCCCACCGGTTGCACCCGTAGTAGCTCTAAGACACTATTTTGAGCAAAACTAATGGCGAGACGTCCCTGATTCGACACTAAACTGCCAGCAGCTAAACTAGTCCCTTCTTTAGCGACGCGCGCTTCCCAAACCTTAAAGCGCTCACCGCCAACTAACAGATAAGCCCCCGGATTAGGATTCAAAGCTCGAATCAAGTTGCTAGCCTCAGTCGCTGTCATGGCCGGCGTGATTTGTTCCTGGACCTTACTAATATTGGGTGAGAAAACGACCCCCTCAGCAGCTTGTGGTTTAGCTTGGCAAGTGCCCGCAATAATTTTAGGTAGCTTTTTTAATAATAAATCTCGCCCGATGAGCGCTAGCTTGTCAAATAAACTACCAGCATTATCAACTGGAGTAATCGGCAGCGTTTGCTGGGCATAAATCCCACCTGCATCCATTGCACGAACCATCTCCATGATGGTTACCCCAGTTTCCTTGTCGCCATTCATTAAGGCATATTGAATTGGTGCACCACCGCGGTATTTAGGTAGTAACGAGCCATGGACATTTACCGCTGCAATCTTAGCAGCCGTTAAAAAGCGCTGTGGCAAAAATTGCCCATAAGCCGCGGTGATCAGCAAGTCTGGTGCCATGGCAATCAGTTCAGCTAACTCAGCTGAACCAGTTAATTTAGCAGGTTGATAAACGGGCAGGCCATGCTTTTGCGCGGCAAGCTTAACTGGACTTTCATGGCGAACCTGGCGGCGCCCCACCTTTTTATCTGGCTGAGTCACCACGGCCTTTACCTCATAGCCAGCAGTTAGCAACCCTTCCAGACTGGGGACTGCAAAACTCGGTGTGCCTAAGAAAATTACTGAAGTCAAATTAATTTCTCCTTATATCATTCGTTCTGGTTCGTTATCAATTTCAATCATCAAGCCATACTTTTTAGCAGCTTGACCAGCATCTTGAATTTGATGCAATAGTTGGTTCAAATGCGGTTCTTTCTTATATTTTACCAGTATTTGGTAATAATATTGATTTTTTAAGCGAGAGATGGCACTTGGCGTGGGTCCCAAAATGATGGTGCTGGCCTGCAGTTGTTGCCGCAACTGCCTGCTAATTTTAAATGCCTCACGGGCCGCATTTTGTTCTTTTTTAGCAGCAACGGAAATCAGCACAGTGTAATAGTAAGGCGGATAGGCGCCTGCATGTCGCACCCGCATTTCATAGGCATAAAACCGTTCATAATCCTGACTTTGGGCTAGCCGAATGGCATAATGCTCAGGATTATAAGTTTGAATAAGGACCTCTCCGCGCTTCTCAGCTCGACCAGCCCGGCCGGCAACCTGGGTGAGCAGTTCAAACGTCCGCTCAGAAGCATTATAATCTGGCACCCATAGCCCAGTATCGGCATTAATCACCCCAACTAAGGTGACATTGGGAAAGTCGAGTCCCTTCGCAATCATTTGGGTGCCTAACAAAATATCAGCTTCGCCGCGCCCAAAAGCATCAAGAATTCGTTTGTAACTTCCCTTGCGTCGCGTGGTATCAACGTCCATGCGCAGTAACCGCACCGCTGGTAAGAGTGCCTGTAATTCCTCTGCCACTTTTTGCGTTCCCGTCCCGAGAAACCGAATTTGCTGGCTACTACACTGCGGACAGTGGCTCGGGATGGGCTCCGTATGACCACAATAATGACACTGCATCTGCTGCGTATCCTTGTGCATGGTGAGCGACAAATCACAATTCGGACATTTTAAGACAAAACCACACTCGCGGCACAACATAAAGTGGGCAAAGCCCCGCCGATTTAAGAGTAGAATAACTTGTTCATGCCGCTTTAAGCGAGCCTCAATTGCATCTAGCAGTTGCTGGGATAAATCAAATTGATCCCCGGCAAAGTGGACCGCCTTTAAATCAATCAAGTCAACTGCTGGCAGCGCCTGTTGGTTAGCCCGCTGTGTCAAACTTAACAACTGATAAACACCCTTTTGTGCCCTAGCACGACTGCCTAAATTCGGCGTGGCGCTGCCTAGAATTAAGGGGCAGTGATGATAACGACTCCGCCATAACGCCACTTCACGGGCATGATAGCGGGGATTTTCTTCTTGCTTATAAGAAGCCTCATGTTCTTCATCAATCACAATCAGACCAATATTAGTTAATGGGGCAAAAATCGCACTCCGTGCCCCCACCACAACACGCGCCTCACCGCGGCGAATGCGGCGCCACTCATCATATTTTTCACCTTGCGACAGCGCACTATGAAGCACCGCTACTTGCTCGCCGAAGCGCGCCTTTACCTGCCGGACCATTTGCGGTGTTAATGAAATCTCAGGAACGAGCATCAATGCCGTGCGACCCGCGGCTAAAGCTTGGGAAATGGCATGCAAATAAACCTCGGTCTTACCACTCCCGGTAACCCCTTCAAGTAGAAAAGTTTTAGCCTGCCGCTGACTAATGGTGGGCGAGACGGCCGCCAAGGTTGCAGTTTGCTCCGCCGTTAAACGGACTTTTATTGGCGCAGGCGGTGTTACTTGTGCTAACGGATTACGATAAACTTCAACTTCAGAGCGGGTCAGCCACCCTTTCTTAACCCCTTGAGCTAAAGCGGCTGTACTTAATCCTTGAGTACTTAAGTCTGCTTGGGTCCTAGGAAAAGTCGCAAAATCCGAAATGAGTACTTGGAGCACACGTCGCTGCACGGTGGCATTACGTGGCAGTGTTTCGTAGCGCTGCTCGTAAGCCAGCCGTGTTTGCGTTAATTGATACAGATACTGGGTCTTTTCGTGGGCGCGATTTTCAATCACGTATTCCAGCCGCGCTGCCCCAGTTTTAAGTAATTGACGCACCGTCTTTAACAAATCAGGTGACGTGATTTGATCAACTTCAACGGGATTACCTTGAAACAACGGTAACCGCTTGGCTGCAGTAGTGACGGGTAATAATAATTTGCGATAATTCGCCCGCATCACTTGTGGCAGCATCGTAAGCAAGAGACTAATTCGGTATGCAAAAATACGCTGAGCGAGATAGGCAGATAGTTCCACTAGCTCTGGCGTTAGAGGTGCTTGTTCATCAACGACCAATAATAAATCCTTTAATGGTCCAGCATAGTCACTCTGCTCACGTAGTCCTACCACAAAGCCTTGCAGTTTACGGTGGCCAAAGGGCACATACACCCGTGAGCCAAGCTCAACCCCGGTTAATTGATCTGGAATATGATATTCAAAGCTACGATCCGTTTGCCGAGCTTTAATATCAACAATCACTTGCGCAATCATGTCTTCACCTACCTATAAAAAGACCCCCATCTTAACAGATGGAGGTCTAGCTTAAAAGGCTAATCTTCGGCATCAGAATCTGGTGCTGGGGTACCGGTCACCTTGCCTGCGGCAATTTCTTCCAAGGCTTGACCTACCGGCTTGCGACATTTAAATGACTCAATCGTAGCTGGATCACCAGCTTCAAGTTGGTGGGCACGCTTGGCAGCGAGCACTGACAATGAATAACGTGAATCAACCTGTGACAATAATTTATCAATTGATGGATGAGTAATTCTCATATTTAGTTCTCCTTGACCATTTTACGATAGCTATCAATGACACGACTAACACTGACATGTTCAGCTTCAACAATTGCTTTAATATGATCAACGGCGTTAGCCACCGTATCGTTAACGACCGTATAATCATAATCTTGCATCACTAAAATTTCTTTACTCGCTTGCTCAATTCGACCACGAATCACCTCTTCGGTTTCGGTCCCCCGATTTTCAAGCCGTAAATGTAAGGTATGTAAGTCAGGTGGTGTCAGAAAGATAAACACCCCATCAGGCATCTTCTCGCGTACCTTTTTGGCACCATTGACATCAATTTCAAGTAAGACATCATGCCCTGCTGCCAGCATTGCTTTAACTGGCCCTACTGGGGTGCCATAGTAATTGCCAACATACTGATTGTATTCAAGCAAATTACCTTGCGCAATCGCTGCCTTAAACTCAGCCACTGTGACAAAATAATAATCTCGCCCATCAACTTCTCCTGGTCGCGGTGCTCGGGTCGTCATCGAGACGGAATATTCAAATGGAAAAACTTTATTTTTAACAATGGCACTTTTGACTGTCCCTTTGCCAACACCTGAAGGTCCAGATAAGACTAGTAATAAACCTTGTTTTGTCATCACACACTCCAATAGTTATTAGTACATCTATCTTGCACTAAAAAGGCGACTTTTTCAAGCGGTGGGGCGGCTCTCAGCCCGAAAAAACTGGATTACGAGAAAAAAAGATAAAATCGGGCTTGCTTTTGCGAACATACATTCGTATAATATGAATTACGAACAAATGTTCTAATCACACATTTTTAGTTACTAGGTAACCTCATTAAATCAAGGTAGAACTCAGGGATACTTTATGACACATACAAATCATCAATTTGGATCAAACCTAATCAGAGCCTTCAAACAGTTTGTTGGGCAACCACTCCAACGAAAATATCGCCAACTCTTTGAGTACGACGAAGCCCGGTTAACCATTTATAGCCAAAAAGCAGCGCTCGTCTTGAGTTCCCTCGCCGTCGCACTGCTATATCGACGCTTTGTCTTATTGACCTATTTCGATGGTCAAGACGAAATCGGACAAATCGTTAAACGCTTATCACCGACGCGTTTCGTCGTCCGTTCCAGCGATCGCAAAGTCTTGCATTATGTGGATGTCAATCAGGTGCTTCGCGTCGACTTTCCCTAATGTTCATGATAAAAAATTGCAAAAAGCTAGCACGTTAACGTGCTAGCTTTTCTTTTCGCCTACATGACTATGCTTAATTAAATCAGCGGCATTTTGCTTGGCCGCATCAGTAACATCACTACCAGCCATCATTTGTGCAATGGCAGTAATTGCCTCTTTCGGCGTCAGTGGCCCGACTTGAGTAAAGGTCGCACCATCCTTCACTTCTTTAGCGACTAAATAGCGATTATCGCCGGCTGCAGCAACCTGCGGTGAGTGCGTAATTGCAATCACTTGTTTCGCCTCACCAATAGCATGCAGCTTCTGACCAATGGCAGCTGATACCCGACCAGAAACCCCCGTATCGATTTCATCAAAAATCATAGTCCCCACGGTTTCAACTCGGCTAAAAATCGCCTTCAAAGCTAAAATCAGCCGTGATTGTTCCCCGCCAGAGACAATCTTAACCAGGGGCATTAAAGCTTCACCCGGGTTAGGCGCAATCAGGAAACTAACTAAATCGCTCCCCTTGCTAGTAAATTGCGGTGCCGGTTGGAAGTCAATCGTAAAGCGGGCTTTGTCCATGTAAAGATCAGCAAGTTCACCTTTAATCTTGGCTTCCAGCTCGCGGGCAACTTGCACTCGGCGCGTATGGAGGGTCGTCGCCAAGGTCGTCAATTGTGCTTCCAGTCTGGCAATTTTCTTGTTCAGTTTGCCTTCATCCAGACCACCAGTTTCTAACCGGCTAAGTTGATCGGTCACTTTGGCCGCAAAGGCAAACACATCTTTCAACTGTGGCCCATACTTTTTCTTGAGGGAATTTAAAGTATCCAATCTGCTGCTGACGAGTTGAAACCGATCTTCATCAAAATCAAGATTATCCAGCAATTGCGATAGCTCACTGCGGGCATCACTGAGGACAAAGCTACCCTCTTCAACTGACTTGGCAAAGTCTTGAAACTTACTACCAAAATTCCCCAGCTCATTCGCTGCTTGCTCAGCTTTATCGAGGAGCGCCCCTAAACCTTGCTCGTCGGCATCAAACAGCTGCATAAAATAAGCCGCCGTGTCCGCAATTTTTTGATAATTATTTAGTTCACGGTACTCCTCTGTCAGCTGCTCATCTTCATCATCCGCAGTCAAATGGGCATTCGTTAATTCATCATGCTGAAATTGGAGAATATCGTGCTCTTGGGCTAGCTCTTGTGCATCCCGCTGCAAACGATCACGTTGTTTGGTGAGCGTCTGCCACTTGCGATAAGCAACCTGATACTGGGCAAGTTGGGCTTGAAAGTCTTCGCCGGCATAGTTATCGACCAAATCAATTTGCCGGTCAGGATCCATAATCACTTGATGATCATTCTGACCATGAATGTCGACTAAATAGTGCCCTAACGACCGCAAGACATTAATCGTGGTTAATTGGCCATTAATACGCACCAAATTGCGACCATGGGCCGCAATTTCACGACTAATCACCAATTGATGGTCATCATAAGGCAGACCATACTGGTCACAAAGGGCACTTACCACTGCTTCATTACCGCTAAGCTGAAACAGACCGGTAATCAGTGCCTTGGGTTCACCAGTTCGAATAAATTCTTTTTGACTGCGGCCGCCAAGTAGCAGCGATACCGCATCAATTAAAATCGACTTCCCCGCACCAGTTTCACCAATCAGCACGGTCATCGCTTCCTGAAAGCGAACTTTCAAAGTCTTGATAATTGCAAAATTTTGAATATCTAGTTCGACTAACATCGGCTTCTCCTATAGCGCATTAACAGCGCGTTGCACCACTACTGCTGGACTTTCAGAGCACAAATTGCGCCCACCATCAGCAGTATCTTTACCTAAATGAATTAAAAACTCAATATTCCCGTGACCACCCTTAATCGGCGAATAATCCAGCCCTAAAACATTAAAACCAATCCCCAAGGCGGTTTTCACCGTGTGAGCAATGACGCGTTCATGCACGGCGTGATCATGGACAATGCCATGCTTCCCCACATGTTCTGGTCCCGCTTCAAATTGGGGTTTAATCAGGCAGACCGCGTCACAGCCATCCTTTAGAATTTGGTACATCGGTGGCATGATTAAATCTAACGAAATAAATGAGACATCCGTCATTGCAAATTCAGGCTGTCCTTGATCAAAATCAGCAGGCCGACTATAACGGAAATTTTGCTTCTCCATGACAATCACTTGGGGATGATCACGCAGACGCCAAGCCAGCTGATTATACCCCACATCCAGGGCGTAGACCTTGCTAGCCCCATTTTGCAGGGCCACGTCAGTAAAGCCACCAGTTGAAGCGCCGATATCAAGGCAAATGCGATCCTTTAAATCAATCTGGAAGACCTTCAAGGCCTTCTCGAGCTTAAAACCACCACGCGAGACATACTTCTTGCCAGTTTCTTTAATGTAAAAAACTTCATCTAAAGGTAATTGTGTCCCGCTCTTGTCAATGCGTTGATGCTGATGGTCTTGCACGAGCCCAGCCATAATGGCACGTTGGGCTTGCGTTCGAGAATGAAAGTAGCCTTTTTTAGCTAACAAAATATCCGCACGTTCTTTGGTCATTAAAGCACCTGCTTAAATAAGTCTAAAAAGCCTGCCAGAACACGCTGATCAACTGGCGCTAAGGCCGATTGCGCCTCCGCCATGAGGGCGGCCAACCGTTCCCGGCTGCGCGCAATCCCAGTTAGCGTGAGTGTATTATTTTTACCCGTTGCTTCATCCTTATGAGTCTTTTTACCAGCAGCACTGCTCGTTTCGACTACATCGACGAGATCATCATAGATTTGATATGCCCGGCCAAACTTTTTGGCGAATGTGACTAACCCGCTTCGAGCCTCCGGAGTCGCTTCTGCGAGCTCTGCCGCCATTTCGACGCTCGCCTGAATCAGACAACCTGTTTTGAGCCATTCCATTCGCTCCAGATAAGCCCCGTCAGTGGCAACCGTCGCATTATTAGTAGCATCAATATCAAGATATTGCCCACCAGCCATACCGTTAGGTCCGATTGCACGGGCCATCATGACCGGTAGCATCGCATTGTGCGTCGCACTACCGAGCCACTCAATGCCCAGCGGTAACAACGCATCCCCAGCTAAAATTGCTTGAGCTTCGCCCCAACGCTTATGACTGGTTAGATGACCACGACGATAATCATCATTATCCATCGCTGGTAAATCATCATGAATGAGCGAATAGGTATGAATCAGTTCAATCCCACAAGCCGCCCGCAAAGTATGTGCATCTAGCGGATAGTCAAGCGCTGCTAGGCTCGCTAAAAATAATAACGGGCGGAGCCGTTTACCACCAGCAAGGACTGAGTAGGCCATAATTTTGCCAAATTCCTGGTCAGTGACCTCAGCCGCTAATTCTGTTTGCAAATAGTGATCAATCTGAGGGGTCCAAGTTTGCGCAAATTCTTTAAAAGTCATCATTAAGCCTCAGGCGCTTGACTATCATTGGGATCAAGGACCGTTTCCTGACCATTTTGATCAATTAATTTGGCAACTGTTTCTTCGGCTGAGGTGAGTCGCTTGTCCAAATCACGTGATAACTTCACACCGACCTTAAATTGATCTAAAGCATCGTCTAAGGCAATATTCCCATTCTCCAATTGGCTGACGATGGTTTCTAATTGTTTTAGCTGTGCTTCAAAATTATTTTTCTCTATCATCGCTTGTTTTCCTTACCTGGTTCACCTGAACTAAGGCTTCACCATCTTTAAAATACAATCGTAATGGACTACCGACACTCACTTTTGCCACCGAACTAACCGTTTGCTTTTGATCTGGACTGCTGGCATAGATGTACCCACGAGTCAAAGTGGCTTGCGGCGAATAATCCAGCAACTTCTGATCCACTTTGGCAAAAGCGGCGCGCTGATTAGCCAGATAATGGCGCATCTGCGTTTGCAATAAGTGCGCTAAGTAGCTAGCTTGTTGCTTGGCCTGCAAGAATCGTTTTGCCGGATTAACACTCGCAAGCTGCTGAGCTGCCAGCATATAATTTGCCCGCGTCTGCGTCAACCGGCTCTGCATGGCACGTGTCAGCCGTGATTGTAATTGATCAAGTAATTGACTCTGCTGATCATATAGCCGGGTCGGCTGGCGCAAAACTACCGACTGTTGCAGCTTTGTTAAGAATTCGCGCCGCACCCGTAAAATCCCTTGCATGCTGAACAATAGCCGACTTTCAAATTGATGAATTTTAGCAAGGACATCACTCAGATTCGGCGTGGCATATTCAGCGGCAGCAGTAGGCGTCGCAGCTCGTACAGAAGCCACTAAATCACATAAGGTAACATCCGTTTCATGGCCAACTGAAGAAATCACCGGCATTGGCATTTGATAAACTTGCCGTACCACCGCTTCTTCATTGAATGGCCATAAATCTTCTAGTGAACCGCCCCCACGTCCGATAATGAGCACATCATAGTCGCTACCGGCAGCCGCAATTTGCTGCATCGCGGCGACTAAACTTGCTGCCGCCTTATCGCCCTGGACCTGAGCAGGAAACAAATCGACTTCCGCATGCGGATAGCGCCTGTTGACGGTTACCAAAATATCATGGATTACCGCACCAGCAGCACTGGTAACCACGGCAATCTTGTCAGGAAATGGTGGTAGCGGCTTTTTATGTTCTGCCGCAAGCAACCCTTCCTTGGTCAGTTTCTGCTTCAATTGCTCCAGCTGTTCATAGAGTGCACCAAGACCGGCAGGCTCCATTTTTTCAGCGTAGAACTGATAACTGCCGCTCGGACCATAAACACTCACATAGCCGCTCACGTAGACTTTCATGCCTTCTTCAGGGCGAAACTTAATTTTGTCAAACGCTGAACGAAACATCACAGCATTAATCTTGGACTTCTCATCCTTGAGTGAAAAGTACTGATGCGCATTACGCCGATAGCGAAAGTTAGAGAGCTCTCCCTGTAATAATACGCGATGCAGGTATGGATCACGCTTAAATTTTTGGGTAATATAATAATTTAAGTCCGTTACCGTTAAATATTGATTAGCAGCCATAGCGTCTCCTTGTTAATTTAACGACTCCCGCCATTAGAAATTCGACGGTTACTGGGCCAATGCCACCTGGCACCGGGGTAATCATCCCGGCCTTCGGGTAAACTGCCTCATAGTCAACATCACCAACGAGTTGCCCATGCCAGTGGTTAATGCCGACATCGACCACAACAGCACCAGGTTTAACCATCTCCGGCGTGACAAAGTTGGGTTTACCAACCGCACAGACTAGGACATCAGCTGCGCGCGCTTGGGCCGCCAAATTGCGACTATGAGAATGCACCACCGTGACGGTCGCATTGGCCTCAAGCATGAGTGCAGCTAGTGGTTTACCCACAATCTTACTGCGACCTAAAATCACACAATTCTTGCCGGCCAGTGGGACTTGATAATCTTGCAAAAGCGCCATCACGCCCGCAGCAGTTGCTGGCTCGATAAAGTGATTGCCTTGCCATAAGCGGCCAATATTGGTAGCAGTTAAACAATCAATGTCCTTTTCTGGGTTGATGCTTTCCAGAATTTGGTTGGTATCTAGTCCTGCCGGCAGTGGCAATTGAACCATGATGCCATGGACTGCCTCATCTGCATTGAGCTCCCGAATTTTGGCTACCACCGCTGCTGTGGTGATGTCTGCTGACAACTGAATGATTTGCTGCTTTAAGCCTAAAGCTGTCGCCCGCCGTGCTTTAACATGCACATACACCTTGCTGGCGGGATCTTGTCCAATATTAATCACACAGAAGGCGGGTTGAATTCCTTGCCGCTTTAAGTTAGCAATCGTGGTCTTTAATGCTTTACCGTGCTTTTTGGCAAATGCTTTGCCATCAAAAATAACTGTCACTATAGCTCCTAACAAAAATAGCCGGCAGTTTGCCGGCTATCCTCTACTTCTTAACGAAGTTTGCGAGTACCCCATTAATAAAGGCTTTCTCTTTTGGATCTGCAAACTCATCACACAAATTTAAGGCTTCATTAACTGCTACCTTAGCATCAACAGCATCACTATGATTAATTTCATAGAGTGCCACTTCTAAAATAGCAATCACGATTGGGTTGATGCGCTTTAGCGTCCAGCCTGAACGCAACTTAGCGACTAAACTCGCCTCTAATTCAACCCGATTTGCAATCACACCGGTAATGAGGGCCTTAGAATACGCAGGTAGTTCTTGCAATTCCAAAGTCTTCACAATCGTAGTCATGACTTCATCAGCAGATGCTTCTGGTTCCTGATTCGCAGTAAAAACCGCTTGCATCGCTACACGGCGACTCTCATGTCGATTCATTATTAGTCTTCCTTATCCTCTGGAAATAGTTCCGAGGTGACGCCTGGCGTATCTAATTCTTCAGGAAAAACTAAGCCAACCACATGAACGTTGATGTTCTTTAAGACGAGATCAGTCATCTGTCGTAATTGTTCCTTCAGCTCACGCTGCAATTTTCTGGCAACTACCGGCACATTACTGCCACTCTTTAAATAAACATAAATATCAGCGGTTAACGCTTGATCAGCATCAAGGCTAATATCAACCCCTTTACCGCGATCGTTGCGACCTAAGACCCGGCTTAAACTTGATTTAAAGTTGCCACGCATGGCGGCAACGCCATCAACCTTTTCGGCCGCAATTCCTAAAATGACTTCAATCACTTTAGGATCAATCTGAATTTGTTCATCGGCTCGTTCACCGCTTAAAAGAATTTTTGAGTTATCTGCCATTTGCCATACCTCTACTAACTACTTATTCGCACGCGAAACATAAGTCCCATCACTGGTATTAATTGTCAAAGCATCGCCCTCTTTAATAAAGAACGGCACATTAACCACTAAGCCAGTCTCCATGGTAGCAGGCTTGCCACCACCGCTGGAGGTATCCCCCTTAATCCCAGGTTCAGTAGCCGCAACTACTAAATCAACGGTATTGGGTAGTTCAACCCCTAAGGTTTCTTGATCATGAGTGATGATGGCAACTACCATATTTTCTTTCAAATATTTGCTCTCAGTGGCTACGCGATCCTTAGGAATTTCCAGTTGCTCATAAGTACTGGTATCCATAAAAACTAAGCTGCTGCCGTCACTGTATAAATATTGCATCTCGCGGCTTTGAATGTCTGCCGTCTCAACTTTGGCGGTTGAGCGGAAGGTCACATCTTGTACCCCGCCGCTGCGCAAACTCTTGAGCTTTGAGCGCACAAAAGCTGAGCCCTTACCTGGTTTGACGTGTTGGAATTCAACAATTCGCCACAAATCATTGTTATATTGGATGGTTAGGCCGTTATGAAAGCCATTCACCGAAATCATTGTCATTAAATTATGCTCCCCATTTCTACTCTCTATCTTACCAATCTTGGCGCTTTTTGGCTATGAAAAACAGAACTTTACAAGGAAAGCAATTCGTCCTTAGGCAAGGTCGATAGCGTTTCTGGTGTCTGATCATGCACTAAAATGTCATCTTCAATCCGCACGCCGCCCTTATTTGGTAAATAAATGCCAGGCTCAACTGTATGTACCATTTGATTTACCAATGGCTGTTTCCGGAATGGGAGTGCCGGTTGACACAGTTCGTGAATTTCAAGACCAATCCCATGACCGATGCCATGACCAAAATAAGGACCATAACCTTGCGACGTAATGTAATCACGTGCCGCATGATCTACGTCAGTCCCAGTATTACCTACAACGGCTGCCGCAATACCGCGTCGCTGTGCTTCATGGACAATTTGATAAATTTTACTCAGTTCGGGATCGACTTTTCCTAAGGCCACCGTACGGGTAATGTCTGCGCAGTAACCGTGGTAAAAGCTCCCAAAGTCAATCACCACTAAATCGCCGCTCTCCAGCTTCTTAGCAGATGCCACCCCGTGTGCCCAAGCTGAACGCACACCAGAGGCCACAATGGTATCAAAATCAGGGCCATCTCCGCCGTTTACCTTAAACAAATAGTCTAGCTTTGCAGCAATCGCATTTTCGCGCACGCCTGGCTGCAACATCGGCAAAATCCCCTTGAAACTTTCCATGGAGATTTCAATTGCCTGCTGTAAAGCCGCAATTTCCAAATCATCCTTAACATTGCGCACCTGCTCAACTAATTCTTGGCACATCGCAAATTCGGGTTTAGGATTTTGCGCCTGTAAGTTTTGATAATCGATGGCCGAAATAGCTTCCCCTTCGACCATTACTTTAGCAGGCTGAAGTTGTTGCAAGACGGCCGTCAGTTCAGCAATTTCACCGCGGTGTTTCATAATAACGGTCACGTCGCTTGGTGCTTGTGCTTTAATCTGATCAGCGAAACGGGAATCAGATAGTAAGATTAACTCGCCAGCAGCAGTTACCACCAATTGGGCTTCTTCACCCGTAAAGTTGGTTAGGTAGCGATAATTTGCTTGGTTAAAAATCAGCAATGCATCGGCATTTTGTGCCTTAATCAAGGCAGTCACGGCATCAAGGCGGCGACTGAGTAACTTCAATAATTCTGGTGCGACCATCATAGACCTCTTTTCATCTTTGGTATCGTTATTATACTAAAAAAAGGCGAGCAGCTCACGCCGCTCGCCTCTTCATTGGCAATTATTTCTCGTCTACGGGGTAGATAGAAACTTGCTTCTTGGACTTGCCAAGACGTTCAAATTTAACCACACCGTTTACCAAAGCAAACAAAGTGTCGTCACCACCGATACCAACATTGTTACCAGCGTGAACTTTAGTCCCACGTTGACGGTAAATAATTGAACCAGCATGAATTTCTTGACCATCGGCAGCCTTAGCGCCTAAACGACGACCAGCTGAGTTACGACCGTTAGCAGTCGAACCACCACCCTTATGGTGAGAAAGTAATTTAAAACCTAAAATATTCATATTTTTCACCTCTAACTACGCTTCAATCGCTTCAACAGTCACCTTGGTATAAGGTTGACGGTGACCATACTTAGAATGAGAGTGCTTCTTAGGCTTGTACTTGAAAGTAACCACTTTCTTTTCCTTGCCTTGTTTTTCAACTTTGGCAGTCACTTTAGCACCTGCAACTAATGGCACACCAACTTTAACGTCGGTACCATCAGCTACTAAGATAACTTGATCAAAAGTGACGGTTTGACCAGCTTCAACGTCAAGTTTTTCAACGAATAAGCTGTCGCCTTTGGCAACTTTATATTGCTTGCCACCGGTCTTAATTACTGCGTACATTTGTACACCTCCGAATAAAACTACTTAGACTCGCCAATTGAGGCGCTGCATTCCTGCAAGCTTGTCAGCCCCAAAACGTGCGGTTGCAGATGTGAGGATTCACAAATACAACTACTTTACTATACTCGCTAGTCTATCAAAAAACAATTAAAATCGCCTCAAAGTAAGTGTCAATATTTTTGCGGTAGTCCAGAAACCATTAGTCTGACCTTAATTTCTTAATATTTTATGTGGTTTAACATTCGATCTAATTTAGCTAAATAGCTTCCCCCCGACAGCCTCTGCTGTTAGTGCTCCGTGTTGAATGCCAACATGAATTTCATGGCGACGCTTCAAGCTGTCTCTGGCCGCCGCCAGCAGCTTCTTGTGATCTAAGCTGATTAATTTGCCTGCTTCAAAATCACTATTTAGCCATTGTTCTAAGTCACGATTCTTGATACAGGTCAAAATCCGAAGCATGCCTTCTGCACCAGCTTCAGACCAGTATTTGCCTTGGCCTTTAACACGATAAGTGTACTTACGGCGATTGCTTTCACAGCTGCCAATTGCCTTAGTAACCTTCAAATTACGCATTTTAAACGGTTTAATGTCGTCTCAGCGTCGATTAATATAGCTGCGAAGCCGTGCTAAATGCTCGTGATTTTGTGGTGTGTCTAACTCATCAATTAGTTTGCTTTCGGCAGTATCAAGAATTATATTCACTAAATCGCGGTCATATTTGAACTCTAAGGCATAAATCAATTTGCCTTGCAGTTCTGGAGCGAAACAAA
>JAKDPD010000018.1 GCA_030455605.1 Lactobacillus sp.
AAATGGCGCCCACCGTTAAGATGAGTGCCTTTAACTTGTGCTTATTCAATTGTCTACCTCCTAATTTAATATGTCTTCCGGTGCTGGTGTCCAAGCAGTTTCCACGGTACCCAACTCGACTTGGATTTTATCTTTACCGTCAGCTAGTGAGTAACTTCTGGCGGCGATAGTTAAAACACCAGTGTTATCAGTCGTTACAGTTTGCGGTTTATTAACTATTACACCATTTACGGGCGTTGATGGTGTAAAGCCTTTGTTACCGACAAAAATATTTGCATAACCTTGGTCCGGAATACCAACATTGTTCGTTGAGACAGTATATTTTGTATTAGGCAAAAGTTGTAAATCATAAGAATCAATACTTGCGAACGTATACTTATTGGTGGTAAAACCACTTACGCTAAAATAATTTCGCCCATAAACCTTGGCACCATTTTGATAAACGGCATCAACTGCCTTGCCATCTTTAATCCACGTTCCATGTATTATATCTGCCATTTAAATCACCCCTGAATCACGTATAAGCCGGTTTTGTCGGTCAGTGCATCATACTGTGCTTGGGTGACGACATTGATTTTATTTACAGCTTCAAAAGTTTTCATCTCTGCAATCAAGCTATCAAGCGCAACCGTTGTAATCGTGTTGCCAGTGGTACTTTCGATGTTATTGGTAATGGCAAACCCAGTTGGCCCATCACTAGGGTAGATTGACGTCCCGGTACTATCAACTACCCATACTTCAATGGCATAGCTACCAGCGGTTAAACTAGTCATCAAGTCAGCGTTAAAGGTAACGGTAACTTGACCAGTCGTTGGTTCGGTTAAACTAGCTGGGTCAATTGTGGCTGATTTAAGATAGCCACTAGCATTGCCTAATTTAACAGTAATTGAAGTGACATTAGTTAAGTCTGTTGCCACGTTATCATTGCCACAAATTAACGTAAAGCTAGTGGTGGTATCACCAATTTTAACCGTCTGTGGTGAAGTATCGGTAAAACTAAGCGTTTTCGCCATCTTTAGGCGCCTCCTTTTCAGCCAACTTGGCATTAAGCTGGTCAATTTGAACTTGAGCCATCGCTAATTGCTGGTCTTTAAGGGCAATCGCTTGGGCATAGTTACTTGTCAGCTTGTTAATCAAAGCCTGTGCATCAATATTCATAATTTAAGCCTCCTGTGTGGTCGTTGTCGTAGTAGTGGTTGTGGTAACTGGCTTTAAAGCGGTCAGACTGTCAATCAGTGTGTTCAACACCTTCAATTTAACCCTATCAGTGCCCCCAGCACCTCCAGAAATGGCAGTGTTAAAGTCATCCATGGTAATGCTGACCTGTGAGCTAATACCCAGCGTGTTAATTTGAATGCTGATCGTCATGATGTTGTTCGTGTAATCCGGTTTATAGTTTGTAATCAAAATGCTATCCATTTAATTTGGCCTCCAATTTGTTTAGTCTAGCTTCCAATTCCATGTTGTGACCGTTTAGTTGGTCAATTTGCTTCTGTTGTTCCTGTACCGTGGCTAGGGTGGCATTTAAAAGCACACTATCATCCACCCCACTTAGCTTGCCGTTTTCATCACGACTAATAAATACGTCTGGCAATTGCCACTGTTTTGTTACATTAACGTCGTCAACAATGCTAGACAGCCGCAAATGACTGGTATTATCGTCTGTTTTGTACTGATAAGTGGCTAAATCAATTGAGTTAACTAGCTGCGCCCAATAAGCTGTGTCAGCCTTTTTAACGTCCTTCTTGACGCTTAATAGGGACGATTTAACTAAGCTAGTATAGTTAACCGTAGCAGCGAATATATCAACAGAGCTACCATTGGCACGGTTAAAATGAATCGGGCGGTTGTCGGAACTGGTAATCGTGTGATAGGTATTTATGTTGAAGTTGCCAATATCTAAAGAACGATTAAATTGAATGTTATTAGCACCCGAGCCATCAATACCAAAGCTGGCTGTCTTCATAGTTGGACCATTACCGACATACCAGATATTCTGTGTGCCATTAGGGTTGATATTGCCGTAGGGCGTAATAATTATACCCTTCGGTGTAACATCAGCAGAAGTACCGTTAAAGGTGATTTGTTGAGTATCTCCGTGTAGCGTCAGCCCATTCAACGGACTGATCAGAACTTGACCAGTTAATTGGCTTCCAGAAACGGATTGTGAAAATGACATATCCTTGCCATTAGTAAAGCCAGAGTTCAAAGAAATCATATCGCCACTAAAATTGCCATCATAAGCTTCATATTGACTTCCGGAAGAGTTTATGGCGCGATACATGGTTCTTAGTCCGCCACCACTCATCTCTGTCCTTAGAGCGCCCATTGAGTTAAAAAGTGTCGTGGAAGCTTTGCCAGTAGGTTCAATGGTGAATGGATAAAAATTACTCGTATTATTAGAATCACTAATACTGTCGCCACCATGGAACGTTGTCCCATTGATAGTTGAACCATTAATAACCGAGCCGTCTATTTCGCCAGCACTAACAACATTACCTGTATCTGGCAGATACCCCGTTGCTGAACCGGTTTGAGTCAACATGGGTGAACTAAATAGAGCATGTCCCTTACCGTTATAGGCCCAGTATTGAATACCAACATAGACAGCTGTACTAGGAGCACTAAAGCCATTAATAGTTAGATACTTCCATGCTTGAGCACTGCCAGTTCCCAATACTTGAGCAGACGCATAGTTTCCAGGCGGAAGACGGTTCCCATTTGAGTCAAAGAAGGCCAAAGTTAATTGATATGTCATTGTAGCATCACTACCATAGTCAAGAAACCACACCGATGCACTATAAGGGTTACCAGTCAAACCGTTTAAAGGATATAGCTTAGACTGTGCAAAATTATTCCAAATACCAGAACCTATGTCGCCACTAATACCAATTGACGGTACACCATCGTGAACGCTGTTATTTGAGTACCATGCCATTGAGCTGGTTGTCCATCCGGGTATGTTATGGCCACTACCACCTAATAATGCCGCATTATAAACTAGGTTAGTAACACCTCTGATTGTTAAATTGCTAGCAACCACACTACCGTTTGAATCGGTTGTAAATGATCCATTAGGCGTGCTAAACGTGTTAGCCACAATGTCGACACCTTTAAGTGAGCCAGTGGTAACATCACCTAAATTGGCACTTAAAGCTGATAGTTTGTTGACATTTAGCCGATCGGTGCTCATTGTTCCAGTGGTGATGTTTGATGCGTTAATATTTTTACCAGTAATCGTATTAAAGTCAATCGTGCCAGCTGTTAATTTATTGGCACTAACATTACCAACTTGGGCATCAGTGATAGCTGCATTGGCTATCTGTGCCGTACCTACAGCCAATTTGCCTATCTTGGCATTAGTAATTGCACCGTCACCTATTTGGGCAGTACCCACGGCTAAGTCAGCAATTTTGGCGCTATTGACAGCCTCATTACCAATCTGAGCATTGGTGATTGCACCATTGGCTATCTCAGCCGTTCCAATGACCTCTTTATCAATAACCGTCTCCGTTGTGATATGGACTACCGAGCCGTCCTTAACACCTGCGCTCAACGTCTGATAATCAGCACTTGCTTTGTTGGCACTCACTGTTGCTGTACTACCAGCTAATATGGCACTAGAGGCGGCTTGACTAGCTTTATTAGCAACACTAGTAGCATTATTGCCAGCACTTTGAGCTTGATTAGCTACCACAATGGCCTGTGAAGCCACCTGACTAGCATTATTGCCCGTTGTAGTTGCCTGTGAGGCTACTATGACAGCACTAGAAGCCGCTTGACTAGCAACCGATACACTAGACTGCATGTTATCCATGTCAGTGTTATAACTGTTGCTTAAGGCGGTCTGTACATTGCTTAGAGCCGTATTATAAGCGTCTGTCAGGCTCTTATAGGTGCCTCGGTTAACGTCACTAGCCTTAGTAGTATCCGTTAAGATGGCCGTCATAAAGGTGTTCAGGTTAGTATAGGCCGTGGTTAAAGCAGTCGTACTGATATTGGCCTCTTTAGCCCGGGCTAGAATTACATTGTACTGACTGGTTAATCCGGCATATTGTGCTGCTTGGGTCTGCTTTTCAATGACGCTCATTAAATTGGGATCGTTTAAGTTGGCGACCCCACTAGCCGCATTATCAGCCGTATTTTGAGCGTTAATAATTTTAAGGCCATCATCGGTTAAAATGACCTGTGTTGCGTTAGATTCTGCCATTTATTTCACCTCCTTTCTTAATCATTGCTAATTGTAGCCATTGGCAAACGTTCCTTAATTGGTATTACAAAGACACGTTCTAAAGAAGCACCTTGATATTGACAATTGAAAGTCACCAATAACTCCGGCTGGTTAGTCTGACTATAGATAATGTTGCATGTTTCAGGTTCGATAACATCATCGGTTAACCCTAAATTCATATCCAGTAAATAGTTAGAGGCAAATTCTTGCCCGCCATGAACAACATTAACGGCGTACACCATACGGGGGTCTTTCATGTTGTAATCACCCGAGTTAAAGTACACATATGGAAAGTCAATGCCTTGTGATTGGTAGGTTTGTTTGTTCTCGTCAAACCCATAGTTGGCAACATCAAAACTATATAGCACATCATAATTACCTTGTTTAACCTCATCGAGTCGTAGCACATCATGTTTACCATTCACGTAGCCACACAGTACGTACCCGTGTTTGAAATCAACGCTGACTCTTATATAACGGTCGACAGTGCAAAAACGCGTAATGCGATTATCATCATTGTCTAGGGTCACATTAGCAAGGTAGGGTATGCGGCTAACTGCATATTCGTTAACGTTTAAACTAGGCTTAGTTGCGGACCAAATGTAAATATCATCATTTACTTCTTCGATTGAAAAGCTAGAACCATGCCCGCCATGTGAAACAATCATCTTGCTAATTGACTTAAAATTAGTGTCATGCAGGACAAACATGACATCGCTGGTTGTACTTTGATTAATCGCCCGGCTAGTTATATACTGACCGTTGCTTAAAAGACACATATATTGTGCCGCATCAGTTATTCCTAGTGTGCTGTCGTCTGGGCTAAAACTACCCAAACTACGAATAGCACTAGTTTGTAACTTAATCTCTGGTTCATCTTGAATGTAACGGGTCTCAATAGTCCCGTGCAGTGTGCCAACGGAATTGTATGCTGCTTGTACTAAATAGCCAGTTTGATTAAAGTTATTGTCAATCGAACCGTCAGTATTATAACGGTGCCAAATAAATCCCTTGTTATCAATATAGGCTGAAATATTAGTGTTGCCTTCCCAAGCCTGTAAGATCAGCCGCTTAGTCTGGGTGGTATCAGTGAAGTTGTTGCCGTCGGGGGTTAAAGCGACCGGTTTAACCGAGCTAGCGTCCTCCCTTGCCTTTTCAATGGCGCTATTAATAGCACTTTGGTAGCCTTGCATCCAGGCTGGTGTTGCAACTGGTACTGTGACATATTCACCAAAGTCAACGGTATTGCCATAAGGGTTAGCCTTACTAATAGTGCGTTGAATGACTCGGCCACTGGCATCTAATGCCGGCTTGATTAACTCATCTTTAAACCTAATCGTGGCACCTAATGGCGGGTTAAATTTAGGTGTTACATTAACCTCATAATACGTTCTAGGGTGGTTGTATAATTGCAACATTTCTTCGGCCCAGGCCTTAATTCCGGAAGGGTCTTCAATTGAATTAGCCGTGACAATCCCCTCATAGTACAAACCAGATTGCCAGTCAGGGTTGTATTTTTGATTAGCTTCGTCATCAACAATGTAAGGCTTGCCATCGTTAACTGTTGACATTGTATTGCCGTTGTCACCATAAGCAATCAGCTTAGTGATCGGGTTTGACACCGTTGTTCGCTTTAAGCTAGTCATATTCTTACCAAATACTGCCTCGTTATAGACCACATCAGCATTAAGTTGGTCGGTAATGACACACACCTTTTTCGTGATGTTTCCTTGGCTATCAATCTCAACATAAGGGTCAATTTCAACGTTATAGGTTTGAATTAGTGTCTGTACTAATGTGCTTGCTTTCGTTTTGCCATCAATGGCAATTGATGGAGTCATCACATTAGTGGTCTGATAGTCTAGCGTCCAACCGGTTGCATTGAAACACTGGTTAAAAGCCGTCTGAATTGAACTAGCACTAGCCGTAATTGCCATTGGGTAATGATGAGCTAGCGTGTATAAGCATAGATTAGTAAAGTTAGCCGTTGTAACATGCTTAGTAGCAGCTGTATTGCTTTCTTCCACGCTGTATATACGCATGACATACCAATGACCTGATAGCTCGTCATAATAAGCTAGGTTGTTACCAGCCACTACTTTATCTGAATCTGGTTGGCCTTGAAGCACGTCTAATGAACCTTGATGGTCGAACTTCTTAGACTGGGCATTTAGGTTGATAGTGCCATCAAACGTGTCATTAGTACCCACATTAGCATCATCATCATAGTTAGTACTAGTTGTGTCTGAGTCGGCCAGTTGAATTTTCACGCTATCGTTAGAGAACTTAGTAGCCCCATCAACCGTCAGGGTACCAATGCGCTTTAATTTTGAATCTAGGATTAAATACTGGTTATTTAAAGCCATCTGCTAACCTCCTTATTTTAGTTATGTAAAAAGGCCACCCTTAATTGGGAAGCCTTTAAGTGTTGCTAGAGTAATCTTGGTAGATATTTAAGCGTAATTTGAGCGTCATCTAGGTCACCAATCATTGACAAGCCATTAACGCCCGGTTTTAACTTAGGGAAATCGGTTGACCAAACTGGTGAAACTAGCTTGCCATTTACAGTAATCGTGTCTGACTCACAATCCATCATAATTTCTTCACCGGCACCAGCAATATAAGTTGGCTTTGTTGCATCAACTTTATTGACTTTCCATATTTGAAGGTCAGTCATTGACATAAAGGGGTTTCGATAGGCAACCTTATGAATATCTTCTGCAATTGGGTGCTTTAAAAAGACAGACCCAATCCCGCCTAAGGCTGTCTGATACTTGTTTTGAGTATCAACATAGGTTCCATGTACTAACATGTGAATATGAGGGTCCAGGAATGGCCGGCCTGTTTTAGTTGAATACTGGGTGATACTCCAAGTAAATACTTGTCCTCGTTTAGTGATATCTAATACTAGCCAAGCACCTGCCAGCGCTGAGTCCTCCTCCTTATTGACCACGGTTGTATAGGTATTAACGGTTTCTTTAACGGTTTGTTTAGTTACTTTTCCTCTTCTGGAACGACCATATTTAGTGACAGTTTTGGTTGTCGTGCCAGTTTTGATTTGAATTTTCTGGTCTGGCTTGTTTGTAAAAGAACCTGCTGGTCCTGAACCATAGTACAAGTCAGTATAGCGGTCACCATATTCTAATGTTGAGCCAGGCTCGCATATTTGAAGCCTAGCCATAGGTTTAGCACCATAAGCCATGTCACGCATGCCAAAGCGTCCAATAGTGTTACCGTTAGGGTCTAATAGCAAGACCTCAACACGCCCCATCGCACGGCCATTATGAGTACCACTATATTTAAATTGATGGATACCCGTTCGTACTCGCCAGTCAGTCAGTGAGTTTGTCATGCCAGTATAACGATAAGCGGGGCCATACCAGCGGTCTTCTCTGGTTGTGGGGATTGTACCAAAGTCATATCCAGCGCTAGTTACAGCCGGCCGCATTACATTGGTTGAAGTCTTAATTTCACTGTGGCCTTGATACGTGTACGTTTCACCGGTCTTCATATTACTAAGTGCATTGGCATCATTTGTCCACATTGCCATAGTTCCTAGCGGGTCATCAACAACTTTAGTATAAGGTTGAACCGCAGTTGCTTGGTCTCCAGGTGACTCAGGCCCTAAACCGAACTGACCCCCATTTAAACTAAAGCCAATATACTTTAAATCTCGTTTAGGTATGACCTGAATAACTGGTTCTGTTCGTGCAGTGCCATCAACAGTAATCGTGTTTAATCCATTATTTAAAGGCTTCTCAACCTGTGGCAATGTTGCCCGGGGATCGGATTGCACAAAGGTAATAGTTAGCGACATGTCATACATACCCGTATTAATTGGAGCTGGATCACTAATTGCGGTAATATGCCCCCAATACGTCACCTTAGGCTCAAAGCCAAATATTAGCGGATACTCTTTACCATTATCACTGGGGTCATCACTTAACAACAACCCGCTTAAATTGTGCATAATCTGATTAAATCTGTCTTGATTATCAGCACAGTAAATTGACACTGGAATACTAATCGTCCGACTAGTAAAGTCCGTGCCATTAAATTGGTTACCGTACATGGCCGGTATGTCAGTAACTTGTTCAGCCATGGCCGGTGCACTAGGTAATACCACGTTGCCCATTTCAACTTGTAAATCGTCCCGGCTATTCAAGCCAGCGTATTCAAAATCATCTCGTTGTAAGGTCACGATTTAACCTCCTTTTTAAGTTTAACTATGTAAAAAGGGCGCCCAATTAAGGACGACCCTTTGATTGACTGGGATATTAGTACCCCATCATTTGTGAATATTGTGAAGCTGTCTTATTATCCGATTTAATGGTATCAATTACGTCTGACTTAGCAATGAATGCTTGTACATTGCCTTGACCTGATACTAAAGCTGCTAATAATGCAATAACTTTATCAAGTTTCTTATTGCTTTCGCTGTCTGTTGACGAAGTTTGACTGCCATTGCTGCCATTTACCACTTGACTAGCCTGTGAAATTAACTGGTTAGCACGTGATTTATTGGTCAATGGAAGCACCATTTCAGGCTTGTTATGTTCAGCGACTTCAATCAACTGGTTAGTGTTGATGATGCCACCGTTTTCGTAGCCTTCGGGTCCACTAACACGAGCAAACGCACTAGCACCTGACCCATACTTAGCCTTCATATAGTGAATACCAGCTAGCAAGTCATCATAACCATTAAGTGGATTGTTATGGCCGGGAAACTTGTAGGCATCAAATGTTGGCTGAATAGTTTGAACCAGCCCTTTAGATGGAATGCCCATTCTAGCGTTAGCGTCCCAATTATTAACCACTGACGGGTCACCATTTGACTCACGGGCAATAACCTTCATCCAAGCTGATACTTGACTAGCACTGGCTTCAAAGCCATTCTTCTTCAAGGCTTTAATAACGTCTGGCTTCCAACGTTGAACGCCTGAACCACCTGGGTTACTGCTGCCACCATCGCCAAACTCATCGGCTAACTTGCTGATAAACTTCCAAAAGCCTGAGCCAACTTGCTTTTTAATTGTGCCGAGTAGTCCACTAGACTTAGATGCCTTGTCTGAGCTAGTGCTGTCTGATAAACCGGGTACTCGTCCATAACCAGCGAATGACCCATAGCCACCGCCATGAACTTTACTGATACCCATACCATCATGCTCATTTTCAGCACTATAGAACTCGCCATTACCGGTGTATACCCCAACGTGGGAGCTACCACCGGGGCCAAAGAACACTAGGTCACCCGGTTTAGGGTTGCTGACATGCTTAGACGCCCTGTACTGCTCACCACTAGTCCGTGGGAAGCTAATTCCAAGTTTCTTTAGGGTGTACTCAACTAAGCCGGAACAGTCAAACGCACTAGGACCCTCAGCACCGTAAACATACTTGTTTGTGGCACCGTACTTCTCCATCGCATTAACTAGCGTGGAACTAGAAGTGCCACTGTCCAGGCTGTCACTAACGCCACCCCATAGGGTTGACCACCATGTCTTAGCTTGTTTCTCAACGCCATTAAATAGGCCGTGACCAATGTTACTCATGACACCTGAGATGCCCTTAGAAGACCAGCTAAACAAGTTTTCGAGTGACTTAACCGGGTGAGCAATAATGTTTTCAGCGGTGTTAAAGAATTTCTCTAAACTGCCAACCTTTTTACCAACCCAGCTAGTCACACCTGAGATACCACTAGTGACACTGTTTAAAATGTCACCAAAGAAGCCAGTTCCTTTCGCATACTTAGTCACGCCTTGCATTGCCATTAACATGGCTGTCTCACTAGCGCTCAATACTTCTGATCCAGCGGGTAACATCATCTTAGTGTTACGTCCTTGAACAATGCCTGAATCGCCATTTGGTAGCATGACCATTTCTTTGTTACCAGTTTGAGGGCTATCATTACCATCATTTAACATTGCCATAGTAGGCTTGGTAATTGGATTCCGTGACCCACTAAACATACCAGTACCTTCGGCAAAATGAACATGGCTTAAATCACCAATAGTCTTCTTCTTGCCACCAAACGTATGGATAACACTATCAACCGCATTAATCCCACCGTTGATAAGATCGATGACATCGTTCATGCCGTCTCTAGCAAAGCCTTTAAGATCTTTCCAAAGACCTTTGAAGATATTCTCAACGCCAGTACCTAAGCTAGACCAGCCACCCTTAAATGACTTTTTGAATGTTGATAGCCAGTCACCCATTGAATGGCCGAACACTCTAGTATGGCTCAAGTCTTTGTTCCAATAGCTGTGCAAATTAGACCGCATGGTGTCCCAATGACTGTTCCAACTATGTGCAAAGCTCTTTTTCCATCCAACCCATCTGGATCCCATACTACTAAAGAAATCTCTAGTATGTTTAATTGACCTGTTCCAGTAGTGGTTTAAGTTGGAACGCATATCATTCCAGTGACTGTTCCAACTCTTTCTAAAGCTAGACTTCCAACCGTTCCACTTCTTACCCATGCTAGAAAAGAAGTCTCTAGTATGTTTATAGGAACTGTTCCATGCACTATGCAAGTTACTAGTCATAGCATTCCAGTGGCTGTTCCAACCTTTTCTAAAGCTGTTCTTAAAACCATTCCACTTCTTACCAACGGTGCTAAAGAAGTTCCTAGTGTTCTTAATGGAACCGTTCCAGTTATTCCTGAGCGATTTGCCCATGTCTGACCAGTGCTTGTTCCATGACTTCTTAAAGTTGCTTTTAAAACTATCAAAACTATCTGAAACGGTCTTAAACCACTTGCCGAACTTAGTCTTGCTAAACGCCTTAGAAGCGTCATTGACCTGTTTGTCCATCGCCTTCTTAAAGCCCATTTTTTGAATATCTTTGCTAAAACCTTTAGACCACTTTTGAATATTCTTACCAGTTTTAGTGTCCTTTAAGAACCATGTAGCTAGGCCTGCAAAAGGGTTAATCAAAGTGGTTAATATCTCGGTCTTGTGTTTTTTAAAGAAACCGGTAGTGGTTTTAGCCCATTTACCCATGGTGTTACCAACTTTACCTAGGGCTGAGCCAACTTTCTTTTCCCAGTCATACTTGCCAGTAAATAGCTTCTTCATCGAGGTACCAATACCATTAACCCACTTCCTAAATGGCTTAATGTACTTATAAGCGGCTACTAGACCAGCTGTCAAAGCAGCTAATGCAACAACTACAATACCAATCGGGTTAGCATCCATGGCAGTGTTGAGCAACCATTGAGCGGCCGTTTCTTCACCACTAGCTTTAGCGGCTAGCCTTTGAGCCGTGCTTAGCGACCTAATAAAGCCAATTGCTTTACCAATACCACCAGCAATCCCTAGGAAGGCCTTACCAATACCTACTAGTTTAGAAATGGCAAAATAGGTTACAATACCTTTACCTATTGTTTCAATGGCTGTCTTGTGTTTAGCAATAGCAGCAGTAGCGCCAGCCACTCCATTCATACCTTTAGAAGCGTCCTTTGAACGCCCACCAATCAGCTTTAAAGCACCAGCTACAGCTGACCATGCACCCTTAGCTAAACTGCCAACGATACTAGCAAAGGCTCCGCCAGTCTTCTCGATTGACTTTTCGTTCTTGACTAAGAAGCTGATAACATCGCCAACATACTGGCCGGTTTTCTTACCAAGTGTGCCAACTAGGCCACTTAAAGACTTTTTTACATTGTCTAAAGCGCCCTTCTTATCAGAGATCCCATCAATAGCCTTTTCGACACCAGCAACTAAAGGCTTGGCAAACGCTACTTTCAAATTGGTGTAGGTGCCTTGAATGGCTGCCATTTTACCCTTAGTTGTATCACCAAACTCTGACCATGCTTTACCACTTGTTTTAGCGGCTTTTACCATGTAACCCTGTAATTGAGTACCAGTAATCTTCCCAGCTGCCAACTGCTTGTTAAAGGCTGTGGTTGACATACCACTAGCTTTAATGATGGCCTTTTGAAGCTCAGGCACTTGGCTAAAGTTACGCTTAAATAGGCTGGCTGTTACTTTAGAACTGCCAGCTAGTTTAGCAACCCCTTGAGTAAGCCCAGCTATCTGGTCGCCTGATTTACCCGCGGCTGAACCATAGCTAGTTAATACCTCGGTCATGGCACGGGCTTTAGTGGTGCTGTTGGTCATAGCATAGAATTTCTTCTGCATGGCATCGATAGCGCCACCGGACATGTTCGCCTTAGAGCGAATGTCGCCAATTTGAGCCGTCATCTTAGTTGCTTCACTGTCAGACAGGCCTAAATTAGTCCACTGCTTCTTAATCGTAGCCCCTGCTTCGGCTAGTTCATAACCTTGTTTGGTAACCCCTTTAATGTAACCAATTGCACTAGATGCAGCGTTACTAATTGTGTTACCAATTGCAAAACCAATGGCAAAGTGTTTGGTTTCATCACTGGTTTTCTTTTCCTCATCTCGGACTAAGCCTAATTTAGACTTGGCGGAATCGAGCATTTTAGTGAAGGCTGAGGGCTTAGCCTTATTCATGGCTGAGTCTAACTCATTAGTCTTACTTTCGAGCTTAGCCATTGCTGTTGCGGTCTGATTAACACGAGTCTGCTGTAGCTTGTAAGCTTCTGAAGTGTCACCACTAGCTTTTCTAATTTTGTCTAGCTCATCTGATTGGGTCTTATATTGGGCCTGAATGTTAGCATAGGCCTGCTTTAATCCGTTCAAACGGGCCTTGTTAGCATCTTCTTGTTTTCCTTCAGCTTCTAGGCGTTCGACATAAGACTTACTTAAAGCCGTACTCTGCTTATAGCCCTTTTGTAGATCTGCCAAACCTGAATTATAATACTCAAGTCTGTTTTTAGCTCGGTCTAGTTGACCACCCATACTGTCATATGACCGATTAGCCTTGTTAATTTCATCGGTCAGTTTAGTATACTTAAGCGCACCATCTTCAGTGTCTTTATTTAGACCAGATTGACGCTTCTTTAACTCATCAATTTTAGACTTTTGCATCTCCATTGACTTAGCTAGCCCGTCTACCCTAGCTGCAGTGGCTTCTTGGTATTTTCCTGCCGAGTTTAGTGCGACTTCTTGAGCTTTCCAACCACTAGTGTTAGCTTTAACCTCAGCAGTTAACTGCTTGAGTGATTTAACAGCTTCTGCTGAATCTAGGCCAACCCTACTGGTCATCTCACGACCGACTACTTTTTTAGCCATTCTTTTTTAACCTCCTTTTAGGCACAAACGCTTATAAGCCATACGTTTGATTAATGGCTTCTAGTGGGTCAACCAGTTCAGCACGGTCTTCCTTTTTACGAGCGTTTAAACTAGCCATCATATTAAAAAATGAGCTATCATCAAATTCTTTTGGTGATAACCCCTCGGTTAATAATTGTTGAGCTAGCAGGTTGAAGTCTTCCTGTTGGTTTTTCAACTTTAGGACTTCCTTTTTAAGCTCACTGTTACGCTTGTGCCGGCTTATTTTGACGACTTAGCGTCTTCGATGGCTTTACGTTGCTTCTGTTCAGACAGCTTAATGTCAGCGTCAGAGATACCGTTTAAGCGCATGATTAGGTAACCGACACCTTCGCCAAACCGTTCAATTGAGATGGTATCGTTAATCGTTTCCATCTGCTTGTCAGTGTAGCCCATAACCCGTTGTACAAAGCCGGTCATTTCGTCCTGTAATTCTAGGCCGTTTTTCATTGCGTCTAGTTCAGTGATCTCTTTTTCAGCATCATGTGATTCCAACATGCCGATTTGAACTTTTGTAGCTAATCGAATGATATTGTTAGTTGGCGTTACGTCAGCTGTCTTGTTGATTTTAAAGTAATTTTTAGCATTGATTTTCATAATTGTTTGTACCCCTTTATTTAAATTTGTATGTATTAAAAAGGCTACCATTAGCGGTAAGCCTTTAAAATGTTACTAGTGACCAGTCGAGCTGCCGGGCACTACACTTGTTGAACTGGTGTAGCCACCAAACGTTTCAGCCATGAGCTTATCTAGTTTGAAGTTGGCGTCATTTGACTTGGCAATCACGTAGGGTTGTTGTACGCCGTTGGCAGCTAGGAAAATGTCTGGCTTTAATGGCGCTAAGACAGTACCGTTCAAAGTTGTTGAGTAAGCAACTTGACTGTTCGTATCGGTGCTGTTGTTAGACGCTTCTTCAACGAATTCAATGTTGTTGAAGCATTCATAAATTGAGATATCCCCATCTAATGATTGTGATTCGGCAATCATCGCCACATGAGGCTTAGGTAACTGACGAACCCAAGCACCTGTGTTAGGGTTTTGTGTAAACCCTTTAAGCATTTGATTAATCTTAAAGTCCAAGTCTAAAGCGGTTAAAGCCAGCGTAGGCATAGACTTACCATAAGCCGTACGTTTGATTTGTCCATTCCCCCAACCAGGCGTACCGGCCGCTTCAATAGCAGTCACGTTAATTTGACTGAAACCTTCGCCAGTGTGATCAGCAACATAGATGCCATCAGTAGATAGACCTTTGGTAGCGTCTTTAATTAAGTCGCCGTTATCGTCTAGCAAAGCAAAAGTTGCTTTTACAATGTTGTGTTTTGACATTTAAATATCTCCTTTTAAATCATTTCATTTTTAGTTACGTAAATTGTTTTGGTCACTTGGTTGGTATCCGGGTCAGTTGTGTGATGCTGACTAGATACAATCAACCAGCCGGAAGCTTTAAGGCTTTTCATTAAAGCTATCTCAGCTTCCAATGGGTTAAAATCATCGGCTAGGTCAACCTTGTAGAAGATTTGAATTTCAACACCCATGGCTAGTCCTTTAAACGTGTTGTTTGCAAGGTAGGCCGGGCTTGAATCGGTCTCTTGTAATAACATGACTGTACTAGTAGTGTTGTCTAAATCTTCGTTAGGTATCTCATTAAGGTAGACTTTATCTAGCCACGTTAAAGTGAGGGCGTTAACTAGGCTGGCCACCTGTGATACTGGTAATAGCATTAGTCATCGTCCCCCTTTTTATACTCATCTAGCATGGCGTTAAAGACATCATCTTGTGAATCGTCTAGGTTCTGGTCAACAAAATGGTCAGCCTTAATGTACTTAGTACCATCGTTTAGTCTCCTAGCATTCATGTCATGGTACTTATTAGTCCAGCCTACAATTGAGCTGCCATCATGTTCGCCGTCTATATCGTTGCTGTTATAGCTTATATTGTCAGCCATGTGTCCGTACTTCTCGTCTTTATGACTTGAATAGTGTTTCTTTTTTGTGACTTCGGTTAAGTTATCAGCTAACTTCTTAGCGCCGGCTTTGGTTATCTTCTCTTGTTCAGCCTCGTTAGGGACTAGCTTGTGGACGTCTTTAAGCCAGCTTGCTAGTTGGTCGGCCATATCATCTTTTGCCATAGCTAAGCCCCCTTAGTAACTAGTTTTAAAGTCAGGTAGTCGTAGGCTAGATAAGCATTTGAGTCGTCCATACTGTTAATAACCACACTGTACAGGTTGCCTTGATATTGGCATTTTATACCCTCTTTAACGGTGCTGTTATGACGTATGACGACCACGACTTCATCTAATTGTTCAGCTGTTAATTGGTAGCTACTAGCAATGCTCCTAGTGTAAGGCGCACACCACAGACTAGCTGTGATTACAAATGTCTGCTTACTAGTGCCATTAATAGGGTTCTGAACCGTCTTAGTCGTGCCGATTTGAAGCTTACGGTTAAAGCTGGCCGGTGTAAGCTTATTTAGAGCCATTTATTCAGCCCCCTTAGCGAGGCAAATCGCATCTAAGTGATCAAGCATTAGTAAAACACCTTTGGGCTGTCCGTTGGCTAGGTTGCGATCATAATAAAGTGCCTGAGCCAATGTGATGATAGCCCGTGCATACAAGGGACTGTCTGCAATATCTGGATAGGCAGAGTATTCAATGCTATCATTTACAATTAACTGGCTAGATACTAACAAACTAGTTATTGTAGCCAATTCTTCGTCAGTCTGATCAATATGCAACTCATCGCACACTTGTTTAGCCAACGTTTCATCAATTGTAATTTAGATAACCCCCTTTCAATTAGCCGCCCGTCTTGTTACCGTACTGTGTATTTATTAGCGACTAGTTAAATGCTACTTTCCAGTGCCTGCGGTTGAGCCTGACGTAGTATTGGTTGTGCCCTTGATGTTGACAATTAAATCCTTACGAGCTTGAACAACATCTTCACGCAAATAGATCCCCAATTGTTGATACCAAACATCATAGGTATCCATGAATTTACCGGTAATTTCGTTGTTTTTAAAGTTAATAACCGCCTTTTGCAACGGTGCAATAATGATATTTACATCGCCAGCCTTAGCGCTTGGGAACAACGTATCATCAATCACAACAACCGTTTTGCCAAGAATCGTGCTACCAGTTCCCTTAGTTAAATCTGGTTGAACCAGTGGACGACCCTGAGTGTCTTTTAGCTGGTCCAAAGCATTAAAGGCAGATTGAGACAATACAATTGAAGCGGCTGCACTATCGTTAGGCTTCAACGTCATGTTAAGTGCCGTCTTGATAGCTGCAACCAAGTCAGTCGCTTCCACAGCGGTAACGCCATCGGTCAACGCCTTAATAATTAAGTCATCATCAGTGTTATCACGTAATGTAATCAAACTTTGGGCTAGTTCTGATTGCCAATCATAGTCGGAATCGCTGAGCAAGTCCTGTGAGTATACATATGCTCCAGTCTTTGTTTGCAAATCCCAATTAATTGGAACAACTTTCAACATATTGTTTTTAGTCGTCGCACCGTATTCAGAATGGTCTGATAGTTTTTCATCAGTGTCCCACATTACTGGCAGCTTGCCAGTAGTATGTTTGACTGATACAGTCCGAACTAAGCTGCCTAAACGTGGGAACTGGTGTGTTTCGTGTTCTACGTTTAAAATATCTTGTGGGATAAGTACAGACCCATCAGATAAGCCAATACCCCCAGTTACATCACGTGTTGTTTTACCATTTTTTAACACAGAAAGCATATCGCGCTTGCTAATTTCCATTTCCTTATCTTTAGTTAATGTCTTCACTTTTTCTGACCCTCTTTTATTTTTAGTCTTAGTTTTTGAGTCTTCCTCAAGTTCTGAATCATCAGAACTGCCATCATCTGATCCACCATCGTCACTATCATCAGGATCATCATCCCGTTTAGAACTTTTAGTTTGCTTTTTAGTGGAATCAATAGTGCTTTCACCATTGTCTTCGGTGTTATCACCATCTTCTTTATCTGAATCACCCTTAGAATCCGTCTTAGAAGCACGGTTTTCTTCTTCACTTAGCAATTTCAAAGCTTCGATTTTTTCACGTAGACCGTCACTTTTACTGCGTAATTCCTTTACTTCATCGACACTACGTTTGATTTCGGCAATGTCACTATCTTCCTTGTCCAAAAGTGATCGTGAAGCAATCGTTTTAGCTTTTAACTCAGCTTCATTTTTTGCTAGTTCTTCTTGCAAAGTTTCGATTTTCAAGTAATGTCACTCCTTTTCTAATAAATCCAACAAAAAACCGGCCTTGAGCCGGTATTGTTGATCATCGTTAAATTGTTTAAGCCCTCGTGATACCGATACTGAAGTTTGCGTGTAAGCAGGCAATGCTGTAATACTAATTTCAACTAATTGGTCAATTTGATTAACGGTATGAATAACATTGTCGTTATTATCAAATTCCCAGTCGTCATCAGCAATCGTGAAGCCAAATGAGCAGCCTTTTAAGTTACCATTCTTGATGTTTTCATAAACATCTCGTCCTAACGTCGTGTTCGGCATGTTCAATGTGAATAAAACACCATTCTGATCAACCTTTAATTCTAGTGAGCCACTATCGACCCGCCCTAGAATGTTGTCTAAGTTATGGTCATACAGCGCAATGACACTGTTCATATTGACACCGTCGAAAGCGTCTGGACTGATATACTCGGTAAAGCCCATGTCTTCACTGGGTTTGCCAAATACTACTGCATAACCGCTTACTTGGCCAATTGCTGTGGTATCATCACTTGATAAATCACGAGTTTTTAAGTCTTGAATGTAAATGCTGCGAACATTTTCATCCTTATGAATCTTGGTTGCCAATAATTCCATTACTTATCACCCCCTTCTCGGCAAGCAATGTCTTAACTTCATCAGCATTGAACACAGGACTTGTTCCCGTATTGAGCTTTGAAATCATATCGATGATTTGACTACCATCTACGTCCGTACTGTCACGAACATTCAATTTCAAATTAGGTAGATTTAACTTAAATGCCAATTCCGAAATCATCGGATTAATATACCGATTCAATGAACTGGCGTAAAACGACATAATTTGCTGACTATTGCTTTGTGCATCTGCTTTTGTGCGGTTCAAATATGAACTAGGAACACCAAATGCTTCAGCAACCCGATCAGCAGACCAGTCTAAGTTGTTCAAAAATTTAGCAACATCCGCATTAATTTGAATCGTACTAAGCTGTGCCGACTGATCCATCACGATGGTTTTACCGGCATTTTCGCCGGTATTTTGTTCATCAAAGCTATCTCTGATAGATTTTTTTGACTCTTTATCAAGTTTGGCATCTGGGACATTAATAATGGTACTTGGATTAATGCCATTTATAAGTGTGGACAATGTCAACCGATTAGCATTTTCACTAACCTCGACCGGGTAGATGAGACTATCTAAAGGCGAAATTCCCATGAATTCTTGCCCGCCAACAATTTCACCTGTCGGCATCAATCTGATATGAATCATTTCAAAATTATCTGCCACTACGGTACCACGATCATCGGTAAAATTAATTTCATAACTAATATTTTCAAGACCATCTGCTAAATTGACATTTACTTGTGACGTTGGGATCTGTTCTAACCATTGCGTAGAGCCTAATTCACCATGAATCAGCAAATAACTATTACCAGTTAGTAAGGCTTGAATCAGGCTAGACTGCCAAAAGGAATATCCATTAATCAATTTACTTGGCTGTTTCAGTAAATGGTCATATTTACCGGTATTCTGAAATGCGCAACTTGCAATATCGCTTGAAATTAAATTAATCATTGCAAAAATGTCGACATTTTGGAGTGCTCGACGTGCATCAACAAAATTGTGTGGAATAACTTTGCCATTGCTAACGCTGAAACTAGGAACATAGCCTTTACTGCCTAGAAACTGTGAGCGTTTCTCGAACATCTCAAATGGTTTATAAATACTAATAACAATTCACCTCATTTCTATTTTGGACTGTCACCCAAAATTATCGCAACTAACACTAGTGCGATTCCGAGCACAACCCATCCCAAAATAAGATTAAACAAAAAGGCTCCTATCACAATTGATAAGAAGCCAAGGCAAATAAAAATAAATGGTACAAGTAACACTAATTTATCTAATTTCATATTTTAACCTCATCTAGAAACTGAATTCATCTTTGAAATAATCGTTAACTTCATCCGGTTTCATATTTGCAAATGGGTGTTTAGCGCTGTCTTCAGCCTCACGTCTGTCCGGACTGGTATACCAATATTGAGCTTCACTAATGGCATCAATAATGGCGTCAACGCAGTCAATTTTAGCTGAATGTACCGCTTTATCGACCTTCACACCATAATTATTACTGGTAAGCACCGCGTTAGTCAGACTGTATTTTAGAATCGGGTCATCATACATAGTAATTAGGCCACGAATAAATTGTTTCTGCAATAGTCTAGTTGGTGCATCTAGCGATAACGTTCCTTGTCTTAGCGTGATAAATGGTATCTCTGGGTGGTTTTTATCCATCCATTCCACCATGGGACTAGCTAAATGAACGTCGTATACAAAGGCTTTGACGTTCAAACGATGTTCCTCAATAAAATCTAAGAACCAATCGCCAATAATCTGCTCATCAATCAGGCCGTCCGCATTCCGCGCCACATCCGCATAGCCTTTGGCTTCCGCGTCACTATAATTAATACCATCGTGTTTAGACTTTAACACGACGTTCTGCTGTGAATGCGCAGTTGGCACAAATGAGTGTTGGTAAACAAACATCATTTGACGTTCTTTTTTGAAATGTGGGAAAATGAAAGCCAACGATGAATCATCATCAAGCCGCGACATATCCAAACCAACGTAAACATCACGACCATCAATCGTGAATGAATCATTAGGCACAACTGACTTCTGAATATCATCAAGCTGTAAGTATTTGTCTTTCGAGACTGCCAGCCACATGTTCAAGTTGCGATTCTGAAACCAAGCGACATTACCAGTGCTTTCTCGTTTGTCTTTTTCATCAAGTAAGCCTTTTAGCAACCGCTCGTGCATCTCAGCTAGTCCGAGCAACGGATTTGACTTTTCCCATGTATCCGGGCGATCTGTTTCATCGATTGAGTCTTGCTCCCAGCAAAGGAATAGGCTAGTTTCAGACTTGCGCTCATTATCTTTTTCAATGACTCGCGTTAATCGCTGATAATCATGAAACATTGGCACATTACTATTTTCATATGCCGTCGAAATAGCGATCAGCTGCTTATTAGTTTGATGAATTTGCCCAGACGATAACTTGCTTAGAACATCATCGTCATAAGCCGCGTCGCCGTATTCATCCAATACAGCCGTATTACAGTGATAGCTATCCCATTTACCGGAATTGGCTGTCAATCTTAGAATCTGATTACGTGACTTAAAGCTTTGTATCAGATCAGCTGAAGCGTTGATTTCTTTAGCCTTAATTCGCTTCTTGAAATACGATTGGCTTTCAGCAAGATAATCAATTGTACTGCCTAAGTACCGGAATCCCTTCTTACTGATTTGTTCAGTCGTCCCAGAGTAAGCGAAGTCCAAATTTTTACGATTGCCAGCTTCAATTAAATAGCCATAAGTCAATATAATGTTCATCAGATAAGTCTTACCGTTAGTTCGTGCCACTGAAATTAGCGCATAAGTAAAGCGTTTCTCACCACTCTCGTTCCGCCACCCCTGTAGCAAGCACAAAATAGCTTGCTGCCAAACCATTAACGGCATGGGCTTACCAGATTCTACATCCGGGCAAACCTTGGCATAGTCAAGAATATGGTGACATTGCTTCAAATCATATTCATAATTGAAAGCATCGTCATAGAAGCTCCGTTTCAAGTCATTCAGATGACGAAATAGGGCCAATTTCATTTTTCGCCCTGCCATTTGTTTACCACTAAGTACCAGATAAGCATAGGCAGTAGCCGGGTCACGGTAAGCCTTCCAGATTTCGTCAAAATAGCCTTCGTTATCTAATTTTCGAAATACAGAATCAGCCTCCACTCCTCGTTGGCTAAAATCAAACTGCTGCACTTTAGAACTCGCCATCATCATCACCTCCAAACGGGCTATCTTCGTCATCATCATCAGGGTCACCAAGCTTTAATAGCTCAGCACGACTCTGTGGGGTCAACCCAAGCTCTGAACTTATCGCCCGAATATTCTTTGTTGCCTTATCTAGGCTGTCGACCGCAGGATTTTTCTTGATAGCCTTCAATTCTTTATGAATTACTTTGCCTTTGCTATCGGTGGAATAGTCAAATACTTCAAACTGGGCACCATGTTCGCTAATGCTCTTGGCACTACTTCGCAATACAAAATAGTTATCACATAGCGCCTCAACCAGCGTTTTATCCATCTCGTTAGCAAACGAGTTATCTTTTAGCATCGGCACTATCCTGCGCCACATATATCGCGAGATACCTTCCATATATTTTGGCGGTGAATCAGGCAAATCTTTAATTTTCAACTAAATCACCTCCATATCCTAGTTAGGGTGCACATAGCTACCAGTTTTTTATAAATTTATGTATATAAAATGCCATAACGTTGCCGTTTAGCGGCTAGTTAAGGCACCTCAAAAAAAGTTTTGAAAATTGCTCGCGTAAAAAGAACGCCACCATGTTGTGATTGCTCCTTTCCTAAACAGCGGTGGGGGGCTATTTGAACCGCTCGCTAATAATTTTCTGCCACCATTCTCGTTTTGCATGTTTTAAAATCGCATTCCCGTTATCTTTGGCAGCAATCTTCATTTCAAGGTTAGTTTTGATATTGTGGCAGCGATAGCACAGTGTCCATAAGTTATCTTGGCTAAGTCGTTCCTCATTGCTGACTTTCAACGGATGAATGTGATCAACAATCTTCCGGTCAGTTACTGCATTACCACACACTTGGCACGTCGCCATATCACGGCTATAAACGTAATCTCTGACAGTTTGCCATTGCTTAGTGTGATAGAACGTGTTAGCTTCTGGGTCACGTCTAACATGATTATAATAAGCCTGATGGTCTCTGCGTACTTGCTTGCCCGTATCTGTTTGGCTTTGATGGTTTAAAATAGCTTTGTAATCAGCTTTACGCTGTTCGTTCATCGCTTCGTGTTTGTCACAGAACGATTGGCTCTTTGGCACTACCTTATTGCAGCCACCCCAATTGCAATGCTTCATCAACGTCATAGCATGTTTCACCTCCTTGTTTTTATCAAAACGAAAAGCGCCATACTGTTTAGCACGACGCTTCATCCATTTATCTAAGTGGGCATCCATCTCCGCTTCTTGTGGCGTGACGTACCCGTATTTTGTATTAATCATCTTTGCCATGCTTGAACTCACCGTTAACCACAACCACCTTAGCTGAGTCGATTAAAGGGTTAGCTCTAATGAATTGCTCCTTTACTTTAGCCATGGTAGTCTGTGCTTCCTCATGCTCTGGGTCAATATATCCTGATAGTACCCAGTAGCCATCTAGCGTGTGTGATACTTCCATTCTACTTACCTGCTTTCTTATTAGCTTTTCTGGATAGTAATTACCATAGACCCAAACGTGGTCGCCGTGTTTGTAGGATTACTTCATGCACGTCAATCACATTTGGCATACTACCAATTTAGCACGATTTCAAGCCTATTTTTCCAACTTTTTTCCAACTAGCCAAAATCAGATACGTCATACAAGTTAAGCTTGCTTGCTACTTTGGCAATAAACTTATCGACTAGATAATAAGCTTTACTCTTGCTAACAAATATCATCCCATTAGTTACTAGGCTTTCAACCGAGTAACGCTGGCGTTTTCTAAAATACAGTTCGCATATCAGTGTTTCGGTATCTTCACCGCATTCGTCCAAACACTGATCAATTACATCTCTCCGATGCTGAAATGCTCGAATCGTTTCGCTGTCCACCACGGAGATAGCAGCATACTCAGTTGGAGCGTTTTTCTTATATTGAGCACGACCACCACCAACGTTTTCGTCAGGTTCTTGATACGGGTACATGATATTGAGCTCCTCACGAGCAATTAGGCCATCAATTAGCGGATATTCGCGTAGGTACTTCTCGACCATTTTCTTCGTCGTTCTTTCCAAGCCAGCCACTCCTCTGTGCTATAATTAATTTATTCGGAATTAGTTGTAGTGGCGCCAGCGATGGCGGCGCTTTTTTAATATGATGAAAAGTCAATATTTTTATACGTCTTCCAAAATCGTTTGATTAGCCGAATTAATTCGTACCGTCTCAATCGCAGGTGAGCTGCTAAGATAGTGGCCGCCACTAAGTCAGCCATTAATTGGTTATAACTACGACTCGGAGCGTCAACAGTGTAGCCATCGTCATCGATGGTAATGGTGATTTTTCCCTTCATGATTGCCTCCTACATAAAATAACGTTCAAATAGCTCATTAGGTATTAAGAATTGCTCACTATCACGGTCTTCGACAATCCGATCATTAAGTGAAACTGGCTGTCGTCTACACTGATTCTCCTTACCATAATTTGCTATGAATTCAAATCCCCATATATCAGTCCAAATCAACCCATGATATTGAAAGATTGCTTTCCAAGTGTTTCTTGGTCTATCTAGTTTTTTATCAAGCTTATCAGCAGTCTTAAACGCTTTCTGTACTTCATCACCCAATGCACTGGTAACCTTAATTACGTTAAATTCTGTTGGTTTAGCAACACATTTATCGATTTTAATCATCATCGCCATCCCCTTGCGAATAATCATTACCAAAGTAAGGCTGATTTAAATGGTCTATCTCAAACAAAGCAACTTTAATCCCGTCTGCTATCTGCATATCGCCTTCTTTTTGGCTGTTGATGCAATCATTAATTAATCGCCTACGTAACTCTTTCACTTCATCACTCATTTTCAATCCTCCATGAACGCTTCAAACGTCTGCTTGCGTTCCTCGTTAGTTGGTTCCTTGACGATTATCATGGTTAATCATCTGGAATTAAAGCAACATAGTCACCTTTAAACTTTGCATGGGAATAATCAATGCCATGCTTATCAAGATACTTTTTGATATCCGGAATTGTGTCATAAGCATCTGGCTTCTCTGGATCATCTGACCGGGTAAACATCTTGGAAAAATCATCTTCACTTTTTTCAGGTGCATGACTAATAAATTCTCGATTAGCTTTATAGTAAAATCCATTTGCATCTTTTTCTCCACGAGTACCTGTTGCATACGCAAGAAACAATCTGATTCCACATCCAGGGCAACTCCAGTGGTTAAAGCCAAACTTAACATGTGTCACTTTATCGTAACCACACTGTGGACACATAAATTCAGCCTTTACCATCTCACCATCTTTAGGCATCCATGTCGGTTTCTTGAAGTCAAACTTAGACTCTGTATTAGATCCCTCAGTCGTTTCGCCTGCGTCTTCTGGAACGAATGTATGTTTTTCCCCACGACCAGTATTTAGTTCATCATTACGACCAGTCACCAACTGATGTGACTTAAAAACTTCCTCAAAACTCAATTCACGAGTTGCTTCAACTATTACAGTCAAATCGTTATTTTCAATCTTTAATTTCATAATTGCTTTCCGTCCTCTTTGGTTGGCTTTTTGTTTGCTTCGGCGTGCTCCTTCATGCGTCGGTGCTTCCGTTTAATCGTTGAACGCTTCTTAGTGTGTTTAGGCATTCTCGTCCTCCGTAATGTAGTATTTGTTTTCGTCAATCGTGCGAATGCGTCTATCCAGCCAAACGTTACTGTGCTTTAGCTCCCGAGACGTCCTATTTTTACCCTGCTTGCCTTCCATGACTAATTTAATGGCATTATACTGGGTACGCGTAATCTCCTTGTAATCGCCTGATACGGCCTTAATCCCGGGCATCTTATGCAGGTTAGCTAGTTTGCTAGGAGGCACGTTGTCCATGCTGCCATATCTCGCTTCTAGCTTATGAATTACTTCTAGTTCTTTAAGCCAATTTTTGCTCGCTATAGGCTAACTTCCTTTCAATCTCCTGCTCGTAATGAGCGTGTGTCTCATCCGTACAATTCGGGCATGGTCCAAACGTGAAACCATAAATCCCAAGTGGTTGCTGAACGACTTTACTACCATGACATAATTCACAACTCATACACTTCTGACTCCTTCCATGTT
>JAKDPD010000019.1 GCA_030455605.1 Lactobacillus sp.
TGGTAATTTAGCTGTTAAAATTTTAAATAGCTCTAACGATTTTGGTACACGTGGTGATTCTTATAATTTAACTAGTGGTGATATTTATTACATTCAATAATTGGTCCAAAATATTCAAAGTAATGCTTTTAGAAACAAAACATTTAATCATGTGGTATTAGGCAAAGATGTTAATGTATCAATTGAAAATAACAAAGTTTTAATCAATGGTATCACTATGGCTAATTTAAAACCTGAAGATGTTTCTCAAGATATCAATGGGCAGACATATATTGATTTTAGTGATGTATTCCAACAATTAATGACGGCATCCACTAATTATGCTAGTACTTCCCAGTCAAAAGATGTTATTTCAAATTATTCTGACGTGAATAATCGCTATATTGATGTTTCGAAAGTAGCAACTGGAACACAAATTATTTATGTAAGTATTCCATTCAAATATTTAAGTGATCCACAGCCGATTACAATCAAAGGGATATCTAATTCGGTGACTGGCCCTACCATAGTAATTAATGTCACTGATATTCCTGATGGAAATCAAAATATTTCTACACAAGTTCAACTTAACTATATTGATGGAACGAACTCTTTACCTAATAGTGAAGGGCATACAGAGCCTAACCATGTATTATGGAATTTAGGTACCGATGGACAAACTTTCAATTTTGGCAGTGGTCGGTTTATGGGAAGCATTTTAGCACCTAATGCGACCATTAATGCTGGGGTTAATGTTGACGGAAATATTGTTGCTAATGTTGTTACTAATGTTGTTAATATAACAGGTGGTGAATCACACAGATGAGATATTCATCCTACGGGTTCAACGACCGGTTCAACCACAGGAAGCACGACTGGATCTACAACGGGCACGACTACTGGCAGTACAACCGGTTCAACGACTGGTAGCACGACCGGTTCGACTACCGGTTCCACAACGGGTAGCACAACTGGATCTACAACGGGCTCCACGACAGGAAGCACGACTGGATCTACAACGGGCACGACTACTGGCAGTAAAACCGATTCAACGACTGGCTCGACCACTGGTAGCACGACCGGTTCGACCACAGGCTCAACAACCGGTTCGACTACCGGCTCAACAACTGGATCTACAACGGGCTCCACGACAGGAAGCACGACTGGATCAACGACCAGTTCGACTACCGGCTCAACAACTGGATCTACAACGGCTTCCTTACCACTTTAGGTGTTCTGATTGTTGGCGTCGGCGCATTATTCGGTCTAGCAATGTTTAAAAAAATTACCAAATCTAATATTCGTTAAGAAACGAAGATGGTATTTGAACTCGTTTTACTGACTTAGGTACCATTTTCTCATGTGGTAAAATCAGGTATTCGTATGAACAATAGACTCACAATTATTCTTTATAATGCTGAAAGCGCTGATAGCAAGTTGGTTCGGGCGTTAACATCGATTCGCTTTCAAATTGGTATCAAAATGACTGAATTAAAAGTCATTGTCGTTGGGCAGCAACGACGACTTATCACGTCAACCGACCTGTCACTTTTACATCCCTTAAATCTTACTTGGGTAACTGACTCTCATTTAACTAAAGGAGAATTGTTAAATCAAGCCCTAGCACAGGCAACTGGCCAATGGGTCACTTTTATGGATGCGCGGGATATGTTTTTTTCTGATGGGGCTTTGCTTGACTTTTATCAACAATTTAGGCAACCTCATCTACCTTATCAATTGTTAATTTATAAGTATGTGTATACCGTTTCGACTGAAAAGCAGCTTGTTGATTTTAAGACAGCGGATTATTTAGCTTATCCCTATGCTAAATATTTTAAAGTAGATTTTTTAAAACAGCAGAGCTTAGCTTTTAATCCTGACCTAGCGCAGTACTTGCTTGAAGATTTTACCAGCCGAGCAGTAGAAGTGTGTGCGCATCCCCTTTGGCTTGACTTGAATCATTATTATTTGTCTCTTAGACCATCTCAAGCTGACGATTTTTCAGCGTTTATCACTTATCGACAGGCCTTTCTAACTTATATTAAGCACCATCAATCAAGCCAGGAGCTATATGTGCGCGATGTGGTGTGGTCAATTGTTCGTGCCTGGGGTATCTTAATTGCGAGTGACCAACCAATCAATCGAGTTCAGTATGACCAACTGGCACAACTGGTACAATTGCTTACAGATGTGCCGAATTATCAAAAGGTATTGACAGCCGAGCTGAAACGACAAAACTTGAAACGGGATCTGCCGTATCAGAAGTTGCTGTTAAGGGGATAAATATGTCGTCAGTGCAAAAATTAGTGACATTGGTCATACCGCAGCATCAAGAACGAGAAGCAACTGTCTATCGTATGCTAGCGTCCATTGCCTCTCAGGTCGGGGTCGATTTCTCACAACTAAGTATCAAAATTATTGGCGATGGTGGTTATCAGCTACCTAGCTGGTTGTTCACCAAATTTCCGCAGCTCGACATTAGTTATACTTATTATAAGACGGCTTGTGGGCCTGGTTATGCGCGACAACTCGGACTTGATCAAGCACAATCCCGCTATTTAGCCTATTTGGACGCAGATGATTGTTTAAATACGGTTAATGCGTTGTGGAAATTCGTTCAAGTCTTGGAAACGACTGGTGACCATGAGGTAATTTTTGCTAAATATATTGAGGAACACCTACCTGATGCACAAGGACAGCATCAATACACGTTAAGGGAGTATAATCCTTCAGCTGCTTATGCGAAGTGGTTGAATGTCGCTTTTTTACGCCAACATCAATTTGTGTGGCATCCGCAATTAAAACGGGCTTATGAGGACACTTTCTTTCTTGACCTAGTCTTGGCATTTGCACAAGATGTGTACTATTTAGATTCTCCAACTTATACTTGGCTGTGCCATCAGACATCGATTGTGCATACTTTTCCGGATTATCATCGTGCTTATTTGGATCAATACATTTTAGAAGCACGACTTTGGGCTAAAGAAATGGCTATGAGGGCGCCGGAACGATTATCCTTTGATGTGAATAATGGGCTGGGTCATATTTATCAATTTTATTGTGATCATCCGCCATTAGACCGCATTAAGGCGCAAGTAGACCATCAGTTGCGACATTATGTCAGTGATAATTTGGCTGAAATCGATCTCAATGAAGGTGCTAATTTACTACTTCAGGAACATCCTAATAGTAGTTCCCAGCAGTTTTTAACCTTCTGGCGGTCATTTTTACCAAAAGAAAATAAAGGATGCCAGCTGAAACACCCAACTTACTTCTTAACGGTGATTGTACCGTTTCATGCCGACCGGATAGCCTTGCTAGCCCCATTGTTACAATCGATTCAGTCACAAGTTGCTTTTGATTTGCGACAAATGGAAGTCGTTATCGTCAATGACGCTGGTCCCATCAAAACTGCCGCCGGCTTAAAAACGTCTTTAAATATACGCTGGTTGAATCAGCCACAGCAACTTGGACCAGGACCGGCTCGATCGGATGGGTTAGCCGCAGCACGTAGTCAGTATGTGATGTTTTGTGATGCAGATGATAGTTTGCATGCTGTCAATAGCTTGCAGTTGATGTTTCAGGCAGCTAAGACACACCCACAAGCTCAAATTTTGATGGCAAAATATGTTAATGAACAATTAGATTGCCAAGGACAAGCTGAGCTACGTGAATGGGATTATAATTTCGGGGCGGTTTATCCCAGTTGGTTTCGGTTAGATTTTCTGCATAGTTATGAATTGGATTTTCACCCTGATTTACATCGTTATTATGAAGATACCTTTTTCTGTGGATTAGCTTTGCGTGTGGCTCGGCATGTTTACTTCGTTACGGTTCCGATTTGTACCCATCGCTTAAATACCCAGTCGCTGATTCACCGTCCGCAAGTCGTTCGCCAGCGAGAGTTTTTGATTGAGTATTGTCGTGAGAATTATTATTGGTTTCAGGCAGCAAGACGCCGGTTCCCAGAGCAAATAGCAGCCGATTTAGATAATTTTGTCATTAATCTTTACTATATGTATGAAAGCTATCAGCTCAAACAGTACGCTGTAAATACCGCCTTGCAATATTGGCTACGGCGCATTTTTAAGGAAAATGAGTCGGACTGGCAGGGATGGACAGCTAAGCTACAGAGATCTGCGAGTGAACGAACTGAGGGGGATGCGGCTCATATTAGTAGTGCCCATTTACAGGCATTTATTTGTTGGTTTAGTTAGCGATGTGTGTTTTTATGTTGATGTTTTTGACGGTAAGCACTGGGTGTCAATCCAATGCCGATTTTGAAACGGCGCATAAAGTAACTGGGTTGACTGAAGGCTAAAATATAAGCAATTTCAGAAACACTGATGGTGGTATTCGTCAGTAAAGATTTGGCTGCTTTGAGTTTTTGGTGGTTGATTTCGGCATTAATCGTTATTCCAAAAGTGTTTTTAAAGGAATGAGTTAATGAACTTGGAGAACAATTTAACTCACTGGCTAAACTCGTAATTGTCATTTTTTCGTTAATATGATTTTTAATATTAAACCGACACTTTTCAGCTAATGGTAAGGTGGCACTTTGCTTGAGTTTTAGAGCACGGTCAAAACAATTCAGTGTGAGTTGTTTCATCCACGGAGCAAACGGTGGCGAGGTCTTTTTAAATTCTAAGGTACCAATCAAATCATCTTGAAGTTTGAGGGCTGCATCTAACGGAACTTGTTTGCTCTCAATGACATGATGAATAAGTAAGCTAACAAAACGAATCATCAAATCTTTTTCACCCCGTACGTAGCCATTTTGCTCAAAAATGTCCCCCATATAAGTTGTTAGTGTCGGTTGATTTAAAGCATCATCAAACGCTTGTGCATCCAAATACTGCATAGCCTGCAACACCGCTAATTCATTGTGGTAGAGTTTTTTTAATACCGGTTGTGTGACCACGCGGTACTCCTTAATCGGATGATGAATGAATTTAGTTTGAATATGCCATTTCGGGGCTTTATGTCCGGTATAGATAAGATATACTAATTGGCTCAGAGAGTAGATGTCATTTACAAAACGGTTAATGCGCTGATAATTGATTGGAATATTGGTGCTATCGACATGAGGCACGATAATTAATTTTTCTTGGTCGTGAATGGGGATTACAATACTGTAGACGTGATTACTGTCAATTAAGGTGAGGGACTTGGGGATGCTAAGCTTTAGGGCTTCAGTGGCCAAACCTTGAGTTGCATAGGCATCATTGTGAGATAACAGGATTAATTTATTTTGCGTAAAGGCATAGATGTCGGCCGAAGCAATGTTTCCTAATAGCTCATAAGCTAGCGGTTGTAGCGTAGTTTTCATAGCTATATTCTCCTTCATTAGTAGTAAGTTAAGCTTTATAGTACCAGACGATGTGTTATCTTTACTATGTATTTTATCATTAACATATATATAGCTATCGTTAGTGAACACTGTTCTGGTTGATGAATTGCTACAGGGGAATTATTTCTGTTGTGAAATATCACGCTAGCACATGACAATTTTTACATCTTAGCGATGTTTATGACAAAAAACGGCATAATATTACAAAACATGACAAACATTGCAGTTTTAGTAAAGCGACTTAATCAGGACGTGATACTTCTGTTACTGGGCTGAAACGTTGACCTTGTACTATAGACAATGTCGATTGGGACAAGTGAAACCAATGACGATTCATTAGTAAGGTCAATTTAGTTGGCTTTAAACAACACTTTACTCATTAAGGAGCGAATAATTTTGAATTTAAAAGCTATGCTAGTTAAATCTTTTGCCGTTGCAGCTTTTACCCTATCAGGTGCTGCTTTGTTAAATACCGTTAATATGAATGCAGCTCATGCTGCTACCATTAGTAATGACGTGTCAGTTGTGACCGTAAAAGCTAATAATCTTGGCTACGTGACAGTTTATAATAACTATGCTGCCCCTGCAGCTACTGGTCAGACTTTGAAGCCAAATTCTCACTGGAAGGTGATCAAGACGGCTTTAGATGGCTATGGCCGTAAATGGTACGACTTAGGTAAGAACCAATGGGTTAAGGCAACCGATGTTGCTAATGGTTGGTACACGAGTACGACTTATGTTGCACCAGCTGCGCAAACGACCCAGCATACGCAACAGGCTAACCAAAACACCCAGCAAAATACCCAAACGACCCAACAACAGACCACGACTCAAACCACGCAAACTAGCCAAAATAACACTGTTGCTAGTCAAAATACTGGTTCAAGCGGTGACGCAGCAGCCAAGGCTTGGATTGCCAACAGAGAGTCTGGTGGGTCATACACTGCTAGAAACGGTCAATACATCGGCAAATACCAATTATCGTCGTCAATGTTAAATGGTAATTACTCAGCTGCCAATCAGGAGCAAGTGGCTAATAACTACGTGAACTCACGCTATGGTTCATGGAGCGCCGCACAATCCTTCTGGCAAGCTAATGGTTGGTACTAAAGCCAACTAGGCACCAGTTGAACGATTAAAAAGCGCTCCTAATTTAGGAGCGCTTTTTTTAAAACAAAAGGGTTGGCATTTCTGATCATAGCTGTTACAACTAAGGTATCAGAATGGAGCGAAGGAGTAGGTATGAGAGAAAGACGATTAATTCGATTCTTATTGATGGTTAGTTTTACCATTGGACTTGGGCTGGGATTGCCCGCGTTAGTCGCAGGGCAGCCCGTTGCGGCAGCTAGCACGCATGTCCGGATGAGTATTCCTAAAGGCTATACCATTAAACGCCTCAAGGCTGCATATGCTGGTCACCCCTCACGCCGTTTTGTTGCCGCTTCTAAGCGTGGCATGCGTCTCAATAAGTTTAGTTCTAATCGTGCTGTTGATTTGCCTAGTGATAATAACATCATTTTGACGCCTAATCGGCTTACCGCCACTCAGCAGGCTGAAATTACTAATTTTTCGTTACAACTGATTAATCAGGCACGCCGCCAATTAAAGTTACGCCCTTGGGTCTATTCTAAGGGAACCCAGAAATTAGCAGCTGATATTGCAAAAAATTATCAACGTCATGGCCGCGGGATTGAAAATGGTGGTCATTACATCAAAGGCATTAACCGGGCTTGCCGTAAGCATGGCTTACGCTTGCCTTCAGGTAACTATGTTGAAGATATGGCTGGCTTTTCTAATCAAGCAGGCAGTAAGACAATGACGATGACGCTGCTGAAAAAAGATATTTACTTCGGCCTCAAGCAAATGTTGTTTGGTTTTCGGGGGCCGAATGATACGTCGGGTCAAATTAACCAGCGGAATAATTATCATGAGTGGGAGCATGCAGGTGATTTGTTAAATACCCAAAATGCGCTTCACGATGGTGATTACGATTATTATGGCTTTAGCATTTCTAGAGTTAAATCGAACTATTCGCTACATTATGTTGGTGTTACAGCACATGTGGTGAACAATCGCCACTACAATCGAAGTTTTCGACCATAACGTTTGTTTTAGTGCGAAAAGCCCGCCAATGCGGGCTTTTTTTTGCTATAATTAGTTTATTAATAGAAGGAGCGATGTGCATGACAAAAATTATCTACCTGGTCCGCCACGGTCAAACATTCTTTAACAGCCATCATTTGGTACAAGGGCGCTGTGATTCGCCACTTACCGCAGTCGGGATTCAGCAAGTGAAGGCAACGCGTGATTATTTTAACCAGCAAGGGATTCAATTTGATCATGCTTATACGTCAACGCAAGAGCGGGCGTGTGATACGTTGGAGTTACTAACTAATTTAACTTATCAAAGGTTAAAGGACTTGCGCGAGCGTGATTATGGCATTTTTGAAGGGAGTAATGAGTTTTTACTTCCTTGGAACCAAGGTGGGTCTGAAGAAGAAGCAACCATGGAGCCAGTCGCACATGTCTTGATGCGGATGCGTCGTGCGGTTTCTCAAATTGTCGATGAGATGACAGAGGGGCAGACTACCTTAATTGCGGCACATGGTGATTTATTAGCGCGTTATGTGCGCAGTGAAACTGCCGTGACCGATTTTTTTGGCTTTAGGAATGCCGCTTGGGTTAAATTGGCAATCGAAGGGGCTCATGTCACCTTTGTCGCATCTGGTTGGCCGCCAGAAACTCTGCAAAAGCGTACAAAATAAGTCCTTTTTAAAAAAAGTGTTGACGTCGCCACGAATTTTAGGTATTATAGAAAACGTTGAGCGACAAGTAAAAGCTTAACAGTGGATGGGTTATAGCCAAGTGGTAAGGCAATGGTTTTTGGTGTCATTATGCGCTGGTTCGAATCCAGCTAACCCAATTCCTATGATCGAGCTAACGGCTTGGTCTTTTTTTGTGTCTCATTTAATCACTTATGTCCCTATTTTGTCGTGAGGTGACTATAATAGAAACAATTAGTTAGATTTAAGGAGGTCACAGATGGCATTAACAGATTACATGCGGCGTGGATTAGTTGCTAGCAGGGGCGGTCAAATTTTAGCGTTTGCTGCTTATACCAACACTTTAGATGATGTGATTAAATTTACGATTGGGGAACCAGACTTTAATACCCCAGATCATATTAAGCGGGCAGCCAAACAAGCGATTGATGATAATCATTCGCATTATGCGAATCCAGTTGGGATCAGTGGTTTGCGGCAGGCCGCTAGCGATTTTTTAGCGCAAAAATATCAACAACATTATAATCCAGAAACTGAAATTGTTGTGACCAATGGCGTTACTGAGGGAATCTATGACAGCTTGATGGCGACGCTCAATCTAGGTGATGTGGCGGTCGTACCAACGCCTATTTTTCCCTTATATTTAAGTGATGCGAATCGTCTTGGGGCGGAAGTGGTTCAAATCGATACTTCAAAGACGGACTTCAAACTCACGCCGGCGCAATTACAAGCAGTGGTTGACCAATATGGCGACCGCTTGCGGGTTCTCGTCATGAATTATCCGACAAATCCGACCGGTGTTTGTTATACCGCGAGTGAATTAGGTGCGCTGGCTGAGGTTGTCAGAGGCTTGCCGATTTTTGTCCTGTGTGATGAAATTTATAGCGAGCTCAGTTATGATCAGCCCCACAGCTCACTGGCAACGATGATTCGTGATCAGGCAATTTTATTAACGGGTGTCTCTAAGGCTTGGGCCATGACGGGATACCGGATTGGAATTGTGTGTGCCCCAGCCCCAATTGCAGCGCAAATTGCTAAGATTCATCAAATGATTACAACCAGTGAGCCGACACCGATGCAGGATGCGGCTGAGGAAGCCTTTCGGTATGGCCAGGATGATGCTTTGCCAATGAAGGCAGCTTTTGAGCAGCGTCGTGATGCCATGTATCAGGATTTGACTAAGATGGGGTTTGCCTGTGTTAAACCAGCAGGAGCGTTCTACATCTTTGCCAAAATACCAGCTTTCTTAGAGCAAGACGATTGTAAGCTCATTTATGAATTAGCTGAAAAAGCTGGTGTGGCCGTTAGTGCCGGTTCTTTCTTTGCCAAGGGCGGTGAGGGCTATCTGCGGTTCTCATATGCGACTGGCCTGGACCAAATCGATGCTGGGATGAAGCGCTTGGCGGCTTACTTGCAGCAAAAGCAGCTTAACTAAGAAGCCACACTTGCCTTTTATCATTTTTTTCGGTAACATGATAAAAGTGCAACGGAGGAGTAGCGAAGTGGCTAAACGCGGCGGTCTGTAAAACCGCTCTCTCTGAGTTCGGCGGTTCGAATCCACCCTCCTCCATTGATTGGGTTATAGCCAAGTGGTAAGGCAATGGTTTTTGGTGTCATTATGCGCTGGTTCGAATCCAGCTAACCCAATAAGGTCGTAAACAGGTTCATATTATCGCAAGCGGTGTCTGGAAGTGTTTCCGGCACCTTTTTTATCTTCAAAGTGATTAAGCTCGCTATTATGAGATAAATCGGCTACAATGTGAAGTTATCTTTAGCTTTAGAAAGGAAAGGTGTCCATGCCAAGAATTGTTAGAGTGGGTGCCGGTGGCGCTGAAATTAGCTGGCAAGCGGCCCTGAAAGATTTATGCGGGGATGATTTGCTGATGCTCGCACCAGGATTTTACGAATTACCACAAGGAATTATGCTGACTGATGTAACTATCAAGGGGACTGGCGGGGTGCCAGAAGACACGACGATTATTGGGTATATTGAAGTGTCCCCAGATAGCCGCTTCGTGACTTTAGAGAATCTCTGTTTAAATCCGTGCAGTGATCACAATGCTTTGTCCGTTCCTGAAAAAGCTGACACTTATTTGAGTTTGCGTAATTGTGTCATTAAGGGAAATCGCTCTGACACAGCCGCAATTGGTGCCAACGGTAAAGTTACGTTGGAATTATACGGGACGCAAATAAAAGGCGGCTCGGTTTCCATGTTTGCGCAATCTGATTTTCGCATTGAAATGGCCGATTCAGAGATTGATTACTTGTCGGATCAATATTGTGCTCTTGCGCTTGATGGTAAAGGAACAGCCATTATTAACCACAGCCAAATTCATGGCAGCGTTAATACCTTTGAAAGTTCCAATTGTGAGCTTAATTTTAATCACTCAGAAGCGGAGCTGATGCTGCTCCATGGTCAGACTTGGCTTAATATGCTGGACAGCCGTCTGCGTGTTAAAGACGATGCTGTCATGCAGGGGAGCGATGATTGTTATCTTAATATTGTAAATTGCCACTTTGATGGTGGCATTTATCTCGAAAAGCGCGTCAGGGCAATTATTCAGAACAGCTATCTTGATCGGTTAATTACCGTTAATGAGGTACGACTCCATTTAGTGGCCACGGTCATTAATTCCCATGCTGATTTTCAAGACCAGGTGAGTTGTGATGCCACCCGGGTGACCTTTAATGGTCAAAGTGATTTTCAATATTTCTTAGCCTTAAGCGGGAAAGCACAGCTAGCAGGCCATGACTTGATTTTGAATGCTAATGGGAGTGGTCTTACGGTGCAAGATGATGCGAGCTTTAAGACCAATGTGTTAGCAAGTGATCAGGCGCGAATGGAAGTGGAATGTCAGAAGGCACCGAATGTTCATATCTTAGGTGTTAAATGGGATGCTAAAAAATTATCTTAAATTAAGCGTTTTCACTTTCAGATAGACCAATCTATTATATAATTGAGCCAGTGCTAATACTTGGAGGTGCTGCAAAATGGAAGAACCAAGGTACATCAAAATTCATAATTCCTTGAAACGGGATGTTGAGCGGCGCATTTATCATGTGGGGGATCGCATTCCAGCGGAACGTGATTTAGCCAAGAAGTTTGGCGTGTCTCGCATGACCTTGCGTCAAGCCATCAAAACGCTAGAAGATGAAGGAATTTTGGAGCGGCGGCTAGGAAGCGGCACCTACGTAGCCAGCCAGAAGGTACAAGAGAAAATGTCTGGGGTCATGTCCTTTACCGAAATCACGCGTGCCAATGGTCAAACGCCCTCTAGTAAGTTACTCTTTTATCAAGTGAGTAAACCATCGGTTTCGGAAAAAGAACGGCTCCAATTGGCTGATGGCGTTGAAGTGCTACGAATGGAACGGATTCGGTATGCGGATGACAGTCCGATTTGTTCTGAAGTGGTGACGGTACCGTATCATTTGGTCGCAGCTTTCTCAAAAGAAGATATTTCGGAACATCTCTATCAGACCTTGCAAGACCAAGCTGGTTTTAAGCTGGGGCCAGTGAAAGAATATATTTCAGCAGCCATTGCCAATGAAAACGATGCGCGACTATTGGCATGCCGTAAAGGTGAACCTCTCATTACGCGCCGGCAAGTTACGCAGTTGCAAGATGGTACGCCATTTGAATACACCCGGGCACAATATGTGGCTGAGCGGTTTGAATTTACTTTTGCGAAATAATTAAAAAGCAAGTACCTTAGACGGTGCTTGCTTTTTTGTGCTTTATTTTAAATCAGCCTTAATTTTACTGGTGGAAATGCCAGGCGTACGGGGAAGGTAGACGACTTTACAGTAGGGCTTGAGAAAATTAAATTGACCAGCCCAGTCATCTCCCATGACAAAAGTGTCAATCTGGTATTTTTGAATATCGGTTTGCTTTTGCGCCCAATCCTCTTCCGGGATGACTTCATCAACATACCGAATCGCTTCAAGGATGTATTTACGTTCGGTGTAAGAGTTGTAAGCTTCTTTGTGTTTTTTCAGCGCATTGAACTCGTCCGTGGACAATGCGACAATCAGATAATCACCCAAAGCCTTGGCACGTTTTAGTAAACGAATGTGGCCATAATGCAGTAAATCAAAAGTTCCGTAAGTAATGACTCGTTTCATCCTGTTTTCCCCTATAATATAAACTGATACCTTCGTATAAATATTTTTAGCTTAGCACATTTGAAGAAATTGTAAAACTTATAGCTTCATTTTTTAAACTGGCGCTAATTTTTGTTAAAATTAGGGATGAATAATACCAGTGAGGAAGTAAACATGAAAAAAGTGAACGTACTGGGAGTTAACTTCGATAATTTAACCACCAACCAATTTAAATCGGTCTTTCAAGCCCGCTTGGCCGAGCATGAATCGACCTTTATCGTGACGGGCAATCCTGAGATTGTGATGGCTGCTCAAGAAAATCCTGAATATCTTAAAATTTTACAAGAACAAGCTGACTATATTACGCCAGATGGTATTGGTATCATTAAAGCGTCCCAGTGGTTGAAACAGCCATTGCAAGAACGGGTAACGGGTTATGATCTCTTTACGTGGTTTATGCGACTGGCTGCTAAAAAGCAATTGCGAGTTTATCTCATTGGTGCGCGTCTTAGTGTCATTCGTGAAGTCCAAGCTAAGATTGAGCGTGAATATCGTGGCATCCAGTTAGTGGGGGCAGAAGATGGCTACTTTAAAGATGATCTCGACCTTGTCGCCCGCCGCATTAAGAAAACCAAGCCGGATTTAGTCTTTGCGGCGTTGGGTTTTCCGCGGCAAGATCAGCTGATTGCGCGTTTGCGGCAACTTGAGACCCCAGCAGTGATGATGGGGGTTGGGGGCAGTTTTGACGTCTTTTCTGGTACGGTGAAACGCGCACCAGAAATTTTCCAGCGACTGCGAGTGGAATGGCTTTACCGGCTATTAACCAACCCGACACGTCTTGGTAGGATGCTGGTACTGCCGAAGTTTGTCGTACGTGTCAAGCATGCTAGGAAGAAGTCGTAAATGAGAGTTTTACATGTGAACGCTGGCCTTGAACGTGGTGGCGGCCTGTCGCATATTGTGAACTTGTTGCGGCAAGCTAAGCGAGCTGGCGAAGATTTTGAATTGCTCACTTTGGCTGAGGGGCCGGTGGCTGAGGTAGCCCGTGGCGCTGGCATTAAAGTGACGGTGCTAGGTGCCCAGAGTCGCTATGCCTTGGGACGTTTGGGTCAACTGGTGCGTTTCATTAACGCTGGGCATTACCAATTGGTACATACGCATGGGGCACGGGCGAATTTGTTCTTGGCGCTTGTGCACCGGCGCATTGCTGCCCATTGGGTAGTTACGGTGCACTCGAATCCATTGCTTGATTTTAAAGGTCGTGGTCTGTTAGGCTGGCTGTTTACGTGGCTCAATCTTCGGGCGCTGCGCCAAGCAGATAGTGTTTTAGCGGTGACAAACCGCTTTAACCAGCTACTGGTGAAGCAAGTGGGGCTACCAGCAGAACGGGTGCATACAATCTATAACGGCATTTTTTTCCATCCGAGCGATCAATTACCGGCCAAAGAGCGGCATGATTATTTTAATGTGATTAATGTCGCGCGGACGGAACGGGTCAAAGGGCAAGAGTTATTATTGCGAGCTTTAGCCGGTGTCAAGCAGCCTGTGATTCGCCTCCATGTTGTCGGAGACGGTAGCGAATTACAACATTTACGTGATTTTGCACAGTCTTTGGGGTTAGGACCGGAAGTGACCTTTCATGGTTTTTTGAATCAAACGCAAATTAATCATTTATATCGCCGCATGGATTTGGCGGTATTAACCAGCTATTCTGAGAGCTTTCCATTGGTGTTACTAGAGGCGAGTGATCAGTTGGTGCCGATTATGAGTACGGCAGTTGGTGATATTGAGCAAATGATTCCAGCACCCGATCATGGCTTTATTGCCAAAGTGGGAGATACTGCTAGTATCGCTGCGCAGCTGCGGGCAGCTGCTGAAACACCACGCCCGGAGCTTGCGGCGATGGCAGCGCGCCAAAAGGATTATGTTATGACTCACTTTAGTATGGCAAATCAATTAGCTGCCATTCTGAAGGTTTATCACCAGTACGACTAGGTCTAGCAAGCGCTGGATCGCCTATAGAACAGGAGTAGTTCATTACACAGACGATGTTATACCGAGATTATGATCAAGCTGATTCATTAGTCCTTCATACTGACTTATATGAAATCAATATGATGTATACCTATTTTAAGAAGGGCATTGCCAATCGTAATGCTGTCTTTGAGGTTTTTTATCGTAAAGAGCCGTTTGGTAACGGCTTTGCCGTTTTTGCTGGATTAGAGCGGATTGTTGGTTACTTGCGGCAGTTGAAGTTTGCCGAAAGCGATCTTGCTTATCTAGCGGAAACTGAGGGTTATGATGCTGACTTTATCGATTATTTGCGTCATTTCCACATGGACTTGTCCGTGCGCTCAATGCAAGAAGGCGAACTGGTTTTTGCCCATGAGCCACTGGTACAAGTTGAAGGCCCACTAGCTCAGTGTCAGCTGGTGGAAACAGCTATTTTAAATATTGTGAACTTTCAGACCTTACTGGCTACGAAAGCAGCTCGGGTCAAATTGGCCGTTGGGGATGATCCGCTAATGGAATTTGGCACCCGCCGGGCTCAAGAAGCTGATGCTGCGATTTGGGGTGCTCGTTCTGCCTACATTGGCGGCTTTGATGCCACGAGTAACGTACGCGCTGGTAAGCTCTTCGGCATTCCTACTTCAGGTACCCATGCGCATTCTCTCGTGGAAGCCTTTGGTTCAGAATATGCGGCTTTTAAGGCATATGCGGAAACGCATCGGGATTGTGTCTTTTTAGTGGATACGTATGATACGGTTCGCAGCGGTGTGCCGATGGCCATTAAGGTTGCACAAGAAATGGGTGACCGCATTAACTTTCAAGGGGTACGGATTGATTCTGGCGATATGGCTTATATCTCTAAGCAGGTTCGTAAACAGCTGGATCGCGCCGGTTTTCCGCAAGCTAAAATTTATGCCTCGAATGATTTAGATGAAGAGACGATTACTAATCTCAAGATGCAAGGCGCCAAAATTGATGTCTGGGGTATTGGGACGAAGTTTATTACGGCATTTGACCAGCCAGCTTTAGGTGCAGTCTATAAGCTAGTAGCCATTGCGGATGATACTGGAAAAATGCGTGATACGCTTAAAATTTCTTCTAATGCCGTTAAGGTGTCAAGTCCCGGAAAAAAACAAGTTTGGCGCATTTCAGCTAATACTAAGAAGAAGAACGAAGGCGACTGGATTGGTCGTGCCAGTGAAGATCCCCAAGCAATGTCCTCACTTTACATGTTCCATCCGGAATACACCTATATCAATAAAGTGGTGGAGAACTTTAGTGCGCGCCCGTTGCTACTTGACATTTTTACGGCCGGCAAGCAGGTCTATGAGCTGCCATCGTTATTAACCATTAAACAATATACTGCCGACGGGTTAGATGGCTTGTGGGATGAATATAAACGTAGTCTCAATCCACAAGAGTATCCAGTGGACTTATCCCAAGAGTTGTATGATAGTAAGGTGCGGTTAATTGAAAAAATTCGTCACCAAATTCAAGAAAGAAGTCAACGATAATATGCGTCCATTACAAAAAGAAATTTGTGCTTATGAGCATGTTTTGCCGGAAATTGACACCAAAGTCGAAATTCGTAAATCAATTGATTTTATTAAAGCTTATCTCAAAGCTACTCCAGCGCTCAAGAGCCTCGTTTTAGGTATTTCCGGCGGTCAAGATTCAACTTTGACTGGTAAATTATGTCAATTAGCCATTAATGAACTACGGGCTGAAACGGGCAAGCAGGACTATCAATTTATTGCGGTCCGTTTACCTTATGGCGTCCAAGCTGATGCAGCCGATGCAGCCCTTGCAATCAAGTTTCAGCAACCTGACCAAGATTTAGTCGTGAATATTAAAGCTACTACCGATGCTTTGGTTGCTAGTCTGGCTGAAGCAGGCGTGGCATTAACCGACTTTAATAAGGGTAATGCCAAGGCGCGAATTCGGATGGTGGTGCAATATGCCATTGCTGGTGCACACGCTGGCGTAGTGGTGGGAACCGACCATGCGGCTGAAAATATTAGCGGTTTTTACACCAAATATGGTGATGGTGCTGCTGATATTACCCCTATTTTCCGGCTCAATAAGCGTCAGGGTAAGGCATTGCTCAAGGAACTTAATTGCCCTGAGCAACTTTATCTCAAGGCCCCAACGGCTGATTTGGAAGAAAATCGGCCAGATTTGCCAGATGAAGTGGCGCTTGGTGTCACCTATGACGATATCGATGATTATCTAGAAGGGCGTGAAGTGTCTGATCGCGCTGCTACCATTATTGAAAATTGGTGGAATAAGAGTAAGCATAAGCGGCGTTTGCCAGTTAGCTTGTTTGATGATTTTAATTAGGCGAGCAGTCAGAGAAGCGAATTAGTTGCTTGCAAGCTAGCCTTTCAGTTATAATAACCACATCATAAGGGAGTAACAGCAAGCAATTGCGATAAGTCCAACAGCCGAAGAAGTCGTGACGATTTCTTCTGGACTTATCTTAAAAAGTGAGACTTATGTGCGCAAGCATATGGGGCTCATTTTTTGTTATCAAGGAGGTTAAGCAGCAATGGCTAAACACAGTTATGCACAGACGCCGGCCGAAGTGGCGGTAGCACAACACTCATCACTGGAAACAGGATTGACCAGTAAGCAAGCGGATGAATTACGTAACCGTTATGGTGAGAACCGCTTAACGAGTCAGAAACGGCGGGGCTTATTTTTACGCTTTATTGATCAGTTTAAAGATTTCATGATTATTGTGCTGCTAGTAGCAGCAGCTTTGTCAGGGATTGTCGCGCGAGAATGGGCTGATGCGGCCATTATCTTAATTGTGGTGTTGTTAAATGCCTTACTAGGTGTTTTTCAGGAAGCTCGTTCAGAAGCCGCCATTGAAGCGTTAAAGAAGCTAGCCACGCCTAATGCCCAGGTGCGCCGGGATGGCAAGACTATCACCATTCCTGCCACGCAGCTAGTTCCTGGCGATTTGGTATTACTAGAAGCAGGGGATGTGGTGCCGGCTGATTTACGGATTACCTCTGCACAAAGTTTAAAGATTGAAGAAGCTGCCTTGACAGGTGAATCGGTACCGGTTGAAAAGAAACAGACCACTTTAGCAGATGAAGAGGTGGCCCTAGGCGACCGGCTTAATATGGCTTATTCCAGTACCAATGTGACTTATGGCCGCGGCGAAGGGATGGTCGTCACCACTGGGATGAAGACCGAAGTGGGTAAGATTGCCACGCTGCTTAATAATACGGATGAAACGAGTACCCCGCTCAAGGAAAATCTTAACCAGTTAGGGAAAACCTTAACTATCATGATTCTTGGTATTTGTGTGGTGGTCTTCATTGCCGGGCTGTGGACCAAACAAGGAACAATGCCCACGAATCAATTACTAGTGAACATGTTCTTAGTTGCGGTTTCCCTCGCCGTTGCCGCAATTCCTGAAGGATTGCCAGCGATTGTGACGATTATCTTGGCTTTAGGAACCCAAACGATGGCCAAGCGGCAGGCGATTGTACGTAAAATGCCAGCAGTTGAAACCTTAGGTGCGACTGACATCATTGCATCTGATAAAACGGGGACGCTGACTCAAAATAAGATGACCGTGGAACAGCTGTATTATGATGATCAGCTGGTTTCTGCCAAAACGGCTTTAGTTCCAGATCATCCAGCACTCATGAGTATGGTACTGGCTAATGATACGAAATTAGATGCCGAGGGACATTTGTTAGGTGATCCGACGGAAACGGCCCTTGTGCAGTATGCGTTAAATCAAAAATTACCATTAACGGAATTCTTGCAGGCACATGAACGGGTTCAAGAAGTGCCCTTTGATTCAGAGCGCAAGATGATGAGTACCGTCAACCGTTTGGGTGAGCGCTATTATGTCGCAGTTAAGGGTGCTCCAGATGAATTACTCAAGCGGGTTAGCAATTTGAGTGCGGCTGCCAAAGCCCAAGTCCTGGCTACTAACCAAACTTTAGCTAAGCAAGCCCTACGGGTTTTGGGACTGGCTTATAAGGTCGTTGATCAGCCATTTGCTGAGGCAACGAGTGAAACGGTTGAGCAAGACTTAACTTTTGCCGGTTTAGTCGGCATGATTGACCCTGAACGTCCCGAAGCTAAAGCAGCGGTTTTGGAAGCCAAACGTGCCGGAATCAAGACCATTATGATTACAGGAGATCATCAAGTTACCGCCCAAGCGATTGCAGAGCGGCTTGATATTCTTGGACCCAATGAAGCAAACCGGGTCATTACGGGTGCGCAACTTGATCAAATGTCACCAGCTGATTTTAAGCAGCATGTCGGTGACTATAGTGTTTACGCCCGGGTATCACCTGAACATAAGGTGCGGATTGTTAAAGCCTGGCAAGCCAATGGTAAAATCGTGGCGATGACGGGTGACGGAGTGAACGATGCCCCCAGCTTGAAACAAGCTAACATTGGTATCGGCATGGGAATTACTGGGACCGAAGTGTCTAAAGGTGCCAGTGATATGGTACTAGCTGATGATAACTTTGCGACCATTGTGGAGGCCATTAAACAAGGACGTAAAGTTTTTGCAAACATTCAAAAGGCAATTCTCTACTTAATGAGTTGTAATGTCGGGGAAGTATTGACCGTCTTCGTGATGACGATGCTTGGTTGGGATATTCTGGCTCCCGTTCAATTATTATGGATTAACCTCGTGACGGATACGCTACCTGCGATTGCTTTGGGGGTTGAGCCAGTTGAACCAGGCATCATGAAACGGCGCCCGCGTGGTAAAAAATCTAATTTCTTTAGCGGCGGTGTGGCCAGTGCCATCATCTATCAAGGTGTGCTGGAAAGTCTCCTAGTTTTAGGCGCCTATCTCATTGGTCTGAATGTCGGACCGCACGTGTCACAACCAGCTTTGCAACATGCGGATGCGTTGACGATGGCTTTCTTGACTTTAGGCTTGATTCAACTTTTCCATGCGATTAACTCGAAACACTTACAACAGTCGATTTTCAATCGGCATACCTTAGTCAACCGGCACTTTAATTATGCAATTATCTTCTCAGCACTGTTAATGGCTGCGGTGCAATTACCATTTATGACGAAATTCTTTGATGTCACTGAATTGAACTTGCAACAATGGGGCGTTGTGATTGGAATGGGCTGCCTGATGATTGTGATTGTTGAAATTGTCAAATTGGTGCAACGGCGGTTGCTAAAAAAAACCTAAAATTAATAAAAAGTCTGAGCGAGCTCAGGCTTTTTTTGGTACGCTTATGAGTAAGAGATTGATAGGGATAGAAAGAATTAATGATGAAAAACTTTTTGTTTCGACTTTATTTGGCAGGAATGAAATTCTACTGTATTTTTACTGGGATGGAAACCAATGCCATCGTGATTTTAAATGGTGCTGGCAGTTCTGGTTCAAATGGGTATTTGTTTTATAAATGGCTTCAATTACATCATCCCGAATATCAAACGACCTTGGTTGAACCCTGGCCATCTTCACACTTGTCATTGGCAACTTGGCAGCGGATTGCGGCCGCCCGCTATGTCATCACGACCCACCAGCCATTCAAGGTAAAGCGGCATCAGCTTAATCTTCAGTTCTGGCATGGCATTCCGCTCAAACGGATGGGGACGATGGCGAATAACACGAAGCGGCGTGACAATCAGCGTAATGAACGCTTGTGGCACCGAACTGCAGATGTCGTTAGCTCAAGTAGCGATCTTTATGAGACGCTGATGTCGAGTTGTATGGGGATTGAAACGCATAAGTACCAAAAGCTAGGTTTTCCCCGCTTAGATGCCTTGCAGCATCCCGCTAAGACCAAAGCAGAATTGTTACATGACTTATTTGGAGTGACGGATGCTAGCGCCCAGCTAGGGATTTATTTACCGACGTTTCGCTATGAACTTGCCCAAGCACAACTTTTGAAACAGCTGCAGGCGGGAAACTTTTTTGCCTTTTCCGATGGTCAATTGGATGACCTCAACCAGGCATTAGTCGCGCGGCACCAATATTTGGTTGTTAAACTGCATCCTTATGAACAGCGCTTATTAGCCCCGCCAGCTAGTCGCTATTCACACATTGCCGTGTTAAATCAAGAATGGTTATCGCAGCAGCAACTGGATTTATATGAAATCTTGGGCTCGACTGACTTTTTAATCACAGACTTTTCATCGGTTTATTTCGACTATTTATTATTGGATCGACCGCTTGTGTTTGTGACTAATTTATTACCTGCTTATCAGCAAACGCGTGGGTTATTAATGGGTCCATATGAGCAGGTGACTCCCGGCGTCAAAGTTGACTCACAAGCTGCGCTGATTGCGGCCTTGGGGCAATTAGATAGCCCAGCTTACCAGCAGCAGCGCCAGCAGTGGCGCAATCTGACCCAGCAAGTGAGTGGTGATAGTTGTCAGCGAATCTTTGACTATATGACGAGGGCAATGTGAAACGAACGCTGTTAAACATTTTTTATAATGCGATTTATCAACTTTTTTTGGTACTAGTGCCGCTTATTACGGTGCCTTATTTAGCTCGGACTTTGGGACCGGAAACTTATGGAGTCTATGCGAGTGTGAATAACACCATGCAATTTTTGATGGTGCTGTGCATTCTGTCGCTAACCTATATTGGGAGTCGGACCATTTCACGTTTGCAGACCTTTGGGACACCCGGCGAAGTCAGTCAAGCTTTTTGGGGGTTGTGGTACTACCAGGCGCTTGCTGGCCTCATTACCATTAGTTTAACGATTGCTGTGGCACTGGTATTTCGAGTACAATATTGGCAAGAAATTTTGCTGATGGTGCCATTTCTGATTTCGGCTCAAGTTGATATTTCCTGGTTCTTCCAAGGGCTCGCTGACTTTGGCCGCGTCGTACTGCGGAATACGGCGGTTAAGCTGACTAGTGTCGTGCTTATTTTGTTACTAGTTAAAAGCCCCGCCGACTTATGGAAATATCTGCTTATTATGTCACTGACGACGATGCTCGGCTCGCTCGCTTTTTGGGTAGACATTAACCGGTATGTGGACCGTCCGACTTGGCATTTCTATCAGTTCAAGCCTACCACCAAAGCAATTGCGACCTTGATGATTCCCCAGATTGCCACCCAAATTTACACCTCACTCGATAAACCGATTCTGGGCCTTTTCAGTGGGGCGACGCAAGTGGCTTTTTATGATAATTCACAGCGTATCTCCAATATGATTTTGGGCGTGATTACGAGTATTTCGATTGTCCTCATGCCGAAAATGGCCGCTCAAGGCAAACGTGATCAACAACTGGTGCTGAAGAAGTCCCTTGAGGTTACGGTCATGCTAGGGAGTCTGTTTGCGGTTATTGTAATGGCAAATACCGCGGCTTTTGTGCCATTTTTCTTCGGGGCAAAATTTATTCCGATGACGCCGTTAATGGTCTATTTCAGCTTGACGATTATTTTGATTCCGGTGGGCGGTGTCTTTGCCAATCAGTATGCCTTGGCGAATAAACTAGATAAAGAATATGCCATTCCAGTGGTAATTGGTGCCATCCTTGAGTTGCTACTAGCTGTGTTACTTGATGGCACGTATGGCGCTGCTGGTGCAATGGTGGCCATTCTAGTGACGGAAGTGGTGGTAATGGTCTTGCGAATCTGGATTGTGCGCTCCGGTTATCACTTCCGCCAGCTGTTCCATGATGTCCCGTATTACTTGTTGATTGCGGCCGTTACCTTGGTTGTCGGACTCTTCTGGCCTGCGTTCTTCCAAATAGCGGTCTTGAACTTAGGGCTGAGAACGGTTGTGATGCTCGTGTGTTATCTGGGGCTAATGTGGTGTTGTCCACTTGATTTTAATCATGATGTGACGCAGTTTATTGGAAAAATACGAAGGCGGGTGCAACGATGATTCCTAAAAAAATTCATTATGTCTGGGTGGGACAGCAGCCCAAGTCACGCTTAATTCAGTCCTGTTTGCAGACCTGGCGGCGCCGCTTGCCAGACTATGAAATCATTGAGTGGAATGAGGACAACTTTGATATGCATGAGAATGCTTATATTGAGCAAGCTTATCGAGCTAAAAAGTGGGCCTTTGTGTCGGACTATATTCGCGCCCGGGTCTTGTTTGAACAGGGCGGTATTTATTTAGATACTGATGTCCGGGTCTTAGCGCGGCTTGATTCGCTGTTAGCCAATCAAGCGTTTATTGGCTTTGAAAATGCCACCTATTTATCAGCCGCAATTATTGGGGCTGAAGCGGGTAACAGCTTTATTAAGGCGATTTTAGACAGTTATCAGCATTTGGATTTTCGCTTTGATCCGGCTGATCCGATGGTAGGCGTCAACAGCTTATCCGTGACTGAGATTGCCCAGCGCAGCGGCTTAATTGCTGGAAATCACGAACAAATTTTAGCAAATGGCTTGCATGTTTATCCCGATGGCATTTTGTGTAACCCTAGTCATCAGTCGAAGACTATCCATTTATTTGCTGGCACTTGGCTGGACCGTCAGCCTTTGCGGCATCAGCTTGTCATTTGGCTGAAACAACGTCTCAATACGCCGCAGGCAGCCGGCTGGTATCAGAAGCTAGTCCGTCATGACTGAGCAGGAGTTACAAGCATTAGTGGCGCAGGTGTCATTGCAAGCTTTTAACCGCCCATTTAACCACTGGGTAAAGATTAACTCACGTCTGCGCACGACCGGTGGCCGCTATTTGTTAAGTGATCATCATCTTGAATTTAATGCGCATTATCTGGTTCCGGAACAGCGGTCGGCCCTCATTGGGATTATTAAACACGAACTCTGCCATTATCATTTACACTGTAGTGGACAGCCTTATGAGCACCGTAGCCGGGCGTTTAAGACTTTGCTCGCTCAAGTAGGCGGGAGCCGCTATGCACCAGCCCTTGGACTGTATCATCCCCAAGCACGCCGTTATCATTATCAGTGCGTGAGCTGTGGCTATCATTATGATCGGGTACGGCGGATTAACATCAGACGCTATCGTTGTGGCCGCTGTCATGGGCGCTTGCAGTTACTGAGGCAGCGCGCATCAGCGTAAGCTAAATGAAAAAAGACTTGCCTAAAATATCAATTTGAGCTAACATGGTATTGTTATGCGGGCGTGGCGGAATGGCAGACGCGCAAGACTAAGGATCTTGTGATCGCTTTAGATCGTGGAAGTTCGAGTCTTCTCGCCCGCAT
>JAKDPD010000008.1 GCA_030455605.1 Lactobacillus sp.
AAGAACATTACGTTAGAACTAAGCCACACGTAAACATTGGTACTATCGGTCACGTCGACCACGGTAAGACCACTTTAACTGCGGCCATCACTACTGTTTTGGCTTCAAAGGGTTTAGCTAAGGCTGAAGATTATGCAGAAATCGATGCTGCACCTGAAGAAAAAGAACGTGGTATCACTATCAACACCGCCCATGTTGAGTACGAGACTGAAAAACGTCACTATGCTCATATGGATGCCCCAGGTCATGCTGACTACATCAAGAACATGATTACTGGTGCCGCTCAAATGGATGGTGCGATCTTAGTTGTTGCTGCAACTGATGGTCCTATGCCACAAACTCGTGAACATATTTTGCTTGCTCGTCAAGTTGGTGTTGAATACATCGTTGTCTTCTTAAACAAGATTGACCTTGTAGATGACCCAGAATTGATTGACTTGGTTGAAATGGAAGTTCGTGATTTGCTTTCAGAATACGATTACCCAGGTGATGATATTCCAGTTGTTCGTGGCTCAGCTTTGAAGGCTTTACAGGGCGACGAAGAACAACAAAAGGTTATCATGAAGTTGATGGACATCGTTGATGAATACATCCCAACTCCAGAACGTGAGACTGACAAGCCATTCTTGATGCCTGTTGAAGACGTCTTTACGATTACTGGTCGTGGGACTGTTGCTTCAGGTCGTATTGACCGTGGTACTATCAAGATCGGTGACGACGTCGAAATCGTTGGTTTAGTGGACAAGGTTCTTAAGACAGTTGTTACTGGCTTGGAAATGTTCCATAAGACACTTGATTTGGGTGAAGCCGGCGATAACGTTGGTATCTTACTTCGTGGGGTTGATCGTGACCAAGTTGTTCGTGGTCAAGTTATTGCTGCACCTGGTTCAATTCAAACTCATAAGAAGTTCAAGGGTCAAGTTTATATCTTGAACAAAGATGAAGGTGGCCGTCATACACCATTCTTCTCAGATTACCGTCCACAATTCTATTTCCACACCACTGATATTACGGGTGAAATCGTCTTGCCAGAAGGTACTGAAATGGTTATGCCTGGTGACAATACTGAATTTACTGTTGATTTGATCAAGCCAGCTGCTATCGAAAATGGTACTAAATTCACGATTCGTGAAGGTGGACGTACTGTTGGTGCCGGCCAAGTAACTTCAATCATCGATTAGTTATTGTCTTGGATTGATAACATTAAAGATGCATCTCTCTTGGAGGTGTATCTTTTTTTGTGGAAAATTTGTTTTTTTGACCTGTTTACGGTAAGATAAATTAGTATTGCAGGTAGCAAACTCAAATATGACATTGGAGGTATTTAATTAATGTCTGCTAAATGGGAAAAAACCGGTAAAACGACTGGTGAACTTACTTTTAATATTTCACAAGACGAACTAAAGCTGGGCTTAGATCAAGCTTTCAAGCGTGTTAAGCCTAATCTACGTGTGCCTGGCTTTAGAAAAGGTCATGTCTCTCGTGTTATTTTTGACCAATACTATGGTGAAGAAGCACTTTATGAAGATGCTCTGAACTTAGTTTTGCCAGATGCTTATGATGCAGCCGTTAAAGAAGCTGGAATTGCAGCTGTAGGTCAGCCTCAAATCATGCCTGAAGCAATGGACAAGGGCAAAGATTGGACGATGAAGGCTACTGTTAGTGTTGAACCAGAAGTAAAACTTGGTGACTACAAGGGCATTGAAGTTCCAAAACAAAGTACCCGTGTTTATGCTAAAGATGTCGATGCTGAACTTGAAAAGCGTCGTAACCAGAATGCCGAATTGGTGTTAAAAGACGGTGAAGCTGCTAAGGGCGACACGGTAACAATTGACTATGCTGGAACAGTTGATGGCAAGGCTTTTGATGGTGGTTCTGCTAAGAATTACGCACTTGAACTTGGTTCAGGTAGCTTTATTCCTGGCTTCGAAGATCAATTGATTGGTCACAAGTCTGGCGATGATGTTGATGTCGTTGTAACTTTCCCGAAGGATTACGGCGCTAAAGACTTAGCAGGCAAAGAAGCTCATTTTGCTACAACTGTTCATGAAGTTAAGTCAAAGGAATTGCCAAAGCTTGATGATGAATTTGCTAAAGATGTTGACGATTCCGTTGAAACTTTAGCCGATTTAAAGGACAAAATTAAGGAAGACTTGAAGTCTAAGAAGGCTGAAGCTGCTGATGCTGCTATTCAAGAAGCTGCTATTAAGGTAGCCGTTAAGAATGCGACAATCGATGAGATTCCTGAACCAATGATTAAGGAAGATGTTGATACGCAACTTAACCAATATCTTGGCAATATGCAACGCCAAGGGATTGATCCTAAGACTTATTACAAGTTGACGAATACGAACGAAGCACAACTTCGTAGTCAATTCTCTGCTGACGCGGCTGAACGTGTAAAGACTAACTTGGTACTTGAAGCGATTGCAAAGGCTGAAAAGCTGACTGCAACTGAAGTAGAATTGAAAACTGAAATCAAAAATTTAGCTAGTGAATACAACATGGATGAAAAAGTTGTTCGCAATACTTTAACTGATGATATGTTGTCACACGATATTACGGTTCGTAAAGCAATGGATTTAGTAACCGGTAGTGTAAAGCAGGTTGCCAAAGCTAAGCTTGAAGAAGACGAAAAGTAATCGTTTAGTCATAACATTTAAAAGGCGACCGATACCTAGTCGTCTTTTTTTGTGCTAATGGCTGAGAGTATTTGTTCCAAACAAATGCCAAACTGTGTTAATCTTATTCTAGTTACAAGGAGGAACGCGATGCCAACCCAATACGAAGAACAAGAGAAGATTAAATGTTCCTTTTGTGGTAAGACACAGGATCAAGTTAAGAAAATGATTGCCGGCAATGAAGCCTATATTTGTAATGAATGTGTGGATTTATCCAAGAAAATCATTGATGAAGAATTACGTGTTGATTCGATTAAGCGAGCAACCAGCTTGCCTAAGCCAATTGAAATGAAACAAAAGTTGGATCAATATGTCATTGGTCAAAATAGTGCTAAAAAGGTGTTATCGGTTGCCGTTTATAACCACTATAAGCGGGTTAGCCAGATGGATGTTGATTCTTCAACTGAACTGAAAAAGTCGAATATTGCCTTGATTGGGCCAACTGGGTCAGGTAAGACCTACTTGGCACAAACGCTGGCTAAAATTTTGGATGTCCCATTTGCGATTGCAGATGCGACAACTTTGACTGAAGCCGGCTATGTTGGTGAAGATGTTGAAAATATTTTATTAAAGTTACTTCAGAATGCCGATTATGATCTAGAGCGAGCTCAACGTGGGATTATCTATATTGACGAAATTGATAAGATTTCTAAAAAATCTGAGAATGTCTCAATTACCCGCGATGTTTCCGGCGAGGGCGTTCAGCAATCGTTACTGAAGATTCTTGAAGGAACTATTGCCTCTGTACCACCGCAGGGTGGTCGCAAACATCCTCAACAAGAAATGATTCGGATGGACACCTCGAATATCTTGTTTATCGTTGGTGGTGCCTTTGATGGTATTGAAAGTATTGTCAAAAATCGCTTAGGTAAGAAGACCATCGGTTTTGGTGCAGAAACCAACTTTTCTCGTAATGCTGGTGATGAGTGGACTAAGAACTTGATTACGGGTGACCTGGTTAAGTTCGGCTTGATTCCCGAATTCATTGGACGGATTCCGATTATTACGACCTTAGACCGGTTAGATAGCGCTGATTTAGTACGTATTTTAACCGAACCTAAGAACGCTTTGGTAAAACAATATCAGAAGTTAATGTCACTTGATAAAGTTAACTTAACATTCACTTCGGGTGCCTTGAAGGCAATTGCCAAAGAAGCGATTGCACGCAACATGGGGGCACGTGGCTTAAGAACGATCATTGAAAGTGCCTTGATGGACGTGATGTATGAGACGCCTAGCGAGAGTGATATTGAAGGGGTAGAAATTACTGAAGAGGTGATTTCTAAGCATCATCAACCGCTCATTTTTAGACATTCTGATGAAACGGAAAGCAAGGTTGCCGCTGATGATCATTAAGTCATCTGACTATGCCTTGAGTGCTGTTAAAGATAGTCAGTACCCTAAGGATGATTATCCTGAAGTAGCATTAGCTGGACGTTCTAATGTTGGTAAATCAAGTTTGATCAATGCCTTTTTGAAACGAAAAAATTTGGCACGAACTTCTGGACAACCAGGAAAGACGCAGACACTTAATTTTTATCTGGTGAATAAGTCTTTTTACCTTGTTGATGTTCCAGGTTATGGCTATGCGAAAGTCTCACAGCGCCAGCGTGAACAATTTGGGCAAATGATTCAGGACTATTTAGAAACACGTGCCAATTTAACTGGTTTAATTATTTTGGTAGATGCACGACATGACCCATCCAAAGATGACGTTGCGATGTGTGATTATGCACAGTATTTGGACTTACCGATTCTCGTGGTTTGTACCAAAATGGATAAGTTGAAGAAGAGTCAAGCTAGTCAAGTAGCACAGAGAGTTCACAGCGCGCTACATATTCGCAATGATAACGTGACGTTAATGACCTTTAGTGCGGTTTCTAAGTTGCATTTAACTGATTTAGAGAATTGGATTGAAGCGCGTGTCTCACGTTAACATACGTTTCATGAAGTAAAAGACTATTAAAAAAGCGCTGATAATTCAGCGCTTTTTTAATTGCTATTTATGTTGATCAGTCGCCGATTTGTCGGCTTGCTTTTTACTAGGTTTCTTTTTGATAGGATCCGGAACCACCGCAAACTTTTCGAGCATCCGATCTAAGTCATCCTGTCGTTTAAAAGTAAGACCCATTTACTATCACCTCTAATCGGTTTATTTTAGAATATGATCGACCTTTTCGTAGAAGAGTACATTATTGGCTTTTGTGACCAGTGTGATTGGGCGACCAGCCTCGTCTTCATAAACCTTACCAGCTGCAAGGCCGGTAGTAATCACACTAGCTTTTGCAGTTCTCGTTTCGACGACTTCTGGATATAAAGCACTGACGGTCGTGAGGACATCCCAGAGATAAAGCTGTGCGGTTGGGACTGATACAATCAACGCATAACCTTGGCCAACTAAATCAATTGCTGGGTATTGGCGCAAAGCAGCCCAGTGCTGGCGAAGTTCTGGACTAAGCGGGAGCTCCTCAGTTGATTCTAATCCGACCATTTGAATTTTCAGGTTAGAGGCAAATACGCGGGCAACACTCTCAGGGTCCCAGAACGCGTTCCATTCCTGCGTTCCATCGGCGTTAACCATGTCCACATTACCATGTCCATCTAGTGAAGCGCCCATCCAGTAAAGCCGATCAATCTTAGCTTCAATTGTTGGATCTTCATCAAGAGCTCTCGCTAAATCGGTTAAAGGACCAGTCATGACTAACGTGACGGGTGTTTTAGCAGCCTTGAGCTTCGCAATCATATCTTCATGAGCTGGTAAAGCAGCTTCCTTAGTATCGATATGTCCAGATTCATTCAAAAGTGGGAGATAGTTGAATGAATAGGTTGCCATCCGCCATTCATGTGGAAATTGATTAATAGCTCGAGAATTTGACCGTGCAACTGCTAATTTGTCATGTCGCAAATTGAAGCGATCAGTCATCTTGCGGCAAGCTTCCACTGAAGGGTCAATGTACCCGTCAGCGTCAATTGCTCCGACACCTAACAAATGAATATCTGGTGCTTGTAGTAACAATAGATAGGAAACAAGGTCATCAATGTTACCATCGTGGTTAAAATAAATTTCTTTCATTCGATCATCCTTCCAGGTTATCCTTACTCATTTATTCTAACAGCTCGTTGCCAGATAGAAAATCAAAAAGACTATTTATTCCTAGTGAAAATTGCAGGGCCAATGATTGTTTAAGTTGGATAGGCTATGATACAGTTAAGACATTGTAAGTAGTCCAGTTGATAGGAGTATAAAATGACACTTAAACTAATGGCAATTGATATTGATGGCACGCTAGTGAATGCACGTAAAGAGCTGACACCAGCTGTTAGCCAGGCCATTCAGCGTGCGCGTCATGAAGGCAAAAAGGTTGTGATTTGTACTGGACGACCTTTAGCTGGTGCTAAATCGTATTTAAGTGCACTAGGGCTCGATCAGGCCGATGACGAATATATTGTGAGTTATAACGGGGCGGTGGTTGAGACGACCAGCGGTCAAGTCATCTTCAAAAAGGGACTTGATTATGCGGAATACCTTGATCTTGAAACAATTAGTCGCCAACTTAAGTTACATTTTCAAGCTGTTGGCTTGAAGCGTATTTATACTGCTAATCGGGATATTGGTAAATGGACCTTATATAATTCCAGGATTGTTGATTTAGGCGTTTCTTATCGGACAACTGATGAAATGCGTGCTATCTCGATTATCAAATGTATGTTTGTCGATGATCCTAAGTATTTAGATGAACGCCTAACTAGCCCACTGTTTCAAACAATGGCTAGTCGCGTGGTCTTTTCTAAAACAGAGCCTTTCTACTATGAAGCAACTGCGGCTGGGGTAACGAAGGGCACAGGGCTAGCACAACTTACGCAGCATTTGGGACTTACAGCGGATGAAGTAATGGCCATTGGTGATGAAGCCAATGATGCTGCGATGATTCGTTATGCCGGTTATGGCGTTGCCATGGGAAATGCCGTTCCCGTTACGAAAGCTCAAGCTGATTTTATTACAGCTGATTGTGAACACGATGGGGTAGCGGTTGCTATTAATCGAGTATTGGCATAGGTAGTTTTTTAAAAACCACATAATAAAGATTATGTTAAATAGAAAGGACGCTATGGCTACTCCGTTAATTGAAGCAAAATTAAAGTTATTACCAGCCAGTCCGGGATGCTATCTCATGAAGGATGTTAATGGGACGGTTATTTATGTTGGTAAATCAAAGACTTTAAAAAATCGGGTGAGGTCCTATTTCAAAAGTAAGCAAGTTGGTCGCAGGGCTGAATTAGTGCGTGACATTCGTAATTTTGACATTATTACGGTCGCCACTGACAAGGAAGCTTTCTTACTTGAAATTACCCTAATTAAAAAATATCAACCCTATTATAATGTGCAATTGAAGCAAGGAACGGGTTACCCTTATATTGAAATTACCCACGAAGCTAACCCACAAACGAAATTAACTAGTATCGTGCATAAAGATGGGGGATATTATTTCGGCCCTTATCCGAATGTTTATGCTGCACAAGCCACGTTACACTTTATTCAAAAAGTGTTTCCATTGCGGCGGTGCAGTGGTTTTCAGCATCGACCATGTCTTTACTATCATATGGGGCAATGCTTGGGTGCCTGCTTCAAGCAAGTACCACCAGCAAGGTATCAAGCCCAAATTGCTAAGATTAAGCGTTTTTTGAATGGCGACATTGCGGCGGTTAAAGCGGATTTGAAGCAGCAAATGGCGCAAGCGGTCAGTGAACTTCAATTTGAGCATGCCGCTGAAATTCGTGATCAGCTTCGCTACATTGAGGAAACCGTTGAAAAACAAAAAATTATCTCACATGACCATACCCAGCGGGATGTCTTTAACTTTTACGTTGATAAATCATGGATTTCGATTCAAATCTTTTTCTTACGGCAAGCTAAATTACTGCGACGTGAGACTAGGATGTTTCCTTTAACGGATACGACAGATCCAATCGATGAATTCCAATCACTCTTGGTCCAATTTTACGGTCAGCGCAATCGCGTACTACCTAAGGAAATTTTGGTACCAGCTGGTGTGGACACAGAGACTTTGGGTGATTTGCTAAAGGTGCCAGTTCGGACACCGCAGCGCGGTCAGAAGAAAGCTTTATTAGCGATGGCGGGTGAGAATGCCAAGCTGAAATTGGCTGACAAATTTCGCCTACTTGAACTCGGCAATCGAAAGACTAAGGGCGCACAGGCTGAGATTTTTACTGCCTTGGGACTACCATATGGGTCACGAATTGAAAGTTTTGACCATTCGCATATTCAGGGAACTGATCCTGTTTCGGCATTGGTGGTGTTTGAGGATGGCCTGCCAGCCAAGACGCAATATCGTAAATTTATTCTAAAGGGTGAAGTTGAACATCAGAATATGGCTGACGAGTTACGTAACACGCGAGAAGTTGTTAGAAGGCGTTATAGCAGGTTGCTGAAAGAGCATCAGAAAATGCCTGATTTGATTCTTATGGATGGTGGTCAGATTCAAATGGAAGCAGCTGAAGATGTGCTACGTAATGAGCTCAACTTAGCAATTCCGGTAGCGGGAATGGTAAAAGATAATCATCACCGAACGAATCATTTACTTAAGGGAGATCCATTTCGGGAACAGCCCTTTAAACTGATTCCGATGAATCCTAAGTCTGAGGGGTTTTATCTCATGACTCGTATTCAAGATGAAGTGCACCGCTTTGCCATTACCTTCCACCGCCGGACCCATGCTAAGAATGCTTTGTCTAGCAAATTAGATACGATCAAGGGAATTGGACCCAAGAGTCGCAACAAGTTGCTGAAAAAGTTCGGGTCACTAAAACGAATTAGTGATGCTTCAGTCGCAGAATTACAAGCTGCTGGCTTAACGATTGTGCAAGCGCAGACGGTGAAAGTCAGCTTGCTTGGCGCATAGGTCGGCTAGGATTATGTGTTATAATAACTAAGTTTATAATGACTAAGCAAAAGACAGAAGGAAATTAAAGATGCCAACATTTGTTGACCAAACTAAGATTGAAGTACAAGCGGGAAAAGGCGGAGATGGCATGGTTGCCTTTCGTCATGAAAAGTATGTTCCCAATGGTGGTCCTGCCGGTGGTGATGGTGGTCGCGGCGGTAGTATTATTTTTGTAGCAGACAGTGGCTTACGGACGTTAATGGATTTTCGTTATCGGCGTAAGTTTAAGGCTGATCCAGGTGAAGATGGCCGTATTAAAGCACAATATGGACATGGTGCAAAAGATTTGTATTTAAAAGTGCCAGTTGGCACCGTAGTTTATGATTTTGATAGCAACGAGTTGATTGGCGATTTAGTGCGCAATCATCAAGAATTAATCGTAGCACGCGGTGGTAAGGGCGGCCGGGGCAATATTCACTTTGCAAATAGTGTTAATACCGCACCTGAAATTGCTGAAAATGGCGAACTAGGTGAAGATCGTGTCTTACGGCTCGAATTAAAGATATTAGCTGATGTAGGCTTAGTTGGTCTACCTTCGGTTGGAAAGTCAACGCTCTTATCAGTCACGACTAAGGCCAAGCCAAAAGTTGCTGCTTATGAATTTACCACGTTAACACCAAATTTAGGGATGGTTGTTTTACCTGATGGTCATGACTTCTCGATGGCTGATTTACCGGGGTTAATTGCTGGAGCGGCTAAAGGGGTCGGCTTAGGGATGCAATTTCTACGTCATGTAGAGCGGACTAAAGTAATTCTCCACCTAGTTTCGATGGATCCATCGAATGGCCGTGAAGCTTTTAACGACTATCAGACGATTAAGCAAGAATTAGCGCAATACACAGTTGATCTGACTACTAAGAAGGAACTACTCGTTGCGACTAAGATGGATTTACCTGGTACTGCAGAAAAATTGGCCACCTTTAAAGCTGATTTGCACGCTCACGGATTTAATGAACCCGTCTATGAAATTTCTAGTGTTGCCCATCAAGGTGTGACTGCCTTAATGCAAACAGTGGGCCAAGTGGTTGCGACTGAAACCACCAAATTAGCACAAGCAACGCCAGAGCACGCTGAGACTACGAAGGACTACGTTTATACCGCACCAACTGATGATCAGGTTACGGTTGAGCGGATTGGTGATCATGAGTTTAAGATTTCTGGTGCTAGGATTGAGCATATTGTGCAGCGGACTAACGTTGACCACCAGGATGGTATCATGTTACTAGCACGTAAGTTAAAACGATATGGAATTGACGATGAATTACTTAAGCAGGGGGCTGAAGATGGTGACGAGGTGACCATCGGTGACTTTACGTTTGAATTCGTCCAATAAGTTGGGGTTTGAAAAGAATGAAACGGAATCGGTTTATTACTGGCTATTCAGGATTAAGAGCATTGGCTGTTGTAGCAGTTATTTTATACCATTTTGCTCCTAATTATTATGTGGGTGGTTATCTGGGTGTGCCGATTTTCTTCAGCTTAACTGGCTATCTAGTGACCGATCATATGATTCGTTCTTATCATGAGCAAGGGCATTATAATCTGTGGAGGTTTTATCGTAAGCGGCTAGTTCGTTTATATCCGCAAATTGTCACCGTCTTATGGCTATCGGCGAGTTATATTCTTCTGTTTCAACGCAATTTGCTAGCGAAGTTATGGCAAATCGTGCTGGCAAACTTGCTAAGTGTTTATAATTTTTGGCAAATCATCAATGGACAAAGTTATTTTGAACGGTTTGCTAGTAATGAGTCGCCATTTACCCACTTATGGACGATGTCGATTGATGGTCAGTTTTACCTCCTGTGGCCATTGATATTATTATTACTGTTCCGTTTTTTAAAGCAAAAAAAGTATTTGTTCTGGACAATTTTGGGCTTATCATTATTGTCCGCACTCGAAATGGCGCTGTTATATAGCCCTCAAATTAATATTAACCGGTTATATTATGGGACTGATACACGTTTCTTTGCTTTAGGATTGGGCAGTGCTTTAGCTGTTATCTGGCCGATTGAAAAGCTGCGCGCTCATCTGGCCAAAAACGATATGTATTTATTGGATGGTCTGGGGTTAATTAGTATCCTTGGGATGATGGGGCTGTTTTTTACCCCACAAATGGATCCTCAAGGGGCATTTGCTTACCGTGGTGGGATGCTACTCTTTAGTCTGTTCACGACACTGCTGATTGCCGTGATAGCACATCCTGGTAGTCATTGGAACGCTTGGCTGACCAATCCGGTTTTTAATTGGATTGGTGCACGTAGCTATGCTATCTATCTGTATCAATTTCCGGTGATGATCTTTTTTGAGTCTAAATTCACTCACCTCGGTGACCATGTCCAGTTATATCATGTAGTTGAGTTGCTCCTTATCTTATTGCTGAGTGAGTTATCGTATCGTGTGATTGAACAACCCTTTATTAAATTTAACTTCACCGCTTTTAAGCAGGGTATCGTAGCTGCTGTGCAACGTACGGGTTCTTATTTAGGTAAAATCAAGTTATTAGTAGCGGGTTTATTAGTGTTATTAGGAACCGTTGCGCTTTTACTATCCCCGTTTATCCGCGCCGAGGATTTTAGCCACTCGCAACTTGCTGAAAGAATTGCTGCTAATCGTCAGTCAGTCGCCTTATCGAATCGCCGGCTGATTGACCGTATGAAAACTGCTAAGGCAAATGCTCAGTCAGCTCACAAGCAACGTGCTCATCGGTCAAGACGTCGTGCGCGGCGCAATCCAGTTAATCGAGATTATTTGAAATATGGGTTGGATACCAAAGAGCTCAAACTAGCGCGGCGAATCAATGTGTTAGCGCTAGGCGATTCAGTCATGGCGAGCTCAAGCAATGATATTAAGCGTTTAATGCCGCATGCAATTATTGATGCAGCCGTTGCTCGGCAGGCTAACTTGGCGCAGGGCCTGTTTAAGGGCTATCAGCGGCAGGGGGTATTAGCTGCTAATGTTGTGATTGGTCTGGGAACAAATGGGCCCTTCAATATGGCTGAAGTGGATCAGTTAATGCAGCTGTTTGGCCCAAAGCGCCAAGTCTTTTGGATTAATACTTATGTGCCTAGTCGTGAATGGCAGGGGCAAGTTAATCAACTCTTAGCACAAGCAGCTCGCAAATATCATAATTTAACTATTATTGACTGGTATGCTTTAGCAAAGTCTCACCCCGATTGGCTATATGCAGATAATACCCATCCTAATCCAGTTGGGGCCAAGCATTATAGTGCTTTTGTGGTGAAACAAGTTGTTAGTCATGCTAACTATTAGAATAGGATTTTCATGGAATTACAGTTTCTTGGGACCGGTGCTGGTCAGCCTTCAAAGCAGCGAAATGTGTCATCAGTCGCGTTAAAAATGCTGGATGAACTCAATGAGATTTGGCTGTTTGATTGTGGTGAAGCCACACAACACCAAATTTTACGTACTAATATTCGTCTGCGTAAAGTGACGAAAATTTTTATTTCACATAATCATGGTGATCACATTTTTGGATTGCCTGGATTGCTTTCTACGCGATCCTTTCAAGGCGATGTGGGACCCTTAACTATTTATGGACCAGCAGGGATTGAACAGTTTGTGCAAACCGCCTTGCGTGTTTCTAGAACCAGGGTCTCTTATCCGATTAAGTATGTGGTCTTGAATGACGCAGGGTTAGTGCTACAAGAACATGGCTTTAAAGTGTATGCAGCGCCATTAGTTCATCGCATCCCGAGTTTTGGTTACCGAGTTGAAGAGGCTGATCGACCAGGCGAGTTATTGATGGCCAAATTGCAAGCGTATCATGTTCCCAATGGGCCTTTGCTCGGGAAATTAAAGCAGGGTCAGACCGTCGCACTAGCTGATGGCACCATACTTGATGGCAAGCAGTTCATTGGTATTGCCAAGCCAGGACGGGTCGTCACGATTATCTACGATACGCGGCAGACGCCGGTTATCGCTGAACTTGCTAAGAATGCCGATGTTTTAGTCCATGAGTCAACGTTTAGTTGGGATGAGACTCGGATGGCACATTCTTATTATCATTCAACTTGTGTTGAAGCTGCTCGCGTAGCGCGCGATAATGGAGTTAAAGCATTATGCTTAAATCATATTTCTGCCCGTTACTTAGGTGCCAAGGCGAAAGGGCTTGAACGTCAAGCACGCGCGGTTTTCCCTCATACGAGGTTGGTAAATGATTTTGATCAAGTAGAAATTCCGATGAAAGGCTAATATAATGAATAATTCATTGAGAAACAAGGTAGTGGTAATCACTGGGGCATCGAGTGGGATTGGTCGTGCGATTGCGCTTGAGAGCGCTGGCCGTGGTGCAACGGTCGTGCTATTGGCGCGCCGACAAGCACGGTTATTGGAAATTGCGAATGAAGCGAAAGAGTTATCTGGCACTCAGGCGACTGTACTACCAACAGATATGGGGAAGAGTGAACAGATTGAGGCCAGTTTCAAGAAGCTGGTGGGCCAAGTTGAGCAGGTCGACTATTTAGTTAATTGTGCCGGGTTTGGTAAGTTTACGCCATTTATGGAAAGCGATATGACGCAAGCGACTACCATGTTTCAAGTGAATGTCTTAGGGCTTATGTACTTTACTCGGCTTGTAGGGCGCTTAATGATCTCACAGAAGTTTGGTCAAATTGTTAACTTCGGTTCGATTGCAGGCTTGATACCTACCACTAAGTCGGCGGCTTACAGTGCCTCTAAGGCAGCGGTTATCCAATTCTCCAACGTTTTACGGCTAGAATTAAAACCATTTGGCATCAAAGTAATGACCGTTAACCCAGGACCGGTATATACTAACTTCTTTAATATTGCTGATCAAACAGGGCAGTATGCCAAAAACGTAGCGGCTTTTATGCTTGATCCGGATGATGTCGCTTGGCAAGTAGTCCATTACTTTGGCACGGATAAACGTGAACTCAATTTACCATTAAGTTTGGCTATTTTAAGCAAGCTTTATCATTTGTTTCCTACATTGGGCGATTATTTGGCGTTTCGCTATGGTTCAAGAAAATAATCTTTCCTTGATTTATAGCAGCTAAAATAGTATTATTGTTTCATGTGAGTGATACAAGTCGGGTTGATAATAGTGATTTGACACTTAAACTACAATAAAGGAGATCAAGTAAATGGCAGTTCCTGCAAGACATACTTCTAAACAAAAGAAACGTTCACGTCGTGCTCATATTAAATTAGCGGTTCCAGCAATGCATTATGATGCAACTACTGGTGAATATCGCTTAAGTCACCGTGTTTCACCTAAAGGCTATTACAAGGGTCGTCAAGTTGCTAATCGCACTAGCGACAACAGTAGCGAAGACAAGTAAGAAAAGACGCCTCGTTGAAGGGGTCTTTTTTTGTCCTTAATTTTATAGAATATGGAGTTGAGTCGATGCAACTGGTTTTTTTACACTCAAGTGATACTCACGGCTTCTTATTGCCGACAGATTATCAACAAAATGGTCAATATGAAGCGCCCTTTGGACTCGCAAGATTGAGTCAAGCAGTTAAGCATGAGAAGGCCGAGTACGGGGCCGATCATGTGGTGGTAACAGATGCCGGCGATTGCCTGCAAGGCTCGCCATTAGCTTCCTATGCTCATTCGTTACCGATAGCTGAAGGTTTAGCACCATTTACGGCTGCTTATAATGCAGTGGGTTATGATGCCCGTTGCTTAGGTAATCATGATTTTAATTTCGGCTTGGATTATTTAAGCTGGTATGTGAGGCATAATCGCGCACCGATTATCAATGATAATGTTCTGGATGCTAACACTGAGACGCCACGCTTTGGTCAAACTTACCAGATTATTGAAAAAGCTGGTATTAAAATTGGCTTACTGGGGGTTGTAACGCCATATATTCCGCATTGGGAACAAGCCGATCATATCGCTGGGCTGAAGTTTGTTTCAGCTGCTAAGCAAGTGCGCCATTATGCTAAAATCTTAAAACCACAGGTTGATATTTTAGCTGTCATGTATCATGGCGGCTTCGAGAATGATCCGGTGACGGGTGAGGCAACTGAACCCGACCGGGGTGAAAATGAAGGCTACCGCATTTTAACGGAAATTCCTGGAGTTGATGTTTTCTTGACAGGGCATCAGCACCGGCGGATGAATCTGGTCGCACACCAGACAGCGATTGTACAGCCGGGGTATCGGGGCGAGGCGCTAGCAGAAGTGTTAGTTGAGTTTGATCCGCAGACTAAAAAAATTACTCAGCTTAAGACACAATTAGTCGATACAGCGACGTTTGCGCCAGACCCTGCGGTAGTAGCGCCACTGAAAAAATTGAATGCTGGTACTCAGGCTTGGCTTGATCAGACCGTAGCGACTTTGAGCGCACCTGCATCAATTGAACATCCGCTAACGGATCGGATTACTGGGGCCCCATTTATTAATCTCCTGCAGCAGATGCAATTGTGGTTCACTAAGGCCGACATTTCTGCCACGGCGATTATGAGCGAAACGGCAAAAGGTTTTGGTAAAACGGTGACGATGCGCGATATTATTTTAAATTATCCGTATGCCAATCAACTGGTGCGGGTGCGTCTTACTGGTAAGCAAATCCGCCATATTATGGAATTTAGTGCTGGCTTTTTAGAAAAAGATGCGAATGGCCAGATTAAGTTCCTAGATCGTTATTTGCTACCAAAACCACAACTCTATCATTTTGATGTTTTCTATCCGGTGCATTATGAAGTAGATTTATCGCGGCCTGTTGGGCACCGTATTTGCCAGTTGAGTCTGCATGGTCAGTCACTGGATGATCAGCGGGTCTATCATTTAGCCGTAAACAATTATCGTGCTAATGGTGGTGGTTTTTATCCTGAATATCGGCCAGATGAGATTGAGCTGGTTCTAGATAAAGATTATGTGCAGATGTTTGCGGAGTATTTGACGCAAGGAAATGAAGCTGTAGATGTGAAACCCAATTACCGCTTTTTCTAAGCATAAAAAAGAGCCATTAGGAGAGACTTCCTAATGGCTCTTTTACTTATCTCAGACGTAGCTTGCAAATTATTTCAAGCGACTAAATGAACTGTCATCGTGATGTGAATGGGCAGTAATAGTCGGAATGATAAGGCTGAAGATGATGCCAAAGACAACACCGAAAATTAAGAGCGTTTTAAAATCGACACTGGTTTGGGTGAGTGGACCACCAATAAAGCCGATGATAAACATATAAACGATACTCCAGAAAATTGTGACGATAAAACGACCCATAGCAATTCCTTCTTTCGCTTAGCAGTTTATCATAAAAGGGCAGAGATTTCCAACGTTCCACTAGGATTTGATATACTAATCAATAGAAAGAGGCGTAGCTATGAAAATTGCAGCACTTCAGAATATGAGTACTTTTACATTGCTGGAAAGTCCGCTAAGAATTGCCAGTTTAATTGATGGCGCCCTGACTGCAGGATATGGGGCAGTAGGGCTAGCAGATGTGAATGTGACGTACGGCCTAGTCAACTTTTATGAAACCGCCAAAGAAGCCGGGATTAAGCCCATGTTAGGGATGACACTGAGGATTAATGGGCTAGTTGATACGACGAATAAATATGATCTTTTGTTGCTCGCTAAAACAGATGAAGGCTACCGTAATTTGTTAAGGCTTTCAAGCAAGGTCAATCTCCTAACTGCTAATGGTGAAAATCAACAAGTTTTACAATTACCGGCGCTGAAACAGTATTTGGCCGATTTGATTGTCATTACACCTGCCAATATCAACAGTGAACTGCGGACACTCATTGAAACTAGTACTAATTTAGGTGGCCAGTTGCTACGTACTTTAAAGCAGTTAGTACCAGCTGATAACCTCTATTTAGGTGTTTATGCAAGTAAGGCACAACTGAATTATATCAATTATGTGCAGGTTGCTAGTAAGCAGCTTGGCCTACCGCTAGTTGCAGTAGAGGATACGAGATACCTTAAGCCGCAAGATCAATTTCTACGCAAGTCGCTCCAAGCCATTAAAGCCGGACAGCAATTGGTCGATCCGGAGCAGTTAGCGCATGTTCTTGGATCGCATTTTTTGCGTTCTACTGAAGCGCTTAGCGCTGCGTATGAAAATATGGGTCTAAGTGGTGCGGTTGCCAATACGAGTAAAATTGCGACGAGTTGTGATGCCCACGTTGTGTTCCAAAGCCCCGTACTTCCTAAGTATCAGCAAAATGTGGCAGTAAATTCTCAAGTCTATTTACAAGAACTGGCAGAAACCAGGCTGAAAGGACGCTTTACCTCAAAAGTACCTCAGAATTATCGTCAGCAACTTCAATATGAATTAAAAGTCATTCATCAAATGGGCTTCGATGATTATTTCCTGATTGTTTGGGATGTGGTCAATTACTGTCATCGGGTTGGGATTACCACCGGTCCTGGCCGTGGCTCGGCTTGTGGTTCACTAGTGTCATATGCGTTAAAAATCACAGAAGTAGATCCTTTGGCGTACCATCTGCTATTTGAGCGCTTTTTGAATCCTGCTCGTCACGAAATGCCTGATATTGATTTAGATATTCCTGATAACCGCCGAGACGAAGTGATTCGCTATATGTTTGAAAAGTATGGGATGGATCATGCGGCCCAAATTTTAACCTTTGGAACGCTCGCAGCTAAACAAGCGTTACGTGATGTGGGACGTGTTTTTGGCCTTGGGGCTGTCCAGCTTAATCAATGGGCGCAGAGTGTCCCCTTTGCTAAAACCAAAATCACCTTAGCTGAAGCTTTTAAGAATTCACGTGCCATGCAGCTACTGGTCGCGGCATCAAGTGAGAATAAATTGTTATTTGAAACGGCTTCACGCCTTGAAGGTATCCCGCGCCATACTTCAATTCATGCTGCTGGGCTCGTGATTAGTGATCAATCGATTGCCAGTATTAGTGGGATGCAAGCAGGAACGCTAGGCATCCCTGTTACCCAGCAAACTAAACGCTATGTTGAAGCTTTAGGACTGCTTAAAATTGACTTTTTGGGGTTGCGTAATTTAACACTTTTGGGTGATACCCTAGCTTTAATTGCTAAGACGGGTACTAAGCTTAATCCGAATGACATTCCGCTAAATGATGCAGCCACAATGCAACTCTTTCAAGCTGGTGAGACTGATGCGATTTTTCAATTTGAGTCAGCTGGAATTAGACAGGTATTGAAAAATTTACATCCTGATAATTTTGAAGATTTAGTGGCGGTCAATGCGTTATATCGACCAGGCCCGATGCAGCATATTACGTCCTTTATTGCCCGTAAAAAGGGGCAAGAAACAGTCAGCTATCCGGATAAAAGTTTAGCGCAGATTTTAAAGCCAACTTATGGTATCTTGGTTTACCAAGAACAGGTGATGCAAACGGCGCAAATTTTGGCAGGATTTAGCTTGGGCGAGGCGGATATTTTAAGACGAGCCATGTCGAAAAAGAACCAGTCAGTGCTACTCCAATATCGGGATAAGTTTATTGCCGGGGTAGTACACCAAGGGCACTCTAAGGCAGTTGGCGAGCGGGTTTATAATTATATTGAACAGTTTGCTAACTATGGCTTTAATCGGTCTCATGCCGTTGCTTATACTAAAATTGCATTTTGGCTCGCTTACTTAAAGGTCCATTATCCGGCAGCGTTTTATACGGGACTGCTTAATAGTACGGTGGGAAACAGGGCTAAGGTTCAAAACTATGTCGTACAAGCCCAACAAGCTCAGATTAAAGTACTACCACCAGATATTAATCAATCTAAGCTCGAGTTCAGTTTAGTGGGTGGTCAAATTTTGACTGGGCTACGTGCTATCAAGGGTGTCCGGATTGATTTTTTGAAACAAATTGTGAAGCTGGAACATCCGGTGAAGACGTTAAGTGATTTTTTGCGTCAGCTTGAAGTGAAATATCTTCAGTCAGAAGCGATTAAGTCGCTCATTAAGGCTGGATGTTTTGATCGGTTGGGGGTCAATCGCAATGAGTTACTCCTCAATTGTGATGAGATTATCGAAAACGTGAAGCTAACTGGACAAAACTTAGCTTTGGCAGAAACGTTGGGTGAGGCGCCGATGCAGTCAGCAGAAGCACCCACGCATGCGCAGCAAGCAGAGATGGAAATGGCGACATTGGGATTTTCAACGACTCAAACGCCTTTAGCCGTAGTTGAGAAGTATGCGCGTAAGTTCGCGGCACAAGCATTTTCAGCGATTAATATCGGCGAGAGCGGGATTACTGTTGGCAAACTCGTCAGTTTGAAGCTGATTAAAACTAAAAAGGGGACGACCATGGCATTTGCCAGTTTTATGGATTCAGCTGGGCAACATGAAGTCGTTATTTTCCCGGGGATGTACACCAAGGTTCAGCCGTTACTTAAAGTGGGCGATATCTATGTATTAAAGGTCAGGGCGCAGTCAGATCGTTTCGATGCTAGTAAGCGTCAATTTTTACTAAGCAATTTACGAGCAGTCAAGTTACAGCAACACTAGCAAAGTAAAACAGTTTTAGTAATGTAAGCGAAAACAAAAACGAGCCATGAAAAATTGCAATTTTTATGAGCATTTCTAAGCTAAAAATGGTAAGATTTATTTGATGTGAGGCATTACACAATATAATCATGATGAGGTGAATTCATGAAAAGAATTGGTATTTTAACTAGTGGTGGAGACGCACCTGGTATGAATGCGGCGGTTAGAGCTGTAACCAGAACTGCCATTTCTCACGGAATCGAAGTCTATGGTATTCGCTATGGTTTTGCCGGATTAGTTGCTGGTGATTTCTTTCCGTTAAAGACGGAGGATGTTGACCATACGATTAATTTAGGCGGAACGATTTTGTATTCTGCGCGTTTTCCAGAATTTGCAAAAGCCGAGGTACAAATCGCAGGCGTCAAACAGCTCAAGCAGCATGGGATAGATTCTGTTATCGTAATTGGCGGTGATGGCTCCTATCATGGTGCGCTCGCGCTAACTAGGCGTGGGATTAATTCAATCGGACTTCCGGGGACGATTGATAATGATATTCCATACACCGATTATACGATTGGCTTTGATACGGCTTGTGAAACTGCGATGGATGCAATTGATAAAATTCGCGATACTGCAAGCAGTCATCATCGAGTATTTGTGGTTGGTGTCATGGGGCGTGAGTGTGGTGATATTGCGATGCGCGTTGGTGTTGCCAGCGGTGCAGATGCGATTGTGACACCGGAGCACCCGTTTGATATCAAAAAAATCGCTGCCAGCTTAAAGCAAAGTTTTGCAGAAGGTAAAGATCACGGGATTATCGTACTCGCCGAAGGCGCTATGAGTGCCGACAAATTCAAAGATGAACTTTTGAAATACGGCGATTTTGATGCGCGGGCAAATGTGCTTGCGCATATGCAGCGCGGTGGTCGACCAACTGTGGCAGATCGAGTTAATGCAACTGAAATGGGTAATTATGCTGTTAAGGAACTTCTCAACGGTAAAGGCGGTTTAGCTGTCGGCCTTGAGAATGGCCGGTTGGCAACTCACGACATTCTCGATTTATTTGATGGTAAGCATGAGAGCGATAGTGCCTTGTTGGATTTGAATCAAGATATGACTAAGTAGTCTTATCAGTTTTTGGAGAGGAATTTTTCATAATGAAAAAAACTAAGATTGTCAGCACTTTGGGGCCAGCCTCAAATGATATTGAAACTATTACAAAACTAGCTAAGGCTGGTGCGAATGTATTCCGTTTCAATTTCTCACATGGTGATCATGAAGAACATCTTTCAAGAATGAAGATGGTTCGTCAGGTTGAAAAGAAGACAGGGTTATTACTGGGTATTGACCTTGATACCAAGGGTGCTGAAATCAGAACGACTGACCAAGAGGGTGGTAAATTTACTGCCAATACTGGTGATATTATTCGGATTTCGATGGACGATTCAAAACCAGGTAATCCTGCAATGATTCATGTGACCTACCCGGGTTTGTATGATGATACTAAGCTTGGTGGTCATGTTTTAATTGACGACGGTAAAGTTGATTTAGTAATTAAAGACAAGGATGCTGCTAAGCATGAACTTGTTACTGAAGCTCAAAACACCGGTGTAATTGGTTCAAAGAAGGGTGTTAACGCTCCTGGCGTTGAAATTCGCCTTCCAGGAATCACTGAAAAAGATACTGATGATATCCGTTTTGGTTTATCACACGGGATTAACTTTATTACCGCTTCATTTGTCCGTAAAGCTCAAGATGTCCTTAATATTCGTAAGCTTTGTGAGGAAGCTGGCGCTGATTACGTGAAGATTTTCCCTAAGATTGAATCACAAGAAGGTATCGACAATGTCGATGAAATCTTGCAAGTTTCTGATGGGTTGATGGTTGCCCGTGGTGACATGGGTGTCGAAATCCCATTCATCAATGTGCCATTTGTTCAAAAGGAATTGATCAGAAAGACCAATGCTTTAGGTAAGCCAGTTATTACTGCTACTCAAATGCTTGATTCAATGCAAGAAAACCCACGTCCAACTCGTGCCGAAGTAACGGATGTTGCTAACTCTGTCTTGGATGGTACTGATGCAACGATGTTATCAGGGGAATCTGCTAATGGTTTGTATCCAGTTCAAGCGGTTCAAGCAATGGCTGATATTGATGAGCGGACTGAACGCGAATTACACAAGAACAATACTTTAGCCTTCCAACGGTTTGAAAAATATGTTGGTTCAAACACCACTGAAGCAATTGGTGAATCAGTTGTTCGGACTGCTCAAGAATTAGGTGTTAAGACGATTATTGCGGCTACTAACTCCGGTTATACGGCACGGATGATTTCTAAGTATCGTCCTGATGCAGATATCGTTGCTTTAACCTTCGATGAAAAGATTCAACACTCATTGGGTATTGTTTGGGGTGTTACACCATTATTGACTGAAAGACCTAAGTCAACTGATGATATGTTTGAAATTGCTACCAAAGTTGCCAAGGAAAAGGGCTTCGTTAAAGATGGTGATTTAGCTATTATCGTTGCTGGTGTTCCAGTTGGTGAATCTGGCACGACTAACGTCATGAAGCTACAAATCGTTGGTTCTAAATTAGCACAAGGCTTGGGCGTAGGTAATGGCTCAATCATTGGTAGAGCTGTTGTTGCTAAGAGCGCTGAAGAAGCTAACAGAAAAGTTTCAGATGGCGATATCTTAGTTACTAAGGTTACCGACTCTGACTACTTACCAGCTATTAAGAAGGCTGCTGGTTTAGTCGTTGAAGCTTCAGGTTTGACTTCTCATGCCGCTGTTGTTGGTTTGTCATTAGGTATCCCAGTTGTTGTTGGGACGACTGATGCTGCTGAAAAGATTTCAGATGGTGCGACGATTACGGTTGATGCACGTCGTGGTGCTATCTACCAAGGTAAGATTGCTAACTTATAATTTATAATTAGGGAAATCATTTTAAATAAAATAGTCAGCTGACAAGCTGGCTATTTTATTTTCTCTTTTTTTCTCTTATACTAGTAACAAGTGATATGTAAAGTAGAGGGAAAATAATGCTGGGTCAAATTCAAACAGGAAAGATTATCGATGAGAATACAACTGCCTACTTTGTGCAGGTAAAGGGAGTTACCTTTGAATGTAAAAAGCAAGAATTAACCCAAGAAGAGCGTCCCCAAATTGGGCAAGAGTTTTCTGGCTTTTGCTATGAGAATCAACATCACCAGATGATGATGACACAATTTATGCCTTTTGCGCAGGCTGATCAATATGGTTGGGGGAAAGTGACCGAAGTTCAGTCTGGACTTGGGGTCTTTGTGGATGTTGGGCTAGCTGATAAAGATATGGTGTTATCGATCGATGACTTACCATTTGAGCGTAACAAGTGGCCGAAAAAAGATGATCGTTTATTAGTCCGACTGGAAACAGATGAAAAGAATCGAATTTGGTGCAAGTTAGCGGATGAGACTGTTTTTGACCAATTAGCCACTAATTTTCCTAGCAACTTGGCCAACCGCGACTTGGTAATGACGGTTTATGGCAGTCGTGAAATTGGCGCTTTTGGCATCACGAATGAATTCTATCGGGCTTTTATCCATCAAAGTCAAAGCCTGCGTCCGTTACGCTTGGGTGAGCAGGTAAAGGCGCGTGTGATTGGGGCAAGTCAATACGGTCGATTGAATCTTAGTGCATTACCACGTGCGTTTGAACAAATTGATGAAGATGCGCAAATGATTTTAATGAGTCTACGGCGTAAGGCGGACAAGACACTGCCATTTTCTGATAAGTCTGATGCGGCAGCAATCAAACAGTATTTTGGTATTTCAAAAGGGGCTTTTAAACGTGCTTTAGGACACCTACTAAAAGCTAAGTATTTGAAGGAAGACAAGGAAGCAGGTACTATTGCACTAGTGGCTGATCCAGAGACAGATCATGAGTAGCTTGACTGTTCAAGTGGTGCAGTATTTGCACGACATGGAAGTTGAACGCGGACTGAGTCCTAACACGGTTGCTGCTTATGGCTTGGATTTACAAAAATTTGTGACCTTTGTGACGGCGGAAGGCTTAACCACTTGGCCGACTAAAGCGAGCGATATCAATGCCTTTATTTCGCGCCAGCAGATTAAAGCGAGTTCAATGAGTCGCCTGATTTCAAGTCTGCGCAAATTTTATCAGTGGCTAGCCCGTCAGAATATTGAAAAACTTAACCCCATGTTAGAAATCGATGCGCCTAAGCGAACGGTCAGCGCACCCGTCGTCCTTAGTATTGCTGAATTGAGCCGGTTATTGGCTCAGCCAGATTTAAGTAAGCCAATGGGAGTACGTGATCGGGCAATCTTGGAAACGATGATTGCAACTGGGATGCGGGTAACAGAAGTTATTACGCTAGTGGTCACTAACCTTTACCCGCAGTTACAGCTAGTTAAAGTCGCTGCACCGCGTCAACCAGAACGTTTAATTCCTATTTCGCAGTCAGCTTTAACTTGGCTTGAACGTTATCAAAAGAATGTTCGTACGCCGAAGTTAGCGCAGTTAAAGCAAACGGAGTCAATTTTGTTTTTAAACAATCGTGGCTCGGGCATGAGTCGCCAAGCCATCTGGCAGCGACTTAAGTATTATTGTGATCAGGCTAATATTCAGCAAGATGTTACCCCGAATACTTTGCGTCATTCTTTTGCCCGTCATTTATTGGACCGCGGCGCCAATTTACAGGTTGTACGAACTATTTTAGGTGGCAGTGACCCGATTAACTCGCAACTTACTGCAACCTTATCACCGCAACAGGTGCTTGAGGTTTATCGACAGTTGCAGCCACAGATAACAGGTGATTAAATGCTAATAACGTATAAGTCAGACTATGAAAAGATAACAATGGGTTTATTGTCTTATTTGCCCGATTTTCGGAATTTAGATAATTTAAAAGAAGAAATGCACCTCAATCAGGTTACTCCTGATTTTCAACTGTACCTGTATCAGACAGGGGATGACAATAAAGTGGGAGTAGTTGGCGTCCAAGTTACCGAAGGGTTTCTGGTAATTCGTTATCTGTCACTAGCACCGGGCTACCGTGATGATCACCAGCGCCAGATAGTTGTCACGGAATTAATGCATGAATATCCTAAGAGACGGGTTTCAGCATTACCGGAATACAGTTATTTATTGAAGTTTGCTACCAAATGATGGCGACTAGCGCAGATTTAACGCTTGAATTACCAAATTTTGAAGGCCCACTAGATTTGTTACTTCATTTGATTAAATCACAAAAAATTGATATTTATGATATTCCAATTGCCAAAATTACAAGCCAAAATTTGGCTTATTTGCAAGCAATGAAGCAGCTTAATTTACAGCTCGCCGGTGAGTTCTTTTTAATGTCCTCCACCTTATTACGGATTAAATCGCAGTATCTGTTGCCACAGAATGATTTTGATCCAGAGCCAGAAGAAGATGCCGATCCGCGTGATGAGCTTGTCCAACAGCTAGTTCAATACGATGCCTTTAAAAAAGCAGCTGATTTTTTAAAAACACGGGCCGAAGTAGTGCCGCCAATGCTCGCTAAAGAGGCTAGTGTCAGTGAGACGAAGACGATTAAACCGCTACCTTTGGGACAATTAGAAGCGAACGATTTAGCCAGGACTTTTCAGTTAGTGCTACATCGGTTAAAGCTCAGTCAGCCCCAGCTGGCACATTTAACAATGAATGAGCGGCCGATTACCGATATGATTGATTTGGTGTGCAAGCGCGTGCAGTCAGGAAACCAAGTTAGTTTCTTTGCTTGTGCCCGGACCCTAGCTAGCTTGTCAGATGTTATTGGACTATTTCTGGCTTTGTTGGAGCTGGCAAAGAAAAATGTGATTAAGGTAACTCAGGCAACTGCTTTTGGGGATTTAAATTTTGAAGGAATTGATTACAATGACTAAACAAGCAGATTTAGAAGCATTGTTGTATGTGGCTGGGGATGATGGTATTACGACTGATAACTTAGCCGTTTTACTGGAACAGTCGCCAGCGGGTGTCTCAGCATTAGTAACGACAGTCAATCAGCAGTTGCAACAGTGCCAAGCGGGTTTAAAACTGATTCAGCTTAATGACCGGTATAAGATGGTAACCAGCGACCAAGTCGCTGGGGTCATAACTGACTATTTTCAACGTGATTTGTCTAAATATTTGAGTCAATCGGCGCTAGAAATCCTTTCAATTATTGCTTATCGTCAGCCCATCACGCGAATTGAAGTCGATGAGATTCGGGGCGTTAATTCCAGTGGCGCGCTACAAACCTTAATTTGGCGAGGATTAGTGCGACAGAACGGTAAGAAGGATGCACCTGGACATCCTAACTTATACATCACTACCGATTATTTTTTACAATATTTTGGCTATCATGATTTATCGGATTTGCCTGACTTAGGTAAGTTTACGGATCTTGAACAAGCCGAGGAAGTGACGTTGTTTCCAGATAGTCCATTAGATCATACGAAAGAGCAGAATAAATAAATGACTGAAGAACGTTTACAAAAGGTAATTGCGGAGGCTGGAATTGCTTCTCGCCGGGCTGCTGAAAAGTTAATCACGGCTGGGCGTGTCAAAGTTGATGGCCATGTCGTGACGAAGCTAGGTATTAAAGTGACCACATTCAGCAATATCACCGTTGACGATGAACCAATCGAGCGCGAAAGTTTGCATACGTATCTGTTTTATAAGCCACGAGGAATTATTTCCTCGGCCAAGGATGATAAAAAGCGTAAAACGGTGACAGATTACTTCAGTGCATTGCCATATCGCTTATATCCGATTGGGCGACTTGACTATGATACTTCGGGTGCGTTGTTGATGACGAATGATGGTGAGCTGGCCAATTTATTAATGCATCCCAAAAATGAGGTTGCTAAAGTATATGTTGCTAAAATTAAAGGACATCTAGCGCCTGATGAAATTCATCAATTGGCGACATGCGTTACTTTTGATGGCTTTCACAGTCGTCCAGCACGTGTGAAAATCATTCGATCAGATCCTAAAAAGAAAATTCAAATTGTCCAGTTGATTATCCATGAAGGTCATTATCATCAGGTCAAGCGGATGTTTGAAACTGTCGGCCACGATGTTGAAAAATTGGCGCGTGAACAATATGCCTTTTTAACGCTTGAAGGGCTTATCTCTGGGGAATGGCGTGAACTGTCACACGAGGAAGTTGAAAAGCTAAAACGCTTGTAATAAACTAATAACGTAATTTAATAGGTTATGTCTTCAGGGCAGGGTGAAACTCCCGACCGGTGGTTTGAGTCCACGACCCGTCAAGTTTGGCGGTTGAATCCTTTAAGGTACCGATAGTTAGAGTCTAGATGGAAGAGGACAGACTGACTTTAGATTTTTACTGAATTTCTATCGCGAGGTCTGTTGCTGAAGTAACAGGCCTTTTTGTTTGATGGAGGTTTCCATGGAATCTAAACGAAGTGTTACCACACATTTAACCAATGTGATTGCTTATGCGCTGATTGGCGCCATTGCATTTATTGTCATGAAATTTGAATTTCCGATTATGCCTGGGGTGGGTTTTCTGAAATTTGATTTTTCTGATGTCATCATTACGATCGGCATGTTTGTTTTTGGTCCTTTGCCCGGTATCGTGATTGCTTTGATTCGAATGATCTTAGCCCTATTACTTGGTGGCTTTGCCTTTCCTAGTGTTGTGGGACAGCTTGCCGCTTTTGTTGCTTCAATCGCCTTTGCCTTACCGTTTTATTACACGGCAAAAGGGGTTGAAGCTAAACAACCAAGAACAGTAAAGCGTTATTTACTCCCAGTGCTTGGGCTACTTGCAGGGATTCTTGCGATGACAGTGATTTTAGCTATTACCAATGCATTTATTTTAACGCCGGTGTACGCGCTGACAGCCATTACGCCAACGCCAACCATTAGTTCTTACGGTGAGTTATTAGCATTAACAGAGCATACGTATCTACAAGGGATGCTTCATTTGCCATCAATGGCAAGTTACATTTTCTCAATTATTGTTCCGTTTAACCTGATTAAGGGAGCGATTAACGCAGTTGCTTTCTATCTCTTGTTTGAAGCAGTTTTGAAGAATATTAAGCCATTTGTTCGTAAACGTTTTAATTTGAATTAAATTGCTGAAAAGCCACTGCATTGCAGTGGCTTTTTTTGTTATTACGTAAACGAGCACTTGTTATTAGCCAATTATTATTCTGACTGAATTTGTCATTTTTGAGTTAATTTATGCTAAAATTATGACATATGGAAAGTAGAGGAATCAAGATGGTCAAGAAAATTGCGGGACCATATGAGCATTATGAGCGTCCAAGTACGCCCCGCCAAAATCAGTATGATGATTCACACTCATGGCTACACTGGTTGACCATAAGTTTCTTTAGTGATTTTGCTACCAGCTGCTCATTATGCGTCTACGCTATATGGACCTAAGAGCCTTCCTCAAGCAGCGACAACTAAAACGGTCAAGCCAGTTAAGCGGCAAGTAGTAGCGAAAGCCGCTCGGCCAACTACGAGCGCGACGTTATCAGCTAAGCGGTCAAAATTTGAATCTTATGTCGTACAAGATGGTGATACCTTATCAAGTATTGCTGCTAGCTTTCATACGACTATCGCCAGACTGATAACGCTGAATCAGTTGACCGATAATAGTATTCAAGCTGGCCAAACAATCGTTGTTAAGTAAACAGAAAGGATAAAGAGACCAGATCGTCTCTTTTTTATTGGGATGCAAATAGCCATTGATGGACCTGCTTCGGCAGGAAAAAGTACTGTTGCGAAAATTATTGCAAATAGGTTAGGGTATATTTATGTCGACACTGGTGCGATGTATCGTTCTTGTACCGTGATTGCTAAGCAAAATCAACTTGCGTTTAGTGATGAAGCTGGCATCTTGGCTGCGATTGATCATGACGGCATCGAGCTTAGATCTGAAGCAGGACAGCAAAAAGTGTATGTGGCAGGGCAGGATGTTACAAAAGAGATTAGAACCCCAAGTATTTCAGCTAATGTTTCTGAAGTTTCGGCACTACCAGGCGTTCGCAAAAAGATGGTTAGCTTGCAACGACAAATGGCGGGATCAATGGATATTGTGATGGATGGTCGCGATATTGGTACAACGGTGCTACCAACAGCAGAAGTTAAAATCTTTTTAGTTGCGACTGCTCGCGCTCGCGCTGAGCGGCGCGTTTTGGATTTAAAAACGCAAGGGATTAAATCAACTAAAACAGTGGCTGAAATTGAAGCCGATATTGCTGCTCGTGATTATAAAGATAGTCATCGCCTTGTTTCCCCTTTACAAAAGGCGACTGATGCCATCGAAATTGACACTACTCATCTGTCGATTGATGGAGTGGTTGATACAATTTTAGAAAAAATTACAACCGTCCAAAAAAAACTAGTAAAAAAGTCATAAAATAGTAGCAAAAATTTGGGTTTTCATTTAAAATAGAGACTGATATCGGGAGGTACTTATGTCAGAAAACAGTAATCAATTTTTAAATGCATTAAAAGAGATGCAGGGAGTTGAAGTCGGAGACATCGTTGACGTTGAAGTCTTAGATGTTGAAGATGGGCAACTTGATGTCGGTGTTAAAGATGCCGGGGTTGAAGGTGTTATTACCCACCGTGAATTCACTGCAGATCGTGGTGCAAACTTGGCCGACTTAGTTAAGTCAGGTGATACTTTCAAGGCTTTAGTATTACGTAGAGCCGGCGGTGACAAGGAGAACGGCGAGTTCTTCTTCTCCGTAACACGTTTGAAGGAACGTGAAGCCTTTGATAAACTTCAAAAAGACTTCGAAGCAGGAAATGCCATTGACGGTACGGTTACTTCAGCCGTACGTGGTGGTTTGCTAGTTAATGTTGGGACAAGAGGTTTCTTGCCTGCCTCATTAATTTCAAATCGTTACGTTTCAAATCTTAAGCCTTACATTGGTAAGACCATGAAACTTAAGATTACTGAAATTGACGCTGCTAAGAATCGCTTAATCTTGTCACACAAAGATTTAGTAGAAGAAGAACGTGAAGAAGTCTTTGAAAAGGTTGCTTCACAATTGGTTGTTGGTGATGTCGTTGAAGGTAAGATTTCACGCTTGACTAACTTTGGTGCGTTTGTTGATGTTGGTGGTGTGGACGGCTTAGTTCATATTTCTGAGATTTCATACAAGCATGTTGACAAGCCAAGTGATGTTCTTGAAGCTGGTCAAGATGTTAAGGTTAAGGTCATTGGCATTGACAATGACAGACATCGTATCTCCCTGTCCATTAAGCAAACTGAACCATCACCATTCGAACAAGCAACGACTGATTTACATGAAGGCGATGTCTTTGAAGGTGAAGTAAAATCATTAACTAACTTTGGTGCGTTTGTTGAAGTTGCCGATGGGATTCAAGGTTTAGTTCATGTTTCAGAAATTTCATACAAGCACGTTGACAAGCCAAGTGATGTATTGAAAGTTGGGCAAACCGTTAAAGTTAAGGTTTTGAATATTGAACCAAGTGAAAGAAGAATTTCACTTTCAATTAAGGCTACAGATGCTAACGCACAATCAGAGGCACCTCGTCAGCACCACCAAAACCGTAATAACAATGCTGTCGCTTCTAAGTACATGAGTAGCGATGACAATGGCTTTGCTTTAGGTGATATTATTGGTGATCAATTAAAGGATCGTCAATAAGAGGTTTTACGAAAGAGCCGACTTTAAGGTCGGCTCTTTTGTTTTTTAGAAGGAGGCTACGGAATGACTTTACCAGTGGTAGCAATTGTAGGGCGACCGAATGTCGGAAAGTCAACCCTGTTTAACCGCATTATCAATCAGCGCTTAGCCATCGTTGAAGACAAACCAGGAGTAACTCGTGACCGTAATTATGCGCCAGCAACTTGGCTGGGACATCACTTTAACCTAATCGATACTGGTGGGATTACTTGGACTGACGGCAAGATTGAAGAAGAGATTCGTGCACAGGCGGAGATTGCGATTGAAGAGGCGGATGTCATTGTGCTGTTGACTAGTGCCGAGAATCGGGTCACCGATTTAGATGAGCGAATTGCCCAACTACTTTATCGGACTAAAAAGTCGGTTATTTTGGCGGTCAATAAGGCTGATAATCCAGAGCAACGAACGGATATCTATGACTTTTATAGTTTAGGATTAGATGATCCAATTCCGATCTCATGTAGCCATGGGACTGGAATTGGGGATTTGTTAGATAAAATTGTTGAGCAATTTCCCACTGATCAAGACCAAGTGGCACCTGATACGATTAGTTTCTCGGTAATTGGTCGTCCTAATGTTGGTAAATCATCGATTGTCAATCGTTTACTAGGTGAAAATCGCGTGATTGTGGCAGATGAAGAGGGGACTACCCGAGATGCCGTTGATACTCCGTTCATGAGCGAAGATGGCACAAAGTATCGGTTGATTGATACTGCTGGGATTCGTCGTCGCGGTAAAGTATACGAAAAGACTGAAAAGTATGCAGTCATGCGAGCTCAAAGTGCGATTGATCGCTCTGATGTGACCCTAATTGTACTGGATGCCAGTACCGGTATCCAAGAACAAGATAAACATGTTGCTGGTTATGCGCATGAAGCTGGTCGCGGTATTATTATCGTAGTCAATAAATGGGACTTACCACATAAAACTGCTAACAGTGGCAAAGAATTTGAACAAGAAATTAGACAAGAATTTCAATATTTAGACTATGCACCTATTTTATTTGTCTCAGCTAAATCTGGTCAAAGAATAGACCAAATTCCTGCGTTAGTCGAACAAGTATACCATAATTCGAATCAACGGATTCAATCAAGTGTCTTAAATGATCTGTTAATTGAGGCTAGCAAATTGGTTCCAGCGCCTATGGTTAGGGGAAAGCGACTACGTGTTTACTACATGACACAAGTCAAATCTAACCCGCCAACCTTTGTCGTATTTGTGAATGATCCGGAATTAATGCATTTTTCATATCAACGATTTTTAATGAACCAATTGCGTGCTAATTTCGATTTTAAGGGAACACCGATTAAAATTATTGGTCGAAAGCGTAAATAAGTGCTTATAAAAAATAATGTTATTTAACGGAAAACCTTGTTACGGTGGGCTTTTTGTGATATTTTTGTTCTAGGAAACAAAGTTAGTTGTAATATTTCTTCTCTGTTTCTCCAAAGGAAAAAACTTTGGATATTGATTCAAATTCAGGAGGTGAATCCATATGGCAAATAAAGCTGAGTTAGTTTCTGAAATTGCTTCAAAGACTACGTTGACTAAGAAAGATATCGCTGCAACAGTTGATGCACTTTTCGAATCCATTCAAGATGATCTTGCAAAGGGTGAAAAGGTACAATTGATTGGCTTCGGTACTTTCGAAGTACGTCATCGTGCAGCTCGTAAGGGTCGTAACCCACAAACTGGTGCTGAAATTGAAATTCCAGCCAGCGAAGTACCTGCGTTTAAACCAGGTAAGGCTCTTAAGGACGCGGTTAAGTAATCATTCATTACTTATTCACGAACATACTAGGAAGGCGTTGGTTAAGACCAGCGTCTTTTTGTTTTGATAAGCAAGAAGGTAGAATGATGTCGTACTCAGAACAATTATTAGATGCGATTCAAGCACACCAATTTGATCGTAATCTGACTTTATTAAAACTCGCACTCGCAAATGACACTCCTGAAATTTTAGCCTCATTGGCTGATAATTTGGTTGATTTGGGTTTTACCGATTTAGCTAAAGCAGTTTACCGGGCTTTAATTGCCCAATATCCAGATGAAGATTTGTTTAAAGTCTATTTGGCCGAAATTCTCTTAAACGATGGTGCAGATGATGATGCACTGAGCTTGCTATACGGCGTATCTAAAGCATCAGATGCTTATCTTGATAGTTTGCTTATACAAGCAGATTACTATCAAAATAACGGCCTAATTGAGCCTGCTAGGGCTAAACTACTCGTAGCCCATAAAATGGCACCGGATGAAGATGCCATTAAGTTTGGTATGGCGGAATTGGATTTCATGTCTGGTGATTATGACGAGGCGCTGGGCTTATACGAAGAACTTGTTAAGCGGCAAGCTAGCTTTGGCGAGGTCAATTTACATGAACGTCATTTTGAAACTTTGGCTAAACTAGGTCGTTACGAGGAAGCAGCGCAAGTTATTGCGGCCCACGAGACCGACTTAATTGATATTGATAGTCAATATCAAGCTGGCCTAGTTGAACTGGCAGCTGGTAAGACGGCTTTAGCACTCAAGTATTTGAATCAAGTACTGGTCCAAAGTCCTGATTATGTCGCTGCTTATCCTTTGTTAGCACAAGCTTATCAGCGTCAGCATGATTCTGAACAAGTTCTACGGACTGCGCAAGCGGGTCTAGCATATAATGAGCTTGATGAGCTGCTATACCATTTAGGTGCCCAAGCTGCTAGCCAACTGGGTGAAACTGATACGGCAGTGCAACTTTTAACCCGTGGATTAAAAGTGAATCCGGATAATAGCCAATTACTGCTACAACTGTCTAACCTTTATATTCAAACGCATCAGTATCAAGCCAATCTAGATTTGTTAAAGCCACTCGCTGACGACCAGATTGAGCCACGCTTGCGTTTTAATTTGGCACAGTCATATGAGGCACTAGATGACAGGAATCAAGCTAAGACAGCCTATCTGTTGGCTTATCAGAGATTGCAGGGTGATGCTGGCTTTTTGAAACGGATGATTTTGTTTTTCCGGACGTTAGCTGATACCCGTTCGTTAGTTCAGGAATTATTACGTAAGTATTTAAAGCTTGTGCCCACGGATGAAGCGATGTTAGCACTACAAGCTGAAGATTAAGTTAACTAAAAAAACGCCTAACCGATTGGTTACGCGTTTTTTTAATCGTCCAAGTTAAGCGTTACGCCGTTGATGTTTGGCAATCAGGGGCAAGATAATCCCAAGACCAATCATAAACAACGGTTCTACAATATTTAAAATCAACATGTGCCACCAGGTGGTGGAGCCAAATTTGGCATCGATTGGTAAAATTCCAAAGGTGGCGGCCATAATCGTTAAGAGGAAACACCACCAACCGACAATTAATGCCAATTTTTGATTTTTAAGGTAAACATAGTGTGAGGGAAATTGTTCGGGAGCTTGACGGACCTTGATAAAAGCCCAGAAGATTAAACTCGTGACGTATGGTGAGATGATGCCGTTTAGATTGAGTAGTTGATTAAAAATATCGTTCATTGTCGGTAACGTGGCACTCAAGACCAGAATAACCGTACAGATAAAAGTCGTTAACCAATAACCGTTAATGGGTAAACCATTTTTATCAGTCTTGGTTAATTGTCGTGGTAGATAATGCTTGGCCGTATCACTTAAAAAGATCCGGGCCCCACCGTCAACTAGGACGGCTAATTGCGCCAGCATATAAAAGGCTTGGGTCACAATAAATAAGTATAAGAATAATTTTCCTAGTCCAAATTCATGTCCCATCGCTTGGAAGGCATAGTAAGAACCATTCATTTTTAAATCGTGTGGTAGGTGATGCGCGTTGAAAAAGACGCCTAGGGCAAAGGAGCCAAAGATGGTTAAAAAGCCAGTCATGATGACCAATAAGTACATTGCTTTAGGAAAATCGCGCTTGCCATTTTTCATTTCTTTAACGTAAGGGGCGACAAATTCAGAGCCGTTCATCGCAAAAATCAGGAGTCCTAGCGACATTAAAAAGCGCATGTCGAATTTAGGAATAAAACTTGTGAACTGGAACGGATGACTTTGAACTTGCCCGCCGCGGCCTAAGTAAGTAAAGGTCATGATGACAAATAAAATGGTGATAATAAACATCGCACCACCACCCAGAATGGATAGTACTTGGAGCGAATTGGAAAAGTGATGTTGTAAGAAAATAAAAATAATGAAAATCACGGCAGTGAGGAGGGCAAACATTTGGTTACTCATCTTGCTCTCCATCGAATTATCACCGTTAATTAGCCAACCGAGCGCGACCACCGTCGAATTAGCGACATCAACCAGATAGGGTAGTGAAACGACCCAATAAGCCCAGGCGGCAATATAGCCCATACGGTCGCCACTAGTCTGTCTAATCCAGCTTGAGAGCCCACCACCCTCGTTTGAAAAAGTGGATCCTAAATGTCCCACAATTAGTTCATAGGGCACAACAAATAAAATTAAAAGTAGAATCCAATCACCGACGACTTGTAAGCCTTGGTTTTGAAAATTATAAATAATGTCATCAAAGCCAATGACGGTGACAAAGTCCATTAGCGCTATGACTGGCCAGCTAATCGTCGACCGCTTAGTATCTTCAATCATGTTTTTGATTCCTCCGCATGTAAGTAGTAGAAAGTGTTTCAATTATAGCACCTGAAATCACAAAATCGTAACGGAGACAAAAACTAAGTATCAAAAAAGCGCCCGGCTAATTAGTCGGACGCTCTGGTTGATTAGAATTCTTGATGACTATGTGGATCATATTTAGGATTGCGGCCATCTTCCTTGTCTAAGGCAGTAATTGCTTTGACTTCTTCAGGACTAAGCACGAAGTCAAAAATATCAATATTGCTGAGTTGGTGAGCACTTTGGCTGGCCTTTGGAATTGGCACCACGCGTAATTGAATTTCCCAGCGCAAGATAATTTGTGCTGGTGACTTGCCATACTTTTCTGCTAATTGCTGAATAACTGGTTCTTTAAAGGCAGCACCAGCGCGCATTAAAGGACTCCAAGCTTGGGTTAAAATTTGATGGTCAGCGTTATAATTTCTAACCGCCTGACTTGACCAATAAGGGTGCAATTCAACTTGGTTAACTGCTGGTGTGACGCCTGTTTCTGCAATGAGGCGATCAATATGTTCTGGTTCGAAATTAGAGACCCCAATTGAACGAACTAAGCCAAATTTTTGCGCATCAATTAGGGCTTGCCAAGCTTCAACATAGTGATCTTCCAGTGGGTTAGGCCAATGGATTAGATAAAGGTCGAAGTAATCTAATCCGGCCGTAAATAGACTTTCTTGAATTTGGGTAATGGCCTCACGATAATGATGATGCCTGCCCGGAAGTTTCGAGGTGATAAACAAATCACCCCGTGAGTGACCACTTATCCGAACAGCAGCCCCAACGGTACCTTCATTTTCATAGCGGCAAGCCGAATCAATCATGCGATAACCATTATTAATCGCAGTACTGATTGCAAAGGCGCCGCTGCGACCTTTTAACGGGTATGTGCCGAAGCCAATTTCGGGTATACGATTGCCATCATTTAAATCAAAATAATCCATAGGATGCCTCCTTGTAGTGGTTATAATAACAATTTAATTATAGCAGTTGCCCTGCTTAGCTGGGTAAACATTGGCTCAAAAAAACCGTAGCCATCACTAAAGTGGCCGCGGGTAATACCTTTATTTTCTAAATATTGGGCGATGTTTCGGTCGTTTTCCGTAACTGAACCCTTCGCCTAAGGCTTCATGTACTTGAATAATTGAAATAAAAGCATGCTCATCTTCATGGTGAACAATCTGCTTCAGCATTGGGATTTCTCGCGGTGAGACAATCACATAAATAATGCGTTTGTCATCTTGTTTGTAGCCACCTAAACCTTTAAGGTAAGTGAGGCCACGATCCATTTTAAGGTCAATCATTTTACCAATCGACTCATAGGCATCCGAAATAATCAGGACGCCGCGAGCCGAGTAAGCACCTTGTTGGACCCAATCCATGACACGTGATAGCAGGAAAGAAGCAATCAGGGTGTACATCATGTGCTTGATATCTAGATAAGTTAGCGAGAAGAGGAGAACAATGGCATCTACTGCTAGTAAAATTTGACCGGAAGAAATGCCTAACTCGATTTGTCCAATTCGAGCCAAAATATCAGAGCCACCACTCGTCCCATTGAACCGAAAGACAATTCCTAGTCCTAGTCCTGACAGGCTACCAGCCAAGATGGCACTTAGAAAGAGGTCGTGCTCAAGGTTGAATTGTTCTATAATAGACAGTGTGTGCCAGAAGGATAAGAAGAATGATAGGCAGATAATGCCCCAGATGGTGTAAATCAGTGATCGCTTACTTAAAAAATGTAGGCCGAGCAATAGTAATGGGACGTTTAAAATTAAGGTTGATAATCCCATGTTAATATTCCAGAAGTGTCTTAAGATTAAACTCACACCACTGATACCACCGTCAGCCAAGCGGTTGGGGGCGGAAATCATGTCAAGACTTAAAGCATAGATGGCACAGCCAATGGCAATCATGCTTAATTCGATGATCGTTGAACGTTTTAATTTAGGCATATTGTCTCCTTTGAAAATAAATCATAATATCTAAACTAACACATTTAGGAATTGATGACACGACTAAAACCGTGGAAGTCAATAAGTTGAAAGAAATAATGACTATTAAAGAATTACCAAAGATTTTTTTATTAGCGATGCCCGTTTTGAAAGCAATCGAACAGGCCGGCTTTGAAGCCTACTTTGTCGGTGGCGCTGTGCGTGATGTGCTACTTGGACACCATATCCATGATATTGATATTGCAACGAGTGCGTATCCCGAAGAAGTTAAAGCCCTCTTTGATAAAACCATTGATACCGGCTTGCAACATGGCACAGTCACGGTATTATATGAAGGCGAAAGTTACGAGATTACGACCTTTCGGACCGAATCCGGGTATCAAGACTTTCGTAGACCTGATAAAGTCACGTTTGTGCAAAATTTAGATGAAGATTTGAAGCGGCGTGATTTCACCATTAATGCACTGGCAATGAATACGCGGGGAGAAGTCATTGATTTATTTAATGGCTTAGACGATTTAAAACACCATGTGATTCGAGCAGTTGGCGATCCGGAGCAACGGTTTCACGAAGATGCATTACGGATGTTAAGAGCAGTACGTTTCATGAGTCAATTGAAATTTACCATTGAAGCGCGGACTAAGCAAGCAATTTTAGATCACCATCAATTGCTCCACAAAATTTCAATTGAGCGAATCCGCGAAGAATTCGTCAAGATGGGGTTAGGGCCAGATTCACGTGCCGCTTTTGCCGTCTTTATTGCGACCAAATTAGTTGAGGCATGTCCTGATTTTGCAGGGCAAAGTGATCATTTAGCAGTATATCCGCAGCTAGAATATAGTCCGGATATTGAAACGAGCTTTTGGACGATTATTGTCTTATTGTTGAAATTGCCGAGTGACCGAATTCTCACTTTTATGCGTGATTGGAAAAATTCTAATGCGATGGCACATGCGGTCAATCAAGTCGTCAACTGCTTTGATGTTATTACTGACCACACGCCTAGCAATCTTGAGTTGTTTAGGGCGGGGAAGGTTGCCTTAATTAATGCCATTGATGTGGCTCGTATTTTAGGTGAACCGGTTGACGCCAAAGTACTGGTTGATCGCTATACGGCGCTACCTATTAAGAGCCAAAAGGAACTGGCCATTGATGGCAGCTACCTAGTTGCACATGGCATGCGTCCTGGTCCTGGTTTAGGGGAATTACTAATGCAATTAACTGCTGCTGTAATTGATGGCAAGGTGGCTAATACGCCGGAAGCCATTGGAAAATTAGCAGATGAAATCGTTTTGGCATAAAAAAAGACCTCAACATGTGCGTTGAGGTCTTTTTTTAGCCTACACATAAAGTAGGACTGAGAAGAACATCAGAATTGAGCCAGCTAATACGAAACAGTGCCAAATGGAATGATTTAGTGGCAGTTTCTTGAACCCAAAGATGAATGCGCCAATGGTATAGGCAACGCCGCCAGCGACTAGTAGCCAGAAGCCACTAGTACCTAGTCGGTGGTAGAGGACTGGGCCAGAGAAAAGAATTAGCCAGCCCATGAAAATGTACATGCTACATTCTAATAAGACATGTGGCTCACGCTGGAAAATATAAAAGAGAATTCCAGCTAAGGTTAGTAACCAGATAATACTGAAAATCAACCAGCCTTTATCGCCACCAATGGCGACGAGCGAATAAGGTGTGTACGAGCCAGCAATCAGTAAGAAAATTGATGAGTGGTCAAAAATCTGAAAGACTTTGTGCGCACGAGTATAAATCAAACTATGGTACAGTGTCGAAAAGAGATAGAGTAGCACTAGGCAGGAACCATATATGCTAAAAGTAATGATTTTGAGTGGGTTTCCAGAAGCAACTGCTTTAAGAATTAGTAAAACTAAGCCAGCAACTGCTAGACCGAATCCAATCCCATGAGTGACGGCACTGAAGATGTTATCTAACAGTTCTAGTATCCGGCTATGAGTTGCCTGGGGAACTGTTTTAGTGTTTTTCAAAATAAAACCAACCATTTCGTTTTTTTATTCAAGCTAATTTTTGATATACTATAAACGAGGTGTTGCTCAGACTATGATTAAGATATCACACATATCTTATCATAAACTCTTGGGTAGATATTATAGAATTGAGGACATGGACTTTGGCAAATATCAAAATCATGACAGATTCTTCAGTCCAATTGACCGAAGCAGAAATAGCTAAGTATCAAATTACTGTAATCCCGCTATCGATTACGATCGATGGGGCCTCTTACATTGATGGGGTAGATATTACTCGAGCCGATTTTGTGAGCAAGATGAATGCGGCCCAAGATTTACCTAAGACTAGTCAGCCACCTATTGGAAAGTTTGTGGACGCCTTCAATCAGCTCACTGCTGATGGCAGTGAAGTGCTTGGTATTTTTATGGCTAAAGCACTTAGTGGGACAGTTGATGCTGCTAGACAGGCAGCGGCACTAGCCAAGCATCCCAAACGTATTCAAATTGTCGACTCTAAGTTGACTGACCGTGCGTTAGGGTTCCAAGTGCTCGCTGCGGCTAGGGATGTCGCTGCTACGAAACCACTTACTACTATTCTACAGCATTTAAAGCAGATGCAAGCAAGTCAGCATTTGGATATGATGGTCATTACCCTTAAAAATTTGATTAAGGGTGGGCGCTTAGGACCACTTACGGGAACAATTGCCACCTTGTTGAACATTCGTATTTCACTTAGAATGCCTGGTGGCCGCTTAGAAGTCGGTAAAAAGGGACGCGGTAAGCGCTTTACCGAGGCCTTTAATAGCCGGGTATTAGCTGATATTGCCGCTAATGTCGGTCACGTTAAAGAAGTAGGGATTTCCTATGTTGATACGCCTGAGCCGGCTCACGCTTTAGCGGAGCGGATTAAACAGCTGGATCCTAAGATTGATATTTTGGTTGCTGAAACGAGTCCCATTATTGCCACCCATTCCGGCCATGCGGCTTATGCAATTCTTTATTATACGGAGTAAGCAATGTATCGTGAGAGTTTTTACCGATTTTTGATGACTTTGCGTGATCCGGATTCTTATGATGAGATCGCAGAGTTTGCTAACAATGCGCAACATGATTCACTTTTCCCCAAGCAGGAAGAGAATTATGAGGTGTTATCGAATTATTTAGAGCTCAATGCTGGTTATTTACCGAGTATGTCGATTTTTGATAAAGCCTATCAGCTTTATCAAGATAAGATGAGTTATTAAGATTAAGCCCGATGGGCTTTTTTTAATTAAAAGCGTGTATTGAAAGGAAGTCGAGATGGCAGTCATTCAGTGGTATCCGGGACATATGAACAAGGCCCGAAACCAGATAGAAGATAAACTAGGTCTCATTGATGTGGTGGTAGAAGTGTTAGATGCTCGCATTCCGCTAGCATCTCGTAATCCGCTGATTCAAAAATTAGTCGGTCAAAAGCCCCATCTGATTATTTTGAACAAAGCCGATTTGGCAGATCCAGTTATGACGCGCCAGTGGCAAGAGGTTTTAGCTGGTGAGAATCACTTGGTGGTGAGCCTAGATTCATTACACCACACGAATATGAATGGTCTTTTGAACAGTATTAAAAAGGCGGCTAGTGTTCGGATTAAGAAATTAGAGGCTAAGGGCGCTGTTAATCCAACAATTCGGACAGTTATTGTTGGTGTCCCTAATTGTGGTAAATCAACCCTCATTAATCGTTTAGTGGGTCACCATGCGGCTGAAGTCGGTAATAAGCCCGGGGTCACTAAGGGACAAAAATGGCTCAAGACGCAGACTAATATTCAGATTCTCGATACTCCCGGTATTTTGTGGCCGAAATTTACAGCTGAAACAGTCGGTTACAAGCTAGCGGCATTGGGTGCGATTAAAGATAGTATTTTCCATTCGGATGATGTGGCACTTTATGTGCTAGATGCCCTTAAGCGTGATTATCGCGCTAATTTAATGCAATTTGCCCGAGTATCAGCGGCTGAGTTTGAACAATTAAGCAATCCAGATTTATTATTAGCAATGACTAAAAAGTATGGGATGCAAGATGATTATGACCGTTTTAGTTTGTATTTCTTGCAGCGTTTGCGTAAAGGAAAATTAGGAAGGATCTCACTCGATCGGCCATGACCATTCAAGAAGTGAAGCAATTATTGGCGCAAACAACGATTGCACCTGAAGTGTTACAAACGCTGACTACGGATTCACGCCTTGGCGTACAGAAGCTACTTCAAAGTTATCAAAAACGCCAGGCGAAGCTCGCAGCAAAGCAAGCTGCTTTTAACAAGCGGTTCGAGTTTGAGCAAGCCTTTTGGAAGAAAGGGCAACTCGTGGCAGGGGTTGATGAAGTCGGCCGTGGTCCGCTAGCAGGACCAGTGGTGGCAGCGGCAGTGGTGATTGATCGCGATTTTGACTTGTGGGATGTCAATGATTCAAAACAGCTATCTGCTAAACGCCGCTTAGAACTGTATCCCCAAATTTTGCAAGCGGCGGTGGCAGTCGGTATTGGCATGAAGGATGCGGCGGTCATTGATCAGATTAATATCTATCAAGCCGATCGACAGGCAATGCGTCAAGCAGTGCTGGCATTAAATATTCGTCCAGACAGCTTACTTGTCGATGCGATGGATGTGCCGGTTGAATTGCCACAAGTGAAACTCATTAAGGGGGACGCGCGTTCTAATTCCATTGCGGCAGCTTCAATTGTGGCTAAAGTCTTTCGGGACACGTTAATGGATGATTATGCTAAGCGCTATCCTCAATATCACTTTACCCATAATGCGGGTTATGGGACAAAGGAGCATTTGCAAGCTTTAGAAAAATATGGCCCGTGTCCCATCCATCGGCGAACTTTTGCACCGGTTTCGAATTTTAATTAAATTGACTAATTTTTAAGGCCTCCTACGTATGGTTAGTTAGGAGGTTTTTTTATGCAACAGACAGAATTACTATTACGCTGTAAGTTATTAAAGCAATTTGGCTATGTGAAATTGCTTAAACTAGCGCAGCAGTTACCGGTTAAGCCAGCTGAGCTCTCATTGAAGCAACTGCTAGCCTTGCCACTACCTGCGGATATTAAGAGCCGCCTGAAAGTGGTTTTTGGTAGCGAACTTGATCAGGCCGTTGCCAAAGTGATGAGGCAATGTCATGTTATTAGCTTCTTTGATGAGATGTATCCGCCGCAATTACGCGAAATTTATCGCCCACCGCTGATTTTATTTGCACTCGGAAATTTACAACTACTGGAGCAAGAAATTGTCACCATTGTGGGCAGCCGGCGTCCGACGAACTATAGTAAAGTGGTTTTAAGCCAATTAATTCCGCGTTTAGTTGCTGATGATTGGGTAATTGCCAGCGGTTTAGCGGTTGGGGTTGATACCTTAGCGCATGACTTAACGCTACAAGCTGGCGGTGCGACGATTGCGGTAGTTGGCAATGGGCTTAATCAGGTCTATCCATCACGAAATTTTCAGTTGCAACAACTGATTGCTCAGCAGGGGCTCCTGTTAAGTGAATATTTACCTGACACCCCGGCACGGCCTTTCCGCTTTCCTGAACGTAATCGCATTTTAGCAGGGCTCTGTCAAAATGTGTTAGTGACCGAGGCCGCGATGAAATCGGGATCGCTCATTACCGCAAATCTGGCGTTGGATGACAACCGCAATATTTATGCAGTGCCAGGTCCTATTACGAGTCCGCTGTCTGCAGGGCCTAATCAATTGATTGCTGCAGGGGCAACACCACTGGTTGAATATGAGATTGACTTAAGAAAGATTTGACAAGGTTCGGTGTCTTATTCTATTCTCAGTCTAGCGAATATGACACTAAATCATGAAGGAGGCAGTCTGTGCCTACTAAAAGGAAGAAAAGATCGACGAAGCAAACCAAGAATTTGGTGATTGTGGAATCTCCAGCGAAGGCGAAGACAATTGAAAAGTACTTAGGTAGAAATTTTCATGTCATTGCTTCTAAAGGACATATTCGGGATTTGCCTAAGTCCCAAATGGGGATTGATTTTGATAATCATTATCAGCCACGTTATATCTCGATTCGTGGTAAGGGTGAGACCATTCGGGATTTAAAAGCAGCTGCTAAAAAGTCTGAAAATATTTATTTGGCATCTGACCCCGACCGTGAGGGGGAAGCAATTGCTTGGCATGTGGCTCATGCGCTTAATTTAGATGATACCGCGCAAAACCGGGTTACTTTCAATGAGGTCACGAAGGATGCGGTTAAAGAGGCCTTCAAGCATCCCCGTCATATTGATATGGATACCGTGAATGCCCAGCAAGCTCGGCGGATTTTAGACCGTCTGGTTGGCTATTCCTTGTCACCAATTTTGTGGGCCAAGGTTAAAAAGGGGTTATCCGCTGGCCGCGTTCAGTCGGTAGCACTTAAGCTGGTTATTGATCGTGAAAAGGCCATCAAAGCGTTTAAGCCAGAAGAATATTGGACAATTGATGCGAGTTTTGCTAAAGGTCGCAGTGAATTTAATTCGACTTTTTATGGGTATGATGGTAAGAAACAGCCATTGCCTAATAATGAAGCCGTGAAGGCAGTCTTAGCTAAAATCAATAAAAAAGCAGCCTTTACGATTGAACACGTCGTCTCACGTGAACGCCGGAGACAGCCAGCGGCACCATTTACGACTTCTACCTTACAGCAAGAGGCAAACAAGCGGCTCAATTATCGGACCCGTCGGACCATGTCAATTGCGCAACAGCTTTATGAAGGGGTCAATATTGGTAAAGGCGGTACGACTGGGTTAATTACCTACATGCGAACCGACTCGAAGCGGGTCTCCACGGTGGCGCAAGCTGAAGCGGCTAAATTTTTGAAAGAAAAATATGGGGCTGAGTATGCGGCTAAGGGTCAGCGGCACTTTAAGAATCAAGAAGATGCCCAAGATGCCCATGAGGCTATTCGTCCAACGAGTGTTTATCGCACGCCAGCAGCGCTGAAGTCATCACTGACAACGGAACAATGCCGGCTTTACAAGTTAATCTGGTCACGCTTTTTGGCTAATGAAATGACACCGGCCGTTTATGATACGATGCGGTTTAATGTGGTTCAAAATAAGGTTATCTTCAGAAGTACCGGATCGAAGTTGAAATTTGCAGGATTTACTAAGGTATATGATAATGCTGAAGAGAAGAATCATCAGCTTCCTAAGTTAGACGAGGGAGATACGGTTAAACTGGTGAAATCTGACAATAAACAGCACTTTACCTTGCCACCAGCTCGTTATACTGAGGCCAGCTTAGTCCATGCTTTGGAAGAAAATGGCGTAGGTCGGCCGTCAACGTACGCGCCAACCATTGATACCATTCAGCGCCGGTATTATGTGAAGTTAGAGGCGCGCTCAATTGTGCCAACCGAGTTAGGTGAGATTGTCGATGCGCTAATCGAACGTTTCTTCCCAGATATCGTCAATATTGATTTTACGGCGCAACTTGAAAGTGATTTGGATAAAGTTGAAGCCGGTCATAAAGACTGGGTGAAAGTGGTCGATGATTACTACCAACCATTTAAGACTGAACTTGATAAAGCCGATAGTGAAATTGAAAAAGTTCAAATTAAAGATGAACCTGCCGGCTTTAACTGTGATATTTGCGGCGGTCCGATGGTGATTAAAATGGGCCGCTATGGTAAGTTTTATGCTTGTTCACGGTTCCCAGATTGTCGTAATACTAAGGCGATTGTCAAGAAGATTGGCGTTACCTGTCCGAAGTGTGGTAAAGGGGATGTTTTAGAGAAGAAGTCCCATCGCAATCGAAAGTTTTACGGTTGTTCGCGCTATCCTGATTGTGACTTTATTTCTTGGGATCAACCCATCGGCCGTAATTGTCCAAACGATGGACATTATTTGATTCAAAAGAAGACCCGCAAGGGGTTGATTGTGTCTTGTCCTGAGGGCGATTACAAAGAAGAGCCACGAGAGACCCAGGCTAGTCATTAAATACTAAATTTTGTTATAATATCATCAAACTAAGGCTAATTTGATGATATTATTTTTTTAGTCACGTAAGCTAGTAAGTGATATTAAAACGCTTAAATTTAAACGCAGAAAACGAGGATTATGATGACAACGATTTGTTCAGTGAAATTCAACGGGAAAACCGCGATTGCTGGTGATGGCCAGGTGACCCTAGGTGAAAAAGTAATCGCTAAGGCAACCTCTAAAAAGATTCGGCGGATTTATCATGACCGGGTTGTTATTGGTTTTGCCGGTGGTGTGGCCGATGCTGTTAGCTTGCAAGAGCTACTTGAGCAAAAAATAGAAAGTTTTAATGGTGATTTACGCCGAGCAGCCGTTGAGCTTGCCCAAGTTTGGCGTAAAGATGCCACCTTGCAAAAATTAAATGCCATGCTGATTGCTTTTGATCAACATGATTTATTACTGATTTCAGGTAATGGTGAAGTACTCGAGCCTGATGAAAATGTGGTCGCGATTGGCTCTGGTGGTAATTTTGCCCAGGCAGCAGCAGTCGCTTTAGTTCGCCATACGACTAACTTATCTGCGAAAGAAATTGCCCACGAGGCAGTTATGATTGCATCTGGCATTGATGTCTTTACCGATAATTACATTTCAACCGATGAGTTGTAGGAGGTAACGTATGACCATTAAAATTCCACGCGAAATTGTGACCAGTCTTGATCAATATATTATTGGGCAGCAAGAAGCAAAACGTTCCGTCGCTATTGCGCTTTATAATCGTTATCGGCGCATGCAATTGTCCAAGCAAATGCAGGCTGAAATCACGCCTAAGAATTTACTGATGGCAGGGCCCACTGGTGTTGGGAAAACGGAAATTGCGAGACGCTTGGCTGCGATTGTGGATGCACCATTTATTAAGGTAGAGGCGACTAAGTTCACTGAAGTTGGATATGTTGGCCGTGATGTTGAATCGATGGTTCGTGACTTGGTTGAAGTAGCCGTACAAATGGAAGAGAAGAAGCAATTTAAGCGAATCCACCCGCAAGCTGAAAAAGCGGCTAATCGCCAATTAGTGAAGCTCTTGGTTCCAGGCATCAAAAAAGAACATCGTGACAACCAAATGCAGGGAATGATGAAAATGCTGCTGGGAAACGAGTCCGAATCAGCTGATGAACCAGAAGAGGTTTCTGATGAAGTTCGCAATCAGCGCTTGTCAGTAGCTGAACAACTGACGAAAGGCTTACTAGAGGATCGGCAAGTCACGGTGGAAGTCGAAGAAGCGCCTAAGGCCAATCCGATGTCCGATATGATGGGACAAATGGGAATGGATATGATGTCAGCACTATCCGGTATGCTGCCCAAAAAGCAGATTAAGCGGACTTTGTCCGTCAAGGAAGCACGGGAGCTACTCATTCAAGAACAATCACGTCGACTCGTTGATTATAGCTTGATTTATCAGGCTGCGATTGAGCGTACCAGTAATAACGGGATTATTTTTATCGACGAAATTGATAAGATTGTCGCTGGCAATCAGCGAACTTCTGGTGAAGTGTCACGTGAAGGTGTCCAGCGTGATATTTTACCAATTGTCGAGGGCTCAACGATTCAAACTAAATATGGTCCGATTGACACAGCCCATATTCTCTTCATCGCGGCTGGTGCTTTTGCGGAAACTAAGCCTAGTGATTTAATTCCTGAATTACAAGGACGTTTCCCAATTCGCGTAGAACTTAATGCCTTGAGTCAAGCCGACTTCGTTAAGATTTTACGGGATCCCACCAATTCGCTACTGAAGCAATATATCGCCCTCCTGAAGTCTGATGGTGTCAATCTGGTATTCACCCAAGAAGCCATTGAAAAGATTGCCCAGATTGCTTATGAGGTGAATCAGGGAACTGATAACATTGGTGCCCGCCGGTTAGCCACCATCTTAGAAAAATTATTAGAAGATGTCTTATACGAAGGACCAGAAATGACTATGGGTGAAATTACGATTACCCAGGCTTATGTTGATAAAAAACTTAGTGATATAATTACCAATAGAGATTTAACAAAATTCATTCTGTAAGATTTATAATTTCGATGTAAGGTAATGATGTGTGATGAAATATACAATTTCTAATAACATGCTCAACGTCGTTGTTTCAAGTCATGGTGCTGAGCTACAAAGTGTACGTGGGATTAACAGTCAGATGGAGTATTTATGGCAAGCGGATCCCGCTATCTGGGGGCATCATGCACCAGTGCTGTTTCCAATTGTGGGTCGACTCAAGGATGATTCTTATCGTTACCAGGGTAAAACTTATCACATGGGCCAACATGGCTTTGTGCGTGATCAAGGATTTAAAGTGGTTTACCAGTCAGCTGAGAGTATTACCTTCTCCTTGCAGGCGAACGCAGAGACTTTGAAACAGTACCCATTTAACTTTGAACTCCGGGTTAACTACAATTTGCTTAACAATTTGTTGGAAGAGAATTTTACCGTGATTAACCAAGACCAGAAGGAATTGATTTTTGGAATTGGCGGTCATCCTGGATTTAATGTGCCAGTTGATGCTAAAACGCAGAAAGAAGATTATTATTTTAGTTGTCAGCCATCTGTTGCGCGGGTTCGAATTCCGTTAGTGGGTTCTTTTCTAGACTGGCAGAATCGCTCAATTGCCTCAACGGATAGTTTGATTACGTTGAGTGATCATTTATTTAAAAAGGATGCACTGATTTTTCAGTTGTCTGGGCATAAGAATCGGGTGTCGTTACGGACAGATGAGAGCCATTTCCATGTTAATGTCTGGACTCGGGATGCGCCTTTTGTCGGCATCTGGTCACAATATCCAAAGACTGCGAATTATGTTTGCATTGAACCTTGGTGGGGGATTGCGGATCGCAGTGATAGCAATGGGCAATTAGAAGATAAGCAAGGGATGAACCGGCTTAAAACTGGTGAAAAGTTCACCGCAGGCTTTGGGATGGCTTTTCACCCTAAGGTTAATCGTTAAAGTGGTAGTTACAAAAAACAAAAAACTGCTCATTTGGGCAGTTTTTTGTTAGCTAAAGCCAGTTTTTATGCACGATGTTGTTTGAACCAATAAACCAATCCGAAAGGAACAAGATTTTCATCATGATGCCAAATCCGCAACATATTGCTACGGTGATTCCAGTAAATCAGTACCACAAGAATAGCTGTCATGATCGATAAGGGGATATCGTGAAATCCCAAGGTAACGAAGAAAATGAGTAGAATGGCAATCAAACTGGTGAGTGATACCATACTGGTGATAAACAACAAGGGGAAAAAGATAAAGAAACAAATCCAAAAGAGGGATAGGTTATAACCTAGCAAAAAGCCAGCCGTGGTTGCAACGGCCTTGCCACCCTTGAATTTTAAAAAGATAGAAAACGCATGACCTAAAATAACTGCCACACCACATAGCAAACACCATAGCTGATGCCTACTACCTAACAATAGTGGTATCATCGTTGCTACCGTTCCCTTTAAAAAGTCGAACAGGAAGACAAACGTTCCGGCTTTGACGCCCAAAACGCGAAAGGTATTCGTGGTTCCAATGTTACCGGAACCATATTGACGGATATCTTTATGAAAAAAGGTCTTCCCTACAATGACCCCCATCGGAACTGAACCGATTAAGTATGCTAAAATAAGTAGCGATGCAAATTTTATTGCAAACATATTGACCTCTCTCATTAGAAACTATGGTTATTTTAGCAAAGATTCGTGGTTAAAAACATGGTAGAGGTTAATTGATTGAACAAATTGGAGGAATTTTAGTGACTAAGAATGCTTATAATGATTCTTCAATTCAAATTTTACATGGCCTAGAGGCGGTTCGTAAACGTCCTGGAATGTATATTGGATCAACCGATATTCATGGCCTGAATCAACTGGTTTATGAAATTGTCGATAATTCAGTTGATGAAGCGATGGCTGGTTATGGGAAACAAATTGATGTGACCATTCATCCTGACAATAGTGTAACCGTGCGTGATTTTGGACGCGGGATGCCAGTGGGGATGCATAAGTCTGGTAAGCCAACTATTGAAGTAATCTTGACGGTGCTGCATGCTGGTGGGAAGTTTACCGAACAAAATTACAAAACTTCTGGTGGTTTACATGGGGTTGGGTCATCAGTGGTTAATGCGCTGTCTAGCTATTTGCGCGTGCATGTTGTGCGTGATGGTCGTGCTTATGAGGAAGTCTTTGAAAATGGTGGTCATCCGGTCGGCACGCTTAAGTGCTTAGGTGGCACTAATGAAAAGACTGGGACAACGATTACCTTTAAGCCTGATGCAACAGTTTTTTCGACGACTAAGTATCGCTATGACACAATCCGTGAACGGTTAATGGAGTCAGCCTTCTTACTCAAAGGGGTAACTTTTAACTTAACAGACGAGCGTGAGCCAGAAAAACACGATACGTTTAAGTTCGATGATGGGATTCAATCTTTTGTCAGTTATCTGAATGAGGGAAAAGACAGCTTAAGCGACGTTTTCTACTTTGATGGGAAACAAGATCAAATTAAAGTTGAATTTGCTGGTCAGTATAATGACGGCTATGCTGAAAATTTGGTTTCCTTTGTCAATAATGTTCGGACCACTGGTGGTGGTACCCATGAAGCGGGGGCTAAAACCGGTTTTACGAGAGTTTTTAATGATTATGCCAAGAAGCTTGGATTACTTGCTAAAAAGGATAAAAACATTGATGGCTCCGATTACCGTGAAGGCTTAAGTGCCGTCTTGTCAGTCAAGATTCCTGAAGAACTGCTAGAATTTGAAGGACAGACTAAGGGTAAGCTAGGGACAGCCCAGGCGCGTTCTGCAGTTGATGCAGTGGTTTACGAGAAGCTGAGCTACTATCTCATGGAAAATGGGGAATTAGCCCAGAATTTAGTTAAAAAAGCGCAACGTGCGCGTGAAGCGCGTGAGGCGGCCCGTAAGGCCCGCGATGATAGTCGCAACGGCAAGAAACGCCGTAAGAAGGAAATCCTCTCTGGTAAATTAACCCCAGCGCAATCACGCAATCCTGAAAAGAATGAACTTTTCTTAGTCGAAGGGGACTCTGCTGGTGGCTCTGCTAAGCAAGGACGAGATCGGCGCTTTCAAGCGATTTTGCCTTTGCGGGGAAAAGTTTTAAATACTCAAAAAGCGAAACTCGCTGATATTTTCAAAAACGAAGAAATCAATACCATGATTCATACGATTGGCGCGGGTGTAGGCACTGAATTTAAGGCCACCGACGCTAATTATGACAAGATCATTATTATGACTGATGCCGATGATGATGGAGCCCATATTCAAATTTTGCTCCTAACATTCTTTTATCGTTATATGCGACCGATGGTTGAACAAGGCAAGGTCTATATTGCCTTGCCACCACTGTATCGCTTGCAAAAGGGTAGCGGTAAAAAGGCTGAGGTCAAATATGCCTGGACTGAAGATGAGCTAAGCCACGATGAGCACGAGATGGGCAAACGTTATGCGTTGCAACGATTTAAAGGATTAGGCGAAATGAACGCTGATCAGCTGTGGCAGACCACAATGAATCCTGCTAGTCGGATGCTCATCCGCGTTAAGATTGATGATGCTGCCATTGCCGAACGTCGTGTGACCACGTTAATGGGTGACAAAGTGGCGGCAAGACGGCAATGGATTGAAGAAAATGTCAAATTTAGAATGGGCGAAGCAGGTTCCATTCTAGATAGTGAACAAGATTAAATGAAAAGGATCAAATAAGTCATGACGACAGATGAACGAATTCGTGAGATGCCGCTTGAACAGGTCATGGGTGAACGGTTTGGACGCTACTCCAAATATATTATTCAGGAGCGAGCATTACCTGATATTCGTGATGGATTAAAACCCGTCCAGCGGCGGATTCTGTATGCGATGTATCAAGATAATAATACCTTTGATAAGCCATATAAAAAGGCTGCTAAGGCAGTGGGTAATATCATGGGTAATTATCACCCACATGGTGATAGTTCTATCTACGGAGCGCTGGTGCACTTATCGCAGAGCTGGCGCATGCGTGAACCGCTCATTGAAATGCATGGTAATAATGGTTCCATGGACGGTGATGGTCCGGCTGCGATGCGTTATACGGAGTCGCGCTTAAGCCGCATTGCAAATGTCTTATTACAAGATATCGACAAAGAGACTGTCAACATGGTACTCAATTTTGACGATACTGAGTATGAGCCAACGGTATTACCAGCCCGGTTCCCTAATTTATTAGTGAATGGTTCAACCGGAATTTCAGCCGGTTATGCGACGGCTATTCCGTCTCACAACTTGAGTGAAGTCATTGATGCTACGATTTATTTGCTCAAGCATCCAGATGCGAGCTTAGATGATCTGATGCAGTTTGTGCAAGGACCAGATTTCCCAACTGGGGCGATTGTACTTGATAAGAATGGACTAAAAGAAGCTTATGAAACCGGCCGTGGTCGGATTCAGGTCCGGGCCAAAACGACGATTCAAGAGATTCGCGGTCATCGTCAGCAAATTGTGGCCACGGAAATTCCCTTTGACGTGAATAAAGCCACGCTGGTTAAAAAGATGGACGAAATTCGCGTTAATCGTGAGATTGATGGAATTGCCGAGGTCAGGGACGAGACGGATCGCCACGGCTTATCGGTCGTGGTTGAGCTCAAAAAAGATGCTGATGCTCAAAATATTTTGAATTACCTCTTTAAAAATACCGAATTGCAAGTGTCTTATAACTTCAATATGGTCGCTATTGACCGTATGACACCAGTGCAAGTGGGACTTAAACGTATTTTAGCCTCATATTTGGCGCACGAGCGAGAGGTCGTCACCAATCGGACCCGGTACAATTTGCATAAGGCAGAAGTCCGGCTTGAGATTGTGGCTGGGTTAATTCATGTGATGGATATTTTAGATGCCGTCATTAAAACCATTCGGGCATCAAAAAATAAGGCTGATGCACAAGCTAATTTAGTTAAGCAATACCAATTTACTAAGCGGCAAGCTGAAGCGATTGTTTCCTTACAATTGTACCGGTTAACGAATACTGATGTCGTTGCCCTAGTCGCGGAACAAAAGCAGTTAACGACTTTAATTGCAGGCTATCAAAAGCTACTAGCAGATGATCAAGTCTTGCAAGCGCAAATTATTGCGGAGCTCACTGAGGTAAAAAAGCAGTTTGGTTCACCGCGGCGCACCGAAATTTCCGGCAAAGCCGCTAAAATTCAGATTAATGAAAAAGCCTTAGTTGTTGATGAACAAGTTCGTGTGCTTATTTCACGTGACGGCTACTTAAAGCGGTCATCACTACGCTCATTCCAGTCAACTGATGATGCTGACAACGGCCTGCCAACTGGTGATCAAGTCGTCTTTGAAAAGACATTATCAACCTTGGCGAACTTATATTTATTTACAAACAAGGGTCACTTAGTTTATCGGCCGGTTCATGATTTAATTGATGTGAAGTGGAAAGATACGGGACAGCACCTTTCACAAGAAATTGGACTCGATAGTAGTGAGCAAGTCATCCGTGTCTTTGAGGTGCCGCATTTAGATGCCAATGTCTGCTTCTTATTAGCAAGTCGCGATGGCTATATCAAACAAGTCCCATTGGCGCAATTACAGCCAACCAGAACGTATCGTTCACGTGCAATTACAGCGATGAAGCTTAAGTCTGCTGATGACATTGTGCTGAGAGTTGATTTGCTGGCAGCTGATGCGGCAACTGACATCATTTTGTTTACCAGTCATGCTTACGCTGTTCGCTTTGCGACTGCTGAAGTACCGGAACTAGGTGCTAAGGCGGCTGGTGTCAAGTCAGTTAACTTAAAAGAGGGTGATACAGTCGTCGCTTATGTCTTAATTCAGCCTGAAGCAGCGAGTGATTATCATATTGGTATCATGACCCAGCGCGGTGCCTTTAAACAAATTAAGGCCGAAATCATTCATGCTGTTTCGCGTGCTAAACGCGGTGTCATGGTATTACGTGAATTGAAAACCAAGCCGCATCGGATTGCGGCGGTCACGGCCTACCTGCAAAATCATCAATTATTAATTACGACTTCAAGCGCCAGACAGGTGACAGTTGCAACGAATGCTTACCCTGTAGGGGATCGCTACTCCAATGGTTCCTTTGTCATGGATCCTGAGCTGGATGGTACGCCGGTCACCATGACTTTAGGGCGTCCTTTAAGCGATGAGCGAGTAGACGCAACTAGATTATTCTAGCTGCTAAGCTAAAAATGGGTTAACATAAACAAGGCATAATCATCAAATTAGACGGAAGAGGAAGAAAAATGGAAAAAGAATTTGTTTTCGGTCATCAGAATCCAGACACAGATGCAATTGGTACGGCGATTGCGTATTCCTATTTGCAAAACAAGTTAGGTTACAATACTGAAGCAGTTGCATTGGGTGAACCCAATGATGAAACTGCATATGCACTGAAGGCTTTTGGCTTTAAAGCACCACGCGTCATTACAAAGGCTGGTAGTGAAGTTAAGGCCGTGATGCTCGTGGATCATAACGAACCACAACAAAGTGTGGCTGATATTGCGGATTTGAAAGTCACACATGTGGTTGATCACCACCGAATTATGAATTTTAATACCAGTAATCCTTTGTATTATCGTGCTGAACCGGTTGGTTGCACTTCGACTATTGTTTGGAAAATGTTCCGTGAGAATAATGTTCCCATTCCTAGCAATATTGCTGGCATCATGGCTTCGGCAATTATTTCTGACACCTTATTATTAAAATCACCAACGACGACACCTGATGACCACGAATCTTTGCCAGCATTAGCAAAATTAGCTGGGATTGACTATCAAAGCTACGGCTTAGATATGCTTAAGGCTGGTACCAATATTGCGGCTAAATCAGAGGCTGAATTAATTGATGTTGATGCCAAAAGTTTTGCCTTAAATGGCAAGAACGTTCGTGTTGCTCAAATTAATGTGGTTGATTTGGCTGAAGCAATGGCGCGTAAAGATGCCTTTTTAGCTGCTATGAAGACTGCTGCAACTGCTAGTCACTACGATATGTTCATGCTGTTAATTACGAATATTCTTGATTCTGATTCACGTGCCTTAGTGGTTGGATCAGATGAAACCAAGGCAGTCTTTGAAAAAGCCTTCGGTAAGAAGTTGCAAGCCTCTGAAATGGTCTTACCTGGTGTCGTTTCACGTAAAAAGCAAGTCGTCCCACCATTAACGCAAGCATTTGAAGCTTAATTTTAAAGGAGCAATATGAGCTATCCACAATTAGATTTAGCTAAAGCTAGTGTCCAAGTCGTGATGCAAACCAATCATGGTGACATTACCCTCGCACTATTCCCAAAATTGGCACCAAAGACGGTTGAAAACTTTGTGGGCCTTGCTAAGAAAAGTTACTATGATGGCGTAATTTTTCACCGGGTCATTAGTGACTTCATGATTCAAGGCGGGGATCCTGATGGTAATGGTACCGGTGGTACTAGTCTGTGGGGGAAGCCGTTTGCTGATGAATTTTCAAATCAGCTATTCAACTTACGTGGTGCTTTATCGATGGCCAATGCTGGTCCAAATACCAATGGCAGCCAATTTTTCATTGTCCAAAATAAGAATGTGCCTAAGCGGATTTTGAGTCAGATGAAGCATGTTGGTTATCCAGAGGCCATCATTGAAGCCTATCGCCAAGGCGGTACTCCTTGGCTCGATGGGCATCATACTGTCTTTGGCCAAGTAACGACTGGCCTTGAGGTGGTCGATGAAATCGCCAAGGTTAAGCGTGATGCCATGGATAAGCCACTTGACGATGTGGTGATTAATACCATTACCGTCACTGAAGCCTAATTTTACTTAACAAAAAAACAACTGAGCTAATGACTCAGTTGTTTTTTTGCTCTGCTAGATTACTGATTTCATGTAAGGCTTCTTTTTGCACGGTTTGATCAACGTGCGTATAAAGATCAGTCGCACTGGTGCCTTTTTGACCAAGTTGTTGTGACACGAGCACTTGGTCTTTAGTAATGTTGTACAGCTCGCTGGCCAAGGTATGACGTAATTTATGGGGGGTAAGGGGATGGCCAAAGGCAGTCGAATATTTTTTGACGAGTTTTTCAACTGAGTTAGCCGTAATACGCCTCGTGTTGCCATGATAAATAGTTAGAAAGAAGGCCGTATCCTTTTTTAAAGCGTGATAGCGCTGTGCGCGCAACGCTTGGTACTGTTTGAGATATGGCATGGTCCATGGTGCAATGGGCACACTGTCACGTTGCCCGCCTTTACGTGTGACATCAAGCATATTTTGTTTCCAGTTGATATCAGCTAAGTTAACATTAACTGCTTCAGAAACTCGAACGCCTGTTCCTAGTATCAGTGCAATTAATGCAAGGTCACGTTCTTTATTAATTTTAAACGCTGGTAAAGCCCGTTTATCGCAATGCTGCTCATACTCATTATTAATGAAAGTCATAAAGGTGAATTTCATTTCACCACGATACATATGACTGGCCATGGCATGGGCACGATAATTTAACGTTTGGGTATTATTTAAGGAGTCAATCTTCAGCATCACATTGCGTTCAAAATATGGCTCACCATTTTGATTATCCGCAGTAATGGTTAAGAATTTAAATAGCGATCGTAAGGCATTGATTGACCGATTAATGGACGTAGGAGAATTTAAATGCCTCTGAGCGTTCATTGAATGACGTAAATGATCAACATACAGCAGCAAATCATCACGGCGCAGATGTGCCAAAACTTCGGTGGGAACAGCTTTATTGGTTTTGGCAGTGGTAATGCCAGTGGCACGTAGCCAGTCAAAAAAACGCCTAATTTCAGTTAAATATTGGTAGGTGGTCGTAATCGCATGATTAGTTCCTAAATAAAATTCATTAACGTAAGTCGGTAATTTAGCTAATTCGACTTCGATTAGGCCAAGGTAACGATCTGATTCCATTTAATTTTTTCCTTTCAAATAGTGATTAGTCATAAGT